>CAZETM010000573.1:1579-6322 GCA_964514885.1 uncultured Polyangium sp. | reverse complement strand
TCCGTGGATCTTGGTTCGCTACCGGAGCCTCGCCTTCTTCGCGGGGCTCGTCACGTGGCCCATCGCGTACCTCGGCGTGGGCGGCATCTACCACCGTGATCCGCTGTGGTTCGTGCATTTCTCGCCCAGCGTGGGCAACCTCGATTCGGGCAACCCGGTGTGGATCGGCGAGTTTGCCAGCCACAACCCGAAGACCGCGATCATTGCGCTCGCCATCGTTTCTCCAGCGGTGTTTTTCCTGATGCTCGTCCGTACAGGTCGTCTCGATCCTCTCGAACGCGTGCTTGGCGCGTTTACCGCGTTGTTTTTCGCTTCATTTGTCGCGACGCACCTGAGCCCACTCGACATCGGCCCCGCGTTCGTCTTGGGTTTTTCCTCCCGGTACGCCGTGGTGCCGCTCGTCGCGGTGGGCCTATTGCTCGGTCGCGTCGTCGAAGCGCACGAAGTCGATCTGAAACCACGTCTACGCGACACGCTCGCGGCAGGATCGCTGCTCGTTGTGGGCTGGTTTCTGCGAGCCAGCTTGGTCGTTCCGCTGTTTGCATCAGCAGCGATGGGGTCGTTCGTCGCTGCGGCTCGGGGTGGCGCGAAGAAGCTCGGCCTCGCCGTGGTGCTCGGTTTTCTGGTCCTCGTGCCGCTGCACCTGCGGGACGATTTTCTCAGGGAGTATCCCCTGCGCGACCCGACGGTAGAACCGATCGCCGCGTGGCTCGAAACGCATTCGCGCGAGCTGAAAGGCGAGATTTACACCAACCACCAGCTCCTCGGTCCGTACCTGAAACGCTCCGGACAAACCATTGGAGCACAAACCAAGTTCATGCTCGCGGCCGATCATCACTTTGAGCTCATACATCTTTCCAATCCGACAAACGGACAGCGCGCTGCGGTTTTGGACGCCATTCCCCGCTCCGTCTTCGGCGCGGTCGTGCCTCCAGAAGCGCTCGATCCGAAAATCGTTCAACCCGGAACGATGTTCGTCCTGATCGACGACGCGCGTACGAAGCTTATTTTTCCGCCCGAACGATGGAACGAACGGCTCGAGGTCATCCACCAAGAAAACGGATTCATCGTGTACGAGCTACTTCCCTGAGCCGGCCTTCTGCTCGCCCGCTTGGACGCGTTTAGCGAGTAGCTCCAGCAACGTGCTGACTTCGGCGTCTGTCGGAGGGCCATCGTGCGCACCGCGACGGTTGTAATACAAGTCGTGCTGCGAGGTTTGTCGGGGCGCATCATGCGGCACCGCACCAGGCTCAGCGACCATCAGCAAGAACTGCGTCGTATCGCGAAGCAGGTCGATCTCGATGACTTTGGTCCTTTCGCACCGGATGTTTGTCACGCGAAACCCACCCAAGTCGTCGTCGACGGCGAGCCCATCCACGACCTTGCGTTGTTCGTCCGAGCAATGGACCGTGAGCTGAGCCTTGGTGTGTGGGCCTTGCTCGTACAGGTTCGGTCGGCGCATGCTTTGAACTGCAACGACCGTCGAAACAACCGCGATGCACAGCGGCGGAACGATCCGCTTCACCGAAGACCCCAGGCTAGCGACAGCTTTCGTCCGAGGTTCGCCAGCGACATCTCGAGACGCGATTCGTACTGACCCGTGACTGCGTTCGACGCGAGCTTGGCCAGTCGCCACGGTCGCATGCCAAAGCTCACGGCGTAAAACATGGTCATCCCGAGCAATCGATAGGCCCGTAGTGCATCGGACGAAACGTTTGAGCTCCAAGAAACTGCGCCCGCGAGGTCCGAATACGAAAGCAGCGCAGCGTAATAGTCGTCGTCCATTTCGCCGATCTTGCCTTGCGCGACGAGACCATCGAACAACTCGGAACCGGGGTAGGGCGAGAAGGTCCAAATCGAAACGTCGTGCACACCCGTGGCGGCCATCTTCGCGACAAACCGAAGGCTTTCGAGGATCTGCTCGTGCGTTTCTTCGGGAAACCCCACGAGGATATTGGCTTTGACGTTGAGCCCTTCCTCGACCGACGCGTGCATTGAATTTTCCATTCGTTTGAGGTCCACCTTTTTCTTGATGGCCTTCAGCGTCGTCTTCGAGCCGCTCTCCGGCGCGTACGAGACGTTGCGACAACCAGATCGGTAAAGCAGTCGAGCCACGTCGCCGTCGATCGCTTCGCTCCGCGTGCCGCTTGGAAGTTGCCACGTAATATCGATACGGCGCCGTAATAACTCTTCGCAGAAGGCGACGATCCAGTCTTTGCGGATGATCGCCGTGAGGTCGTAGAAGTCGATGTTTTGAGCGTCGTATTGCCGCACGTACTGCTCGATCTCATCGACGACACGCGAAGGCGTGCGCGTGACGTAACGCGTGGTCCACATCTGCGGGCTCGAGCAAAATGTGCACTGATAGGGACAACCACGCGTCGCAACGATCGGGATCGTGCGCCCGCGATCGACACCGAAGCTGTAGCCACCCGCGAGATACGTCTCGATGGGCGTGAGATCCCAGCGCGGAAGAGGGATCTCGTCGATGTTGCGAATGCGCGAACGCGCGCCGGTGCGCACGTTGCCAGCACGCGTGCGCACGACGAGCCCAGGCACGTTGACGAGGCTCTTTCCCGAGGTGATCGCGCGCGCGACATCGACGATCGTCTCTTCGCCTTCGCCGAGAGCACACGCGAGAAGTGCAGGAGCGCTGCGCAACGTGTGCTCGGGTGTGGCGGTGGGATGTTCACCGCCGCAGAGGATCGGCACGCCAGGAAGCTTGCGATCGATGGCAGCGATGATCTCACGCACGATCGGCCAATCGGTTGAGAACATGCACGAGATGGCCACGAGCGACGTGTTCGGATCGATGCGACTGACGATCGCTTCCGTCGTGAGTCCGTTGACGAGCACGTTTGCGTGGTAGCCCGGTCGCATGTCGTGCACGCCTTCGCCTATCGCGTCGACGATTTCGACCTCGAATCCTGCGGTCGTCAGGCTACCGGCCAAACACGCAACGGAGAGCGGCGGCGTCACGTTGAGCGTGAGTGCGAGCCGACCGACGGCACACGGAGGACGAATGAGTGAAACGAGGGGCATGAGGCGAAAGGGGCTCAGTTGCACCGTGTAGAAGGCACCCTGTAAGATGCCAGATTAAGTGCGGTTTTGTAACCGCGACCGAGGACGAAAACGAGTGCGAGCTCTCATCACCGGCGGTGCAGGTTTCATCGGCTCGAACCTCGCACGTGCTCTCGTGGAAGCCGGTCACGACGTCGTGATTGCCGACAACTTGTCGATGCACCACTCGACGGCGCTCCTCGGTGCAACGCTCTCGCGCGTGCGGTTTTTCCACTGTGATATCCGCATGCCCGAGGACTTCGAGGCGCTGCCGGAAGGCCCGTACGATCGCATCTATCACCTTGCTGCATCGTTCGCGAACGCGCGCTCGCTGGCACAACCAACGCTGGACGTCCGGACAAACGCCGAGGGCACGTTGCACACGCTCGCGTTTGCCAAACGCGTAGGTTGCGGGCTTTTCGTGTACACCGGTTCTTCATCTTCGTACGGTCCTGCGCACGTTCCTTTTCGCGAAGACGGTCCGCTACTGCCAAGCACTCCGTACGCGACGACGAAACGTTTGGGCGAGCAGTACGTGCAAGCGAGCGGTTTGCCGTCCGTGATCTTCAGGCTCTTCAACGTGTATGGCCCAGGAGATCCACCAGGCATTTATCGCAACGCGATCCCCAACATGATGGCTGCGCTCGATCGGCCCGGCGGTGCGCTCGAGATTCTTGGCGATGGGGCAACACGCGACTTCACCTACGTCGACGACGTGGTCGATGTGCTGCTCGAAGCGCACCGTGCCGAAGGAAAGATCCTCAACGTGGGCACGGGCCACGAGACGCAAATTGGCCTTCTTGCTCGGCGAATCCTCGCACTTTTCGACGCAAGCGACACGCACCTGACCGTCAAACCTGCGCGCACCTGGGACACGGTCGTGCGTCGAGTCGCCGATGTCACGGCGCTTCAAACATGCTTTCCAGGCGCATGTCCGACGACGATGGACGAGGGACTTCCGCGTACGGCGTCGTGGCTCCATCGATCCGGTTTCTTGTCGCGAAAACCCGCATGAAACTCCCGTCCAGCATTCTCTTCGTCGGCGCTCATTGCGACGACATCGAGCTGCTCGCGGGCGGGCTTTGGTCGCGTGCGTGTCGCACGGGCTCACGTGTCGGCGTGCTCGTGTTCAGCGATCATCGCGGCGTGATCGACGACGCTGAAGCAGCTCGTGCACGCGCCGAATTCGAAGCGAACATCCGCTGGCTTTCCGCACGTACGGGCCATCCGATCACCGATCACACGAGCTTTTTGCTGCCCGCATGCAGCGGCGTTTTCGAGTCTGAGCGCGCACGCATTTATTCCGCGCTCGAAGTTTTACGAAACGACTACGAGCTTGTCTTGACGCACCCGTTTCACGATACGAACCAGGATCATCAACAAGTTGCTCGCGAAGTGGCGCGCGTCTTCAAAGCGCATGCAACCGTGCTGGCTGGCGAATTTCCGAACAACGACCTCGGCGAGGGCAGGCTCGAAGTGTACGTCCCGCTCGAGCTCGAAGACGTCGAGGCCAAGGTGCACCTCGTATCGGGCTACGTTTCGCAACGTTTTGGAGATAGGCCCTACCTCGATGAAAACGTCGTGCGAGCGTTGGCGACACTTCGCGGCTCGCAGGTGCGTGAACGTGCGGCCGAAGCATTTTTCGTACTGACTCGGATGATTATTCGTTGATGCTCAAACGTT
>CAZETM010000573.1:0-1479 GCA_964514885.1 uncultured Polyangium sp. | reverse complement strand
GCTGTTTTGCGCACGGCACGAAAGCCTGCCTGCGTGTCGGTCAAACGAGCGCCGAAGAGCAGGTTCACCACTTCGGTGAGCCCTTGGTTTCCCAAGCGATTGAGCGGTGTAATCGCTCCGTCGCCAAACCTTCCGAGGAAACGCGAACCGACGACCATGTCCACGTTGGGCGCGAATGCTTGGAGCAATAGCGGAATTTCACGCGGGTCGTCTTGGCCATCGGCGTCCATGAACAGCAGGATGTCGCCGGAGGCTTCCGCGATGCCTCGGCGAATGGCCACGCCTTTGCCACCGTTGGGGCTCAAACGAATCACGCGAGCGCCTGCTTTTTCTGCAAGCGGAGCGGTTTCGTCTTTCGAACCATCATCGACGACGATGATCTCGTGCAGGCCCGGCGTATGCTCCTGGCAGCCCCGCACGATTTGTTCGATGGTGCCCGCCTCGTCATAGGCCGCTAAAATCACCGAAACGCTCATCGCACGCGTGCCTCGCCTCTGGTTTGTCCCTGCACACCGACCCGTAGTCCGACGCTTGCCATGATCTCTTCAATCGAGCGGTTGAGTCAGTGGATGGTCCGGCCCCTTCCGGCTCATCGCGGACACTTGGCCGCCACGCTCGTAGCATTTTTCACCGGAGCGCTGCTCGGGTTCACGTTTTTGCTCACCGATGCGGGCTTGCCGGTTCCAATGGTCGTCGCGGTGATCGTGACCGCTGCGTTTGTCGCGGCTCGCGTAGTCCAGCGACGTGCCGTGCGAGTCATCGCGCTGCTGGTCGAACTCGGTGCATATGCTTTGTGGACATACGAATTTGTGGCGTTTGCCGAAGCGCTCTACTGGACGATCCACGAGGCTGTGTGGATGCTGGGTGCGGTGTTGCTGGTCGGGGTTGTCCTGACGCACCTGCCGCGGTGGAAACGAGCCGAAGTGCCGCTCGTGTTGCCGATGGGTGTGGTGATATCGGCGTGTTTGCTCGGTTGGCGCGTCGAAGAGGCGCGGATTCGTTGCAATGATCTGCGAGCGGTCACGGCCCAGCCGTCGGTGCATTTGCGAATTCCTACGCTCGAATCGAATTGCCCGGAAAACGAGTCCGTATCGATTGCCAGGTTTCCACGCCATTTGTCGCAGTCGCCGGATGGAAAATCGTACGTTTTTACCACGCAGAATCGAAATCCGAAGGTGAGTCCAGCAGCGCCAGCATGGGGCCGTTTTTCAGGCTCGATTTGTTCCGCGCCGGCAGATGGCTCAAGCTCACCAGTTTGTACGGGCGTGGGCACTTCGCAAGGAATGGCCGAATCCGAACCGCTGGATAGGTTTTTCGTGGCAAACTGGGGCCCGGTCATTGGAGACGGGCGACGCGGAGGCCGCATCATTGCCGTATCTAGAAACCATCCCTTGCAAGTATTGGCTGAGCGCGAATTGCCCCTTCTAACCGGCGAGCTATTTCACGATCCTATTGGTGATATCGTTGGTGTGTTCAGCG
>CAZETM010000572.1:0-6327 GCA_964514885.1 uncultured Polyangium sp. | reverse complement strand
TGAAACCAAACTTGCAACCGCCGTTTCGCTTTATCACCCATACCTGTAATGGGCAGTCAGCGATCACTTTTCACGAAACTTTTTTCGCTCCCTTCAAAAAAAGTACGATGTAGTCCCGCTCGTTCACCTGAAACGTTCGTCATCAACTCAAGAACCACTTCAAACAGAGGAGCGTTCGGGAAGTAGCGCTTGATTAAGGATTAGGTGCCTGTATCGTCCCTCCCACAGACTTCGCCGTGCAACACGCGTTTGGTCCCATGTGCGATGCATCCACTGCCGCACGCTTCTCGGACCCAACAACGTGTGCGACGGTGGTCATAAGCACCGTGTCGCAGCGCCCGCCGGATGCAGCATCCGACCTGCGTAGCGTAAGGTTTCTCGGGACAGACCTCATGTCGCGGGATGCTGAAACATGTGGGTTCGACGTGACGCTCGACGATGGAAGTGTCGCGCGTATCCCGACGGGCCGCATTCGACTCGAAGGAACGCTCGCTCGACAAAATCGTCCCGAAGACGAGGGTGTCGATCCGTTCCCCCAACTCGGCATCGCTGGAACCAAGTGGGACTCGAACGTCGAGCGCTCAAACCGATCGACGTTCGAGCATCGACGCTGGCGCCTTGCGGTATCCCGCAAGACTTTGCGTAATCCCGTAAAAAACGACGACGTGCGCTTTGCCCATTCCGTCAAAAGCTGCTGCTTTGAGGGAAATGAAGCAGGCATGTCGTGGCATGCGTTTTGTTTCTGACTCGGAATGAAACACGCCACGGGTCACATCAAAAGCTGCTAAGCGTGACGAGTTCGAAGTTTCACTCACCAAAGAAGGTTTTTATGAAACTGCTCCGCCATCGATTTACACGCCACATGGCCTCCACGGTCGTCTCCATGGGCGCCATAGCAAGCGGGTTTTGGAACTCTGGATGTGGATCGGAAGCGCACTCCAACAGCGACGAAGGGCGCAGCGCCAAGGCGGAACAAGCACTCTCGAGTTGCGTCACCGTTCAGCGCGGTACGCTTGGCGCCGTCGAAGACACGACCATCACCCCGAACGTGACGACCCCAGGGTCGATGTCCACGGCACCAACGATTCGCATCGGTGGGGAGTATCAAGCGCTCGTCAAGTTCGATCTGAGCGCGGTTCCGACAAACGTATCCGTTGACACTGCCGTACTGAAGTTGACGACGACGACGGTTGTTTCGGACCTCCAGCTCAACGCCAATGCGGCGGTGGCGGCTTGGAGCGAGAGCACGGTGACGTTTGCGTCGTTCAACAACCAGACACTGAATGTGGGTCTCGGGAGCATCGTGGGGTCGACGGTAAACACGGTGCAGACAATGACACTGAAGCGGACGGTGGTGCAGGACTGGCTGGACGGGACGGTGCAGAACAAGGGTTTTCTGTTAGCGCCGAAGAGCACGAAAGGTCCAAGCGCATCGAAGGAAACGATCTTCGTGAGCAGCGATTCGCCAACAATCTCGTTGCGACCATCGCTTGAGGTGTGTTTTACGTTCGCCGACCATTGCATGACAAACCCGTGCATCAACGGGGCCACGTGCGTGAGCAAGAACGTTGGATACACGTGCACGTGTGCGCCGGGCTATTCGGGAACGAACTGCGCGACAAACATCGACGATTGTGCCGGGCTTCCTTGCCTGAACGGTGGCACCTGCACCGACGGGCTGAACACCTACACGTGTGCCTGCGCTCCCGGATACACGGGAGCGAACTGCGAGGTTGACATCAACGAGTGCACTGTGGCGCCTTGTCAGAACGGCGGAACTTGTTCGGACCAAGTGAATGCGTATTTGTGCACGTGCCCCCCTGGGTTTGCAGGAACGAACTGCGAAACCAATATCGACGAATGCGCCGGGAATCCTTGCCTGAACGGTGCCGTCTGCTCGGACGGAGCGAACGGCTATACCTGTCAGTGTGCGGCTGGGTATAGCGGGCCAAACTGCGAAATCAACATCGACGATTGTTCTGGCAACACCTGCCAAAACGGTTCGACATGCGTCGACGGTGAGGCCGGATATGGCTGTGCGTGCGTGCCCGGCTTCAGTGGCACCAAGTGTGAAGTGGACGTCAACGATTGTGCTGGCAATCCCTGCCTGAACGATGGCGTCTGTATCGACCACGTGAACCACTACGATTGCGGGTGCGCGGCCGGGTTTACGGGAACGAATTGCGAGTTCAACATCAATGACTGTGTGGGGGATCCTTGCGAAAATGGTGGAACGTGCATCGACGAGGTGAACACGTATTCGTGCGAATGCGTGGCTGGGTACCAGGGCGACAACTGTGAAACGAACATTGACGATTGCTCGCCTGATCCCTGCCAGAACGAGGGGGCATGCACGGACGGCGTGAACACGCATGCGTGCGCCTGCGCCGCGGGATACGAGGGTGAATCCTGCGAAACCAACATCAATGATTGTTCGCCGAATCCCTGCCAACATGGTGGAACGTGCGCCGACGTCGTGGGCGACTACGCTTGCACCTGTGCCCATGGTTTCTCTGGGAAAAGCTGCGAAACAAACATCGACGAGTGCGCGGCGAATCCCTGCCAAAATGGCGGAACGTGCTCCGACGACATCGGACACTACGACTGCGCATGCCCGGTAGGCTTCGAAGGCG
The DNA here is from genome assembly GCA_964514885.1 of uncultured Polyangium sp. GTDB lineage: Bacteria > Myxococcota_A > Polyangia > Polyangiales > Polyangiaceae > Polyangium. The sequence continues at coordinate 3,694 of CAZETM010000572.1, read as the reverse complement.
TCAGTTGCGAGAACAACATCAACGACTGTACGGGCAGCCCGTGCCAGAACGGGGGAACCTGCACCGACGGCGTCCATGATTACACGTGCACGTGCCCGCATGGTTTCACTGGTAAAACGTGCGATACGAACGTCGACGATTGCGCAGGCAACCCCTGCCAACATGGCGGCGTCTGCTCCGACGACATCGGCCATTATGACTGCACATGCGCGGCCGGCTTCGAAGGGGTCAGTTGCGAGAACAACATCAACGAATGCGCAGCGATGCCCTGTCAGAACGGCGGAAGCTGCACCGATGGCGTCAATTCGTATTCGTGTGCATGCTCCGCCGGATACGCCGGGACGAACTGCCAGGCCAACATCGACGACTGCGCAGCCGCGCCCTGTCAGAATGCTGGTACCTGCATTGATGGCGTCAATGCCTATTCGTGCGTGTGCTCGGCTGGAACGACAGGAACGAACTGCGAAACGGACATCGACGAGTGCGTCACCAACAATGGTGGATGCAGTGTCAACGCGACGTGCACCAATTCCGTAGGCTCGTCGAGCTGCGCGTGCAAGGATGGATACGCGGGTACCGGTATCACGTGCTCGGACATCAATGAGTGCGCCACGAACAATGGTGGATGCAACGTCAACGCGACGTGCACCAATACCGAGGGCTCGTCGAGCTGCGCGTGCAAGGCCGGTTATTCTGGCAATGGCGTGACATGCATTCCCGCAAGTTGCAACGGGACAGTCCCTGCGTCGTGCGGCCCGCTAAACAACGAGAACTGCTGTGCATCGAGCATGGTCATGGGCGGAACGTTCAACCAGAGCAACTTCGTTTCCGCGTCGAACTTCAGCAATTCCCCAGCAACGGTGAGCAATTTCCGTCTGGACCGTTTCGAGGTGACGGTGGCGCGATTCCGGAAGTTTGTCGAAGCATACCCGGGGAACAAACCAGCCTCAGGCGCTGGGGCGCATCCGTTGATAGCTGGAAGTGGGTGGAATACAGCGTGGAATGCAAATTTGCCGGTGGATCAAGCGGCGTTGAAGACGGCGGTAAAGTGCTTTGCAAGCTACCAGACATGGACGGACACGGCGGGTGCGAACGAGACGAAGGCGCAGAACTGCTTGAACTGGTATGAAACCTTCGCGTTCTGCGCGTGGGATGGTGGACGCTTGGCGACGGAAGCGGAGTTGAACTACGCGGCGACAGGCGGTAACGAGCAACGTCGGTACCCCTGGTCGAATCCAGCGAATTCGTATACGATTGATGGTACGTATTCGACGTATGGTTGCCGGGGAGATGGCTCAGCGGCAGGTAGTTGCACATTCGCGGACATTCTGAAGGTGGGCGCGAAATCACCCAAAGGCGACGGGAAATGGGGCCAAGCCGACCTAGCTGGTAGTATGAAGGAGTGGACGTTGGACTTGTACCAATCGCCGTACGCCCTTCCGTGCAATAACTGTGCGAATACGCTGAGTGGAACCGAGCGAGTCAATCGGGGCGGCAATTGGATGGACAGCGAGGGCCCGCAGGAGTCCACGTACCGCACCAGAAACAGCCCGACCTTCCGCAACTACGGCATTGGAGCAAGGTGCGCCAGGGCGCCGAGCGAGACGAACGCCAATGATTGTACGAGCTACCCCTGCCAGAACAGCGGCGCCTGCATCAACGGCGCCACGACTTATTCGTGCATCTGCGCGGTTGGATACACAGGAACGAACTGCGAAACGAACATCGATGATTGCGCCAGCAACCCCTGTCAAAATGGCGGCGGCTGCGCCGATGGAATCAATACGTATGCGTGCGCCTGCCCGGACGGATATGCAGGGACGAACTGCGAAATCGACATCGACGATTGCGCCAGCAACCCCTGCCAAAACAGCGGCACATGCGTTGACGGCATCAATATGTACACCTGCGCCTGCGCGGCCGGGTTTGCGGGGACGAACTGCGAAACCACCAACTGGAACAAAAAAATTGGTTTCCCGGGCTTCGCGGACTCGAACGCGATTGCAACGAAGAGCAATGATCACTTCGTGATCACGGGATCCTGCGGTGCGAACATCGACTTTGGAGGTGGCCTGCTCGCCGAGTGTGCCGGCGGAAGTGGTGGCGTTTTCATTGCGGAATTCGACAACCAGGCCAACCACATTTGGAGTCGCGGGTTCAGCTCGTCCAACGGTCTGGTTGCACATGCGGTGGCTGCGGATGGAGCGGGCAATGTCGTAATGGCTGGCGACCTCTGGGGCGGCGTGGATTTCGGTGGCGGTGGACTTTCGGGCGCGGGCAACAACGACTTTCTCCTCGTGAAACTGGATTCGAGTGGCAACCACGTGTGGAGCCGCCGTTTTGGAGACGACGGACTCCAGACCGCGACAGGGACGGCGATCGATGGCATGGGCAATGTGGTCATGACAGGGTACTTCCAGGGCACGGTCGACTTTGGCGGTGGTCCGCTCACGTGTGTGGGTGGGATGAACGTTGCTGTCGCGAAATTCGACACGAATGGCAACCACCTGTGGAGCCACCGCTTTGGGGATACCGAGGGCGCTTATGCAAACCACGTCATGGTGGATGGCGCGGGGAATGTTGTGGTCACCGGATTCTTCCAAGGTTCCATCGACTTCGGCGGCGGACCGCTCAATGCCAACAGTGGATGGAAAATCTTCGTGGCCAAGTTCGACCCCAGTGGCTCGTTTCTATGGAGTCGTTCCTTTGATGGTGAGCGCCATGGCGCTGCAGTCGACGGCGCCGGCAACGTACTGCTCACGGGTGAATTCGGGGGTACCGTCGATTTCGGCGGCGGACCGATCACCGCCGCAGGCAACACCGACGTCTTTGTCGTCAAACTGAGCTCCAGCGGAAACCATCTGTGGAGCAAGCGGTTCGGCGGCTACGGAGACGAGATGGGGCGAGTGATCGCAAGCGACGCAATGGGCAACATCGTCGTGGCGGGAGAGTTTAGCGGCTTCGTCGACTTTGGCGGCAGCTATCTTTCGTACAGTGGAAGCGGGCGGGACCTGTTTGTCGTTCGATTGGATCCGTTGGGCAACCATCTCTGGAGCAAAGGTTCGCCCCTGCGGAGCGACGGCGGCGGCGGCCCCTACGATCGCGGATTAGCGGTTGCCATCGATTCTGCGAGCAACGCGATCGTCACGGGTGCTTTCAATAAAAACATGGACTTCGGCCTCGGCACTCTTGTCGCTGAGGGCATCTACGAGATCTTCCTCGCCAGGCTCGCGCCCTGACGTCGTCGAAGAACGCTACACGACTGCGCGCGTATCCCACGCGAAACGTGCGCAGTTCTTCAAACCCAGCAGGGCATCGTGTCGCGTTCACATCAAACGACGGTCGCGATGCGGCTGCGGTTGAACGCGTCTCCCTGGACGATCACGACGGGCCTTCGGAAAGCGGACGCCGAACCGGCAGGTTCATCGAGGTCGGCCCACCAGATGTCACCCTGGGCGACTACCTTGGAGGGTCGTGACAACTTTTGCGAAGTGAACCTGATCATCAAGGCGAGGCCGACAACTTTTGCAAAGACGGTCTGGCGATGGAAACGAGCCACTTGTTCACACGCTGAGCAAGTCCGACCGACGATTCACAACGCGCAACAGCCTGCAAAACACCATCCCAGCACGTGCCACAGCGCTCAGCCGGGTCCGCGTGCCATTACGTTCCCCAACGTCATCGCTCATTTATG
>CAZETM010000571.1:0-6332 GCA_964514885.1 uncultured Polyangium sp. | reverse complement strand
GCGGGGGCCGGATTTGAACCGACGACCTTCGGGTTATGAGCCCGACGAGCTACCAGGCTGCTCCACCCCGCGTCACGCGTTTCGCTTTTGTTTCGGCGAAGGCGAGCGGCAACCTACTCCCAGCACCGTAAGAGTCAAGAGACACTTACGCGTCCTATGAAGAATTCTCATCGGACATGCAATTCACAGGGTTTTACTCACCAAGCAGCCAGCTCGGGAGAAGCGGCGAAGGTTTGCCCGTCGAGATGACCCACAACTGATGGGCTGCACGCGTCGCACCAATGTGCAGCAAGTGCCGCGATTCAGCGTCCTCGGGATAACTCGATGCGTTCACGTCGATGAGCACCACGTAGTCGTATTCGAGGCCTTTGACCTGCCGAATCTCCGTCACCTCAACGCCCGGACGAAACGCGAACTCGTACGCACGGATGCGGCGCAAGTTCGGAATCTCCGCCATCACCAACGCGTCGTAATACGCATCCGCTTGCTCGGGATGACGCGCAAGGATCGCCAGCGTAGACCGCGGCTCGCGTGACAACAGTGGACGCATCGCCTCTGCAAGAAACGCTACCGCCGCCCCCTGGCTCGGGAACGCATGATGTTCGACCGGCGCTCCGGTTCGAGGTGCAATCGGTGGCGTCGGATCCGCCAGTGGCCCAAGCACATGCCGAGCGAACTGAAGCACCTCGCGCGTCGATCGATACGCAATCCGCAACGGCTCGATGTTGACCGTGGACAAACCCAAGTCGTTCAACATGAGACTCCAGTCACGGAAGCCGGAGTCCATGTACAGACGCTGCGCGGTGTCACCCGCAAGCGTCACGCTCTTGCGCTCGGACACGACGTTGATCAGCACAGACAGATCAATCGGCGCCAAGTCCTGCGCTTCGTCGACGAACAAATGCTCGTACACCAGCGGCTGTTTGCCCTTCTTCAGCTCGCCCTTGATGATTTGGTATGCCCTCAAAAGAAGTGCATCGTCTTCGGAATCGAGCATCGCGCGCTCGTCTTCATCAAGCGGACGATCGTCCGCACCCAACTGACCTTCTTCAGGCTCTTCCGCCGGTTCGTCCGCCATCGCCGCCTTGCGTTCGGCACGATCACCCGGATCAAGATCGAGCACGGCAGGACAACGCTCAGCACACCAACGCCATGCTTGACGCACTTTGTCGATCCCGAATTCAGGGTCGTTGGCCGCAACAAACGTCTTCTCGATGAGCTCTTTGTTCGTGAGCAAATCGGCCCAGAAATAAAGGATTCCGCGCGAGTCTTTGCGCGTCGTGGGATCGTCGCGATACGCGCGCGCTCGCTTCTCCAACAAACGCAAGAGCGCTGGGTGCGTCTTGTAACGCGTGACCGCACTCGGCGTGCTCTCTTCGATCGGCACGATGAGCCACGGATACGCTCTCTGACGCGCAAGCCTCGCCCACTCGCCGAACGTATCCACAGTGACGTTGCCGATGCCAAGCGCAGGCAAGATCTCGCTGATGTACGCACGAAGCGCGGGACTTCCCACGATGACGACCATCTTGTCGCCCGAGAAGCGCACGCGATTGTTGAACGCGAGATACGCCATGCGGTGAATGCCGATGGTCGTCTTGCCGCTACCCGCGCCGCCTTGAATGACCACGATGCCCGCGTCGGCTCGCGAGATGAGTTCGAACTGACGCGGATCGAGTAACGCTGCGATTTCCGGCAAGTGACGATCTTCGCGCGCTGCAAACGCCGCTCCCGTACCGAGCGATCCACGCACGTCCTCGGGACGCATCGCCGATCCTTGACCGCCCGACAGCTCGACCGAGCGACTCGACAACGCTCGCCAACTCGTTTCACCTCGTACGAATACGCCTTGCGGTGACGAGATTCGGAGGAGCTTGCCTTCGTCGATCGTGACCGTACGCCGCACGAGAACCTTGCCCTCGACCTCGCGCTCGCCAAACGTCTCTTCGTACTCGGCGCCTTCTTCGTAGCGATAGTAGAGCTGACTCACCGGTGCATGACGCCAGTCGACGATGCGCACGCCAGCCCTGGCATCGATGTGTGTGGTGCGTCCGATGAGCACGTCGCGCTCGGGTTTGTCCGATTCAAGTAGACGCAAATGGCCGAAGTAAGGCGCTCGCGGATCGACCGGCTCGGTGACGATTTCGGCACGTCGCGCAGCTATACCTGCGATGCGTTCCATCTGCTGCATGAGCGCCGGGACGTCTTCGAGACGAGCCGAAGCAATCTGATCTCGAAGCGATAAGAGCTGTTCTTCGTGGTCCGAAACGGGCGCCTTCGTGGTGGGCTTGAGCGTGGCAAGATGCGCGCGCACGCGTTCGAGCAGCGCTTCTTCTTCACGGGGAATGGTTGCCAAAGCGTCCGGGTCGCCTTCCTGCGAGGAGGGTTTGTCCGAGTTCGTTGGTGTACCTAGTGATTGGGTGATCGGCGGCTTGGCGGTCACAGTGGATACGTAAACGCGAGGGGTGAGGTTTGGAACGTCGACGCCCCGAAAATCATCTGCGCCAGCTCGCCTGTACAAGTGTCGGGCGGGCAAACGTAGCGATGAAATTTACGGGGCGACGAGTCGAATGAGAGCTGAGCGTCTTGACTGATTCTCACACGAGGCGCAAGGCGGGCTGCTGCTGTGCATGCTCTTCACACGAGTGCGTCAGAGGCGCATTTCGGTCTGGTTTCCGGCCGGCACGGTCGAGTTCGTTTCGGCGTCGACAACAGCCGTGTCCTTCGAGTGGACAGTGCGTACATCGACGTGGAGGTGACGCATCTTCGCTGCTGTCTGGAAGTCCTCGATGACCTCGATGACCTCGACGATGCACGAACTTTTCAGATCGTTGGGCCTTGAACAACCGTGCTGCGTTTTGCTCGCTCCATCTGAAACCGATCGATTCGCGACGTATCCCCGAGCGCAGAGGTTCTATGTATCCTCCGCGCAATGGATCGCCCGTCAGAAGACACGGCAGACGGATTGCACGAGCTCATCTCGCGCTCACTTCGACATCGACAAGCCCTGTGGGCAGTGCTGCTCGCGACGTATCGAGTCGAGCTCACGAGGCTCCTCGATCACGCCGCCAAGAGCGGATTCGGCTTGGGCGATAAAGCATATTTGGTCGACCTCGCCAGCCGCATCGTCGAGGTAGCCTCGGCGGCTGATTTGCCGTCCGTTCGCTCGGATGCCGTGTCGCTGCGCAATTTCGCAACAACCGAGTCGTCTGGTGAAGTCGGAGAACGTCGCGTGCTCTTGTCAGGGCTCAGGTTGATCGATCGCATTTTGGACACCGAACGAGCGCGTCAAACCGCCGCTCAACCACGTTCGCCCGCACTACCCAATTAGGGACCGCTTGGCCGCCAGCCGATTGCGTCGTGCGTGCTCATTCGTACCCTCCCGCGCGATGGCTCGATCCGTGCTGCACCGCTGCGCACGATCGCTCGAGCCAAGGTCGTGGAGACATAAAGCCGCTGTGCAACTTTGTTCGAATCGTTTGAGCACGAAACAACACGGAATCTTGGCGAACGACGCTGCATCGAAGTTCCTGCCGAAAGGACACGGCGCCCAAGCACCATGAACACTTGCGCGATTCTCACATCGCACACGCGATCTGGGCGGACGCCCGAAAGACGAGCCGTGGCGAGCGCTCCGATGCGTGTGTCGTTTGCCGGTGGCGGTAGCGATCTGCCCCCGTTCTTGCCAGGCGTGCCAGGTCGAGTGGTCGGCAGTGCCATCAACATGCGCGTGCGTGCTGTCGTCGAGCCATTCGATCGCGGCTGGGTGCGTCTCGATGTGCCCGTTCTGGAACAATCGACGATCCGATCGATCCACGATCCTCCGTCGAGCGCGCTTTCGTTTCGTTTGCTCGAAGCAACGATGTCGCACACGGGCGTGACCGATGGAGTGAACGTTCGAATCGAAACGGATGTCGCCCCAGGCGCAGGGCTTGGAGGTAGCGCTGCAACTGCCGTGGCAGCTCTTTGCGCTCTGCGCTGGTCGATCGGAGAAACGACGACACCAGAGGCGATGGTGCGTGAAGCAACGACGATCGAGCGTGAGCGTTTGTCGCTCGTATGTGGCTCGCAAGATCAAGTTTTCGCTGCGTGCGGAGGCATCCTCGATTTGTCGTTCAGTGACGTAGGTTGGACGAACATGGTTCGACTGCCCGTCGATCGATCACTCGTGACGGAGCTCGAAGCAGGGCTTCTGCTCGTCGACACACACGTGCGTCGCGTGTCCGGTGAAGTGCTCGAACGAGTCGACACCGCGGCTGCACTGGCGAGCGTCGAAGCGCTGATTTCGTCCGCAAGCGACGCAGCCAAAGCGCTCGAAGAAGGCTCACTGCCGCGGCTGCTCGAGGCCATGAGGCGCAGCGCTGCCGCGAAGGTGCGCCGTGATCCACGAGCCAACGTGCTCGCGATCGAGCTTGCCGAACGTCTCGCGGACAAAGGCGTCGAGGTCATTCGTGCATGCGGTGCAGGTGCTGGTGGACATGTGCTCGTGTGGGCATGCCCGGACAAACACGAAGCGATTCTGCAAGCGCTTGGTTCAGCCACCGTGCGTCGGCCCGAGCTGGCCGCGCCTGGAGTGTGCATCGAGACCGCGTGACACCAACGTGCACGCTCCGTTCAGGCTGACGTGCGGAGCTTTCGACGTCGCTCTGCGCGAGAGATCGCAATATCAATCAGACGCGTGACGAGCTCGCGAGGAGCGATGCCAGTCGCTTCCCAAAGCTTGGGGTACATAGAGATCTGCGTGAAGCCCGGCAGTGTGTTGATCTCGTTCACGTACAGCGCGCGGTTCTTGTCCATGAAGAAGTCGATGCGTGCGAGGCCCGAGCCTTCGAGGGTGCGGAACGTCTGCAACGCGAGAAGCTGCACGGCGCTGGCCTCGGCCGATGTGAGGTCTGCCGGAATGCGCGTCGTTGCACCGTGCTCGTCGATGTATTTCGCCGCGTACGAATAGAACCCGTCCGGATGATCGACGACGATCTCACCGGGAATGCTAGCGATCGGATCTTCGTCACCGAGCACCGAACATTCGACCTCGCGCACGCCTTCGATGCCCTGCTCGATGACGACCTTCGTGTCGTACGCGAACGCGACATCGATGGCTGCAGCAAGTGCCGCATGGTCTTTGACCTTGGTTACTCCGACGGAGGAACCGAGGTTCGCGGGTTTGACGAAGAGCGGACAAACCAGCGATTTGCAGCGCTGCAGGACGCCTTCTTGATCTCGACGCCATTCGGCATTTCGTACGGTTTCGTAAGGAACGATCGGGATGTCTGCCTGAGCGAGCAGACGTTTCATCACGTCCTTGTCCATGCCCACGGCCGATCCGAGCACGCCTGATCCGACGTACGGAACACCCGCCAATTCGAGCAGTCCTTGGATACATCCGTCTTCGCCCATCGGTCCGTGAAGAACGGGAAACACCACATCGATCGCTTGCGAGGCGTCGCCGATCGTGAGCGCTGCTTCGCCTTGGTCATCGGGATGCGCCAGGAGCGATACGGGAGGAGCTGCTTGCTCGAGCTTGGCCAGACGCGGGTCACGCGCGGCAGCGAGCAGCACGGCCTCTTGTTGCAAGAGCCAGCGGCCGGCTTTGTCGATGCCGACGAGGACGGGATCGAAACGATCGCGGTCGAGGGCTTGGACGACGTTACGGGCCGAAAGAAGCGAGATCTCATGCTCGGCAGAACGACCGCCAAACAGAACTGCAACGCGAAGTTTACGCTGTGCGGACATGGCGGCGGCACCCTAGCACCGCTCGCTCGGAGCGCGAAAAACGTGACGATGCGCGTGTCAGTCGGACGCGACCGCAAACGATTTGCGAATCGTGCCCATGTCGATGTGTCGCAACACGTGGCCGTCTGCGAGCTCGAGATCGACCGAAGCGGGACGCCCCTTTTGTTGCTCGATTTTCCTCACGACGACGCGAGAGCCTTTGCTGAGCGACACGTCGCGCAGCTTGACGTCCGTCGTGGCGACGAGACGCGCGCCGACCTCGATCTCACGCGCCATCTCGACGTCGCCGGCCTCGTCGGATGCAGGAGCAGCCTCTGCAAGAGCGGCTGCGGAGCTTCCGAGCACCAGAGCAACAACCACGCACGACGACCAAAGTTGTGGGCTCATCGATAGACAAATAGCGCAGTTGTCGTGCCGCAAGACCCAGCGAATCTAATGTTCGCTGGCTACGAAAAATTCCAGAGACACCGCTTCATTCAAGGAAGCTTTGGGCACCAACCTTCGAGCGCCTTCTCCACGAACATCAGCCGATCTTGGCCCCAGAAAAGCTGATCACCGACGAGAAAGCTCGGCACGCCGCATAGGCCCAAACGTTGCGC
>CAZETM010000570.1:0-6333 GCA_964514885.1 uncultured Polyangium sp. | reverse complement strand
AGGTGCGACGGACAAGGGCAATACGAAGTGGGTGTGGGTATTCGACATGCGGGCGAACATGCCTTCGTTTGGGAAGCGGACGCCGTTTACGCGGGAGCATTTTGCGGAATTCGAGAAAGCGTACGGGAGTGATGCGCTGGGCAAAGCGAAGCGAAAAGACTTGGGGGAAGCGGGACGATTTCGCAAATTCACGCGGGAGGAGATTCGGGCGCGGGGCGACAATCTGGATATCGCGTGGCTGAAGGACGAGAGCGTGAGCAACGCGGACGATTTGGCGGAGCCGGAGGAGATTGCGGACGAGATCTTGGAGAAGCTGCGGATTGCGGTGGAGGAGATCGAGGGACTGCGGGCGGAGTTGGGGGGAGTATGAGCGAAATTCCTAATACATGGGCGGTTGTAAAGCTCCGGGATATCGCTGCGACCATCAATTACGGCCATACAGCATCGGCGAATGAGCAGCGCGTAGGTCCAAGGCTTTTGCGTATTACGGACATTCAGGACGATCGCGTCGAATGGTCTCGTGTTCCCTTCTGTGTCTGTGATGACGTAGAGAAGTACAATCTGGCCGCTGGTGATATTGTTGTAGCAAGGACGGGCGCGACGACTGGCAAAAGTTATTTAATCAATACACTCCCCGAGCCGGCGGTATTTGCATCGTATCTTATCCGGATACAGCCAAGCACAGCGGTGCAACCCGCTTACTTGAGCTGGTTCATGCAAAGCCCCACCTATTGGGAGCAAATTACTACCGTCAGCAAAGGAACTGCGCAACCTGGTGCAAATGCGTCTCTTCTTGGCGACCTGGATATTCCTCTGGCCCCGATCGGGACCCAAAGCCGCATCGTTTCCAAAATCGAATCCCTCACCGCGCGGAGCCGGCGCGCGAAAGAAGCGCTGGATGCAATTCCCACGCTGCTCGAACAGTTTCGGCAATCGGTGCTGGCGGCGGCATTTCGAGGGGATCTGACGGCCGAGTGGCGCGCGAAAAACCCGGAGGTGGAGCCGGCCGAGGTGCTGCTGAAGCGTATTCGCATCGAGCGGCGAAAGCGGTGGGAAGAGGCCGAGCTGGCAAAGATGCGGGCGAAAGGAAAAGCGCCCGGGGACGATCGGTGGAAGGCGAAGTATGAAGAGCCGGAGCCAATCGATACGAGCGAGCTGCCGGAATTGCCAGATGGGTGGGGGTGGGCGCGCGCAGAGGAGGTATGCGAGCTGATTACGAAGGGCACGACTCCATCTGCTGATAAGCTATTCCCCAACAGTGGAGACGTCCCCTACATCAAAGTCTACAATCTTACCCATCGGGGACACCTCGATTTCTCAGTTGATCCGACATTTATATCAACGGAAACGCACCACATCGAACTTGCGCGTTCCCGCGTGCTTCCGGGTGACATCCTAATGAACATTGTCGGTCCACCACTCGGAAAAATTTCCATCGTACCGCCGACTTATCAGGAGTGGAACATCAATCAGGCCATTGCTGTGTTTCGGCCTATTTCGGGGTTACACCGCGACTTCCTATGCGCCTACCTACTGAAGAAAGCGACCATTGAAGCCCTCGCGCGACAAGCAAAGGCAACAGCCGGGCAGTTCAACCTGACGTTAGAAATCTGCCGCAACACGGCGGTACCACTCGCACCGTTTTACGAGCAAGAACAAGTGGCGCGAATTGTTCTCAATGCGTTGAAACGAATTGATCAGGTCCATTCCGTTGGCTCGACTTTTGAGGCGGAAATCAAACGCATCAACCGCTCGATCCTCTCCAAAGCCTTCCGCGGTGAATTGGTCCCCCAAGATCCGCACGACGAGCCTGCGTCCGTGCTGCTCGAGCGTTTTCGCGCCCCAAAGGAAGCCTCGCCGGCAACGAAGCGCGCGAAGAAGCCGCGGGGTTGAGCGAATACGCGGCTTACCAGCGCAGACCCGCTTTCAGCTCGTCGCGGATCCTTTTGTCTTTCTCGATGTGCTCTTCACAGGCGGGCCGACTCACCGGCTCCAATGCAGGGTCTGCCAGCAACTTTTCCAGCTCTGCGATGCGCTGATCGAGCACCTCAATACCGGCGTCGAATGCGCCATTACGTTGGCAGCAGCGTACGTAGATCCCGCTCATCAAGTGCCGCAAGTTGATGTTGGAAAACCCCCGCTGAAGCAGCTCGTCCCAAAGCGGCCGGCAAACCTCATGCGGCTGTTTTTTCCAATCGGCTTGCATCAACAGCCATTCCGTGATGCGCCGCTTCGTTTCGACGACGTGATCTTCCTTGTCGCGCTGGCGCTCGATGAATTCCGCCTCGATTTCTCGATACTGGGGCACGACTTCGTCGAAGCTCATCTTGGTCGCGCGCCGAAGAAGCGCGTTGATACGAGCGTGGAACGCGATTTCGTCGGGGGTCGGCTCTTCGAAGTCTTCCATGATGGCTGCTCGTCCGTAGGCTTTCGAGTTTGAGCGAATACGCGGCTTACTTGCGCAGACCCGCTTTCAGCTCGTCGCGGATTTTGTTGTGGATCTCGATTTGACGCTGCCAAAATTCGCACTCGTCTGGCTTGAGCTTCGAATCTGCGGCCCACTGCTCCACTTCTGCAGTCTGCGGTTCGTGAATGGCGAGCGCCGCGTCGAACTCGCCATTGCGTTGACAGCACCGTACGTAGACGCCGCTCATCCAATAACGCTGATAGGGATCAGAAAAACCCCGCTTTATAAGCTCGTCCCAGATAGCGCGGCAGGCCTCGTGCGGCTGCTTGGTTGTGTCCGCTTCGGTCAGCAACCACTCAGTAATGCGCCGTTTTATCTCCACGACGTCAACTTCATTGTCTCGCTCGCGTTCGACGAATTCCGCCTCAATTTGTCGATATTGGCGGACCACTTCCTCGAAGCTGATTTTCGTCTTGCGCAAAAAAACCGCGTTGATGCGATCGGTGAATCCGATTTCGTCGAGGCGAATTTCTTTGTTGGGGTCCATGATGAGCGCCTTTTTAACGTTTCCCGGATTGCTAATAGCAGAGCACCATTCCGCGACCAGACATGGGCACGTGGTATGGCCATGCACCCTCGCTCCTGCACACACGAAAACACGTCGCGCATCGCTGTTCGTTCCAGTTGTTCCCGTCCTTCCCAGCGGCAGGACTTTCCGTGCACCGAACATAGCCATCGAGGCACTCGTTCTTTTCCTCGTCCTCATCGGCCGGCGTCCTGCGGATCACGTCCGCAAGGTCCTTCGCGATCGTGTTCGCTAAATCCATTGACAGCGCGAAGATGATCGTGATCCCTCCCGCCTCGATGACCAGGTCCGTAAAGACAATCGTCACTCCCAGCACCACGATCGCGGGTGTACCCAAAGCATCGCGCGGCGGCAAGCTGGAAGTGTTTGTCTTGGTGACGGTTTCTTCCGACCGCACGCGCATCGGCCACGTAGGCACCGACATGTCGCGCAAGACGGATCGTGCACACGCGGCAAGATCCGGAGCTGTCACCGGCAAGCCGGTGATCGCGACATCCAAGACGCGCCGTTCGTCGTTGGCCTGGACATTGCCGACCACGCGATAGTGTTGTCCGTCAAGCTGTTGGGCATAATCTGCGACGCATCCGCCCAATCGCTCGGCCGTGATTCGCGGGAAGTTCGGACGATCGGCGGTCGCTGGGGCTTGTCTGATCTGCACGCTCGCACATCCGAGCGGCACAAGCGTCAATGAGGCGCAGGCCATAAGCCATGTTGCAGTAATGGAGCGTAATCGACGATTCGTGGGGGTAGTCATCTACACAAGAGACCAGGTGGCTGAGAAGGCGTCAAGGTAATGAGCGCTCGGGGAAGAGAGCAATCAGGGGGGAGCGCAGACGTTTCATGCGTAAACAAAAGTCCCATTTTGTGGAGGTTGCATCCAACCAAGTCACTTGGAGCAACGTTTCCTCTGACGCGGAACTCAACCAAGTCACTTTAAGCGACGTCCCCGCTGACGCGAAACCCAACCAAGTCACTTAGAGCAACGCCTCCGCCGACGCCCTGCCCGTACAAGTCACTTCAAGCGACGTCCTCGCTGACGCGAAACCCAACCAAGTCACTTAGAGCAACGCCTCCGCCGACGCTCTGCTCGTACAAGTCACTTCAAGCGACGCCTCCGCTGACACCGGACTCGCACAAGTCACTTTGAGCAACGCCTCCGCTGACGCCGCGCTTGCACAAGTCACTTTGAACAGCACCTTCGCGGCGCGGAACTCAAAAAAGTCACTTTGAGCAACGTCACCGCCGGCGTCGAGCAAGACCGCGTCGATTTTTTTCATATCCGCGGTTGCCAGAATCTGTCCACATGGTTAGAACATTAACCATGGCCTTACCCACACTCGCAAATGACACCACTCTTGTTGCCATCAACGACGAGGACCGATTTACGCGCTGCAATTTGCAGGTGAACCCCGTGACAACAGCGTTAGCGGCGCCATTTGCCACCTTCATTGGCACGAATTGGCGAACCGCGCTTCTGCTCGAGATTCAGCTCGAAGACGATCTGGCGCTGGCGTCCGCGCGTATTCTTCAAGCTGATCGCGTGCTCAATGTGCTCGTGAAAAAAGTCGACACGACGCTGCTGCTATTGACGAACAAGGATCGTGCGGCGGCACTTTACATACAATTTTTCGGTCAACAACGACCATTCCAAGTGGCAGCGGGGATCCTTGGGCCGCAATTGGAAACGATGCGTGGGTGGGTATCGCTGCTCCTTGGCTCATCACATGATGCGCTCAAAGCATTGGGCGCGGAGGTCGACCAGGCAGTAAAAGAAGCCGATGCTGCGGTTGCGGCAAAAAAGGCGGCCGAAAACGCGCTGCTCGTATTTGCAACCACAGGCGAAGGGCGCAAACTCATCGATGATTACAACGCGCTTCGGAAGAGCACCTACGGCGAGCTTGGAAAGCTTCAGCATCAGAATCCGGACTTGGCAAACGATTTTGCGGATTCCTTCTTCCGTCATGAAAGCCGGCGTAATGATGATAAATTGTCGCCGGAACAGCTCAAGCAGAAGATTGAGGGGCTGGCTGTGCAACAAGAAACGCTTCAAAAGAAGCTCGAAGCGGCGCTCGTCCGACAAAAAGCCGAAATGGATCAAAAAGAGGCCGAGGAACAACTGCGCGTGGAGCTCGAGGCCAAGAAGAGGGAGCGGGAAGAGTTGAATGCGGCCATCAAAAAGATGGAGGCGGACCTGAAGAAGTGACGGCGTTGGGTTAAAACCCAAGGTATCGTCGTGTTTTCTACGCTTGCGCGCCTCTGAATGCATCGCCTAGCATTCCGCTCATCCAATCCAGTCCAGGCAACGAGCCTACACAATGCTTCGATATACCCGCGGCCAACGCTTCCCGAAGCGCTTTCGCGCGATAACATGGTCGATCCACCGCGTTTGTTCGTCGTGCGCGCGGGCGAACGGCTTGAGTGTAATGGGGAGACCCCGCCGGAACAATCGCACTGATGCCGAGCTTTGCGGGCGAGTTGAGCAGGCTTAGCGTACGATTTTGTCCGTTTTCCGAGACGACCCCTTCTTGCTTAGATTCGTCGAAGCTCATCTTCGTCTTGCACAGAAGAACCGCTTTGATGCGAGCGTTGAACGCGATTTGGTCGGGGGTCGGTTCTTCAAAGTTTTCCATGATGGCTGCTCGTCCGTAGGCTTTCGAGTTGAGCGAATACGCGATTACTTGCGCAGACCCGCTTTCAGCTCGTCGCGGATCCTCTTGTCTAGCGCGATGTTTTCTTCACAGAAGGGCC
This sequence comes from uncultured Polyangium sp., assembly GCA_964514885.1. Classification (GTDB taxonomy): domain Bacteria; phylum Myxococcota_A; class Polyangia; order Polyangiales; family Polyangiaceae; genus Polyangium. The sequence continues at coordinate 592 of CAZETM010000570.1, read as the reverse complement.
GGCCCGTCGGGATCAATTCAGGGTCTTCCAGCATCTTTTCCAGCACTGCAATGCGCCGATCGAGCACCTCGATGCCCACGTCAAACTCGCCATTGCGTCGACAGCACCGAACGTAATTGCTGCTCATCGACTCCTCTAGGTTGATGTCCGAAAATCCCCGCTCCAGCAGCTCTTCCCAGATCGCCCGGCAAACCTCATGCGGCTGTTTGGTCCTCAATGCTTCGCTCAGCAGCCACTCGGTGATGCGCCTCTTCGTCTCCACGATGCGGTATTCGATGTCTCCCGCACGCTCGACAAATTCCGTCTCGATGTCTCGATATTGTTTAACGACTTCTTCGAAGCTGATTTTCGTCTTGCGCAGAAAAACCGCGTTGACACGCGCGTGGAACGCAATTTCTTCGGGGTGCATTTCGCCGTTCATGATTTGACTCGTCCGTAGGCTTTCGATTGACTAGATGTTCATCCCAAAAGTTCGTGTGAGTTCCGTCTTGGAATGACGCACCATTGCTCCTCTCCCCCCAACCCCCTCTCCAACTACGCGGCTTTGCCGCTACGTGGAGAAGGGGAGTCAGATCGGATCGATTCCGATTCC
>CAZETM010000569.1:0-6336 GCA_964514885.1 uncultured Polyangium sp. | reverse complement strand
CCAGCAGGTGGTAAACGTCTTCGTTGCAAGCGTGGTCGAGGTCGTTCAATTTTTTCGAGGCCATTGCTCGAAGCGAGTTTTCGTCGAACGGCGCTTGGCTGAACCGAGTTTTTGTCTGGAGGCGCCGGGCTGACCCAACGTTTTCTTCAGGAGGCGCCTGGCGGAACCGAATTCCTGTCCGAAGGCGCTTGGCCGAGGCGAGTTTTTGGGCGGAGGGGCTTGGCCGAGGCGAGTTTTTGGGCGAAGGCGCTTGGCCGAGGCGAGTTTTTGGGCGAAGGCGCTTGCAAGGCTCGACTTTTTGGCTGGTGCGAAGCTCGGTGCTACGCAATGCAGAAAGAGTGGGAGCCTGACCTGTCCAACGCCGAAGAACCTCGAGTCAAGGCGTGCTGCCTGCAAAAGGAGGCTTCTGCGGATCCAGGCCCATGCTGCGAATGACGCCTTCAATTTGCTCGATTTCGCGTGCGAGGCGTAAATGCCGTGCATCCTGGAGGGATTGCGCGAGCCGGGTAACCCATGCGCTCGCAATCGGATTGGGCGCAATGCGACCAACGCCTACGACGGCAGGGAGCGCGTATGCGCCGTGGCTCGACGTTCACTCCAAGCGCACATGAAATGGTCGCATCACGTCGCAAACCATTCCGTGATATTTGAGCAAGCCGGAGTCGAACGTGATGAGTGCAGCTCGACAGCGCCAAGCGACCCAAAGAAAAACCAAGTCTGTTGCATTCGCGAATGGCGGCCGGTCCCTCACGTGTCGATTCAATGCGTCGAAAAACTCGTCGATTTCCGATACGCTCGTCATGGGCACGAGCTCAATCTGGAGTCCGGCGAGCACATCATCGACGTCAGCACCTTTCACCATTTTCTGCTTCGCCACACGCACCTCGAGCCACAACTCTGGAGGCGCAAGTACAGTAACTCGGCCGGCTATTTGGGCACGCCGTAAACGTTCGAGCAAGTCGACTGCATCGGCATGGCCCGGCTCCGCAGGTTTCATTGCAGCAATGGGCACCGAGCTATCGAGGACCAGGCGAATGCTTACGGTGCCACCAAGTTGCATGTCAAACGCCTAGCATGCCCAAGGACTTGCGGCCCGTCTTTCGTGCCCGTCGGCGTCGGCTGCCAACCGCGAGCAACCCGCGCATCGAGCAATTCATCCGCATTCGGCTGATGATCCCAGACGGCGACCGCCGTCAATCCACCGAGTCACGTCGTGTCGTACACGAGCCACACGCCGCTCGGATGCGCCATGACGACATCGTGGGTGTATTCATCTTGCACGACGACGTCTTTCACCAATTGCATCGGCGTTATACCAAGGCCCCAACGCACGACATCTTCCAGCGTCTTTTGCGCTGCAATCAATGTTTCAATTGCCGGGCGAAGGTCACCACTGACGGCCACTCGCCATTCGACTTCGCGACGTTCGACAATGGGACAGGTCGACATTGCCAGGAGAGTAGCGCAAGCAGTCGACTCGGTCAACGAAAAATGAATGGCCGATTCGTTTATCCGACCGCCTTTTCCGCGGACACTCGAGCGTATCGCGCGGTTGGTCAAAACCATCGAATGCGTGGACGTCTCCGAGCTGGCGAAGGAGGAAGGGGCGGCGAGTTCTTCGTCACTTATTGAGTGGGCATCACTAAATCGACAATGAGCACACATCTGCCGCGCCGAGAGTCAGCCGCTGCGCCATTTCTATCGGCTTCGTCATTGCGACTGTTTCCGCTAAAATGCAAACAATGGCGGGCATCAAAGCGGACTACAAAAAGGGTTACGGGGCGACTTTTGTCAAGGAAGAGGCCGATTTGGTGGTATACGATATGACCAACAAGGGAGCCACCTAAGTATTTGGCTTCTCGATCCTCATGAAAGTGGATAACAAATTTTACAATTGTTATTCAGCGGTCATCGATGCCGATGCGCCGGAAAAACTCGACGCGAGCATTGCTGCGTGTAAAGCTCTGAAATCCGTCAAGTAACTCATTGCGCGTAAGGAAAACAAAGCCAGAATCGCCAATGATGCATCTACGTCGCTTCGCTTCATCCGCTCGAATAGCTCGCCAAAGAGCGGAAGCTGCGATGGCGTCGATCAGCAACTACATCGAGACGTTCTACAACGATACCCGGCGGCACTCGCATCTGGACGACCTGAGCCCTGTGGAGTTCGAATTGAGAACACAAGTTTCGTATTATCACACAGCCCGGCGACGCGGTGCAAGTCTTTAGAGCGACGAACCGTCAGGCATGTTACGCAGGCGTAGCGCAACATCGCGCCACTTAATCGGCCGTGCATACGGCGCATGGGCGCATAAGCAGACCTTCAATTTTTTCTGTCACCACGACTCGGTCACCGGGCAATATGGGGGAGCTGAGCGAGAGGTCTGCATGTTTGCCCCAGGATTTTCAACGCAAATTCTAGCCCTTCGACCGGACATCGTTCGGTTTTTGGCCGCGCGGCGTCGCCGCTGCCCGATACAGGCGGACATCGAAGATGTAGCCCAAGAAACGTACGCGCATATCCTTGGCAGCGCGGAGTTGTATCGACCGGAACTCGGGGAGCTGCTTCCCTGGGCGTTAGGCATCGCGTTGAACGTCTTTCGCCGGTTTGCACGCAACGAGCGGCGGTACGGGAATTATTTTTCCGCCCATTGCGTGAGTGCCGCCATTGCTGAGACAACGGACCCTTCACCGGAGCGGCGAGCGCAAATACAGCAGGCTCGAGGCAGGGTAACCAAAGCCATTCAAGAGATGCCGGCGAAGCAATATCTCGCGTTGTACCTGCACGTCGTCGATGGATTGGCGCACATCGATGTCGCTGCCGAATTGCGGATTTCGCAGTCGTTGTCAAAAAAACTCGTGCAGCGCGCTCGCGAATACCTCGCAGTGCACGGGTTGGATGAAAAGACGTTCTTCGCGGTACCTCCGCCGATGGTCGAACTCCGCGCACGCTCGGAGCCGCGCTCTTCGTTCTGGCGTGAATGCCACGATTGGGCCTATCGCGCTGGCCATTTCGCCAGTTTGATTGCAGCCGCCGCCGCAGCTTGCGCTGTCCCTGGAAAAACCATTGCATTCGCTCGCGCAGGATTGAACGTTACGGAAATCGTAATCGTTCAAGCTGATACGACAGCTGACCCGGACGATCCGGAGCGACAGACTACCACGCCCAAGCTGCCGTCACTGGTCGTTCCGTCACGACGCGCAGACAAGCCATCGTCTCCCAAGGTGTGGGGCAAGCCGCAAGGGCTTACTTTCCCTCCGCGAAAAACCCGCCGATGAACCACATTTTTCTTGCCTTCAGGGTTCGTCCTGGGTAACATGGACACATGGTTCGCCGTGTCCCATGGTGCCTTGCGCTCCTCGCCATAGCGTTGCCTGCGCGTGCGCAGCAGCCTGCTGCGACGACGCCCCCGCCTCCGGTGCCCTCGAAAGAGGCGCAGGACAAGGCGCGCCTGGCGGAGATGACGTCACTCATTGCCCTTGGCGATCGCGAACGGCGCTCGGGGCGATTGGCGGAAGCTACGACCGCTTACTCCAAGGCGGTGCAGCTTGGCGACAATCCCCTCGTGGGCGGGCGTCTCGGATTGCTGTTGGTTCACTTTGGCGATTACGTTCTTGGCGCAGACTATCTACTTGATGCATTGGATCGCGCCAACAATGCCACGCCATCCGAGCGCCTCCAATTTTTGAAAGGCTTTGACATTGCTCGCGCACAGGTTTGTCGGGTAACCGTTGAGGTAACTGAGGCGCACGCGAAAATATTATTGGATGGTAATGTAACACAGGAAGACGGCGCAAATGAGTTCACGATGTTCGTGGCGCTTGGCGCACATGAATTGCGCGCGCAGCGTAAGGGTTTTGATGATGCGCACGTGAATCTTCTAGCGGAGAAAGGCAGCGCGCTGCGCGTGAAGCTCGTCCTCGAGCCCGCGGCAGCTCCGGCAGAGGACGTGCTTCAGGTGATTCTTCGCCCACCGCGCAAAACGAGGAAGCCTGGGCAAGTTTCGCACATCATTGATCAATGGGGCCCGGATCCATCGACGCGATTGGCGTCCGAGGAGCCCAAACAAGACGAAAAACGTGGCCCGCGTTTTTCGGTGAATGGCGGCGTCGTTACCGTATTGGGTGTTGCGTCGTGGAATCCCGCAGTTGGCGGTGTCATTGGCGTTGGCTTACGGGCACATGAATATGTCTCGATTGGCCTCGAAGGACGAGCTGCGTGGCTGGCGACGGACGTGGCGGACAGGCCGATTAGTGCGATGACCGCTGGTGGTGTGCTGAGCGCATGCGGGCACTTGAAATGGCTTTACGGGTGCGGATTGGGGTATGTTGGTACGGTAAGTGTGACGTTTTCTAGCGAAAGGTTCTCCGGCAAATCTTATGCTGACGTAGTGCCTGGATTAGGTGGGCGCGCTGGCGCCGAGTTTCGCTTGGCGTCTTCTTTCTTGATACGTGGTGGGATCGACGTTGTGGGCACGTCACGTGGCGTGCGGGTCTTCGTCGGGCAACAGATCGTCGCGGATCAACCGCCGCTACTGATTAGCATGCAAGTCACGGGTGGATGGGAGTTTTGAGTCATGAAACGAGCAATATATCTGCGAGGACTTATCCTGCTTGGCGCCGCACTTGTTGGGATCGGAGCATGCACTGCGCCGTCCTCGGTATACTATGACGAGTGTGATCCAACCCCATTGGTACCTGGTGGAGAATGCGTCGAGCAGGGTGACGCTGGCACTGACGCCGACGCGTCAATGGAAGAACCGGGCCTCAATCCTTCCCAATGGCCCACGCCTGCTGTTACCTGCGTCGACCATCGCTGCGTCCCAGAACCGAGCGACACTTCGGCAGGTCAATGGCCAGACACTCCTCTGCTCGTGTGGATTGGACCGCGCAATCAAATGCCCGAGAGTTGTCCCGCAGAAGCGCCCTACATGAAATACAAGCGTTTTGACGGCCTCATTGCGCCGCCTGCCCAGTGCGACGCGTGCACGTGCGAAAGCTCCACCGGCTCATGCGCTGGGCTGCCTGCGACCATTGAGATCCGCAACGGCGCGTGTAATCAGAGCAATGCCGCAGTCATCCCGTTCGACGGACCGTTCGGATGGGACGGCGCGTGCTCCAATGCGAACGCGATTCCCGCAGGACAATTGTGCAATGGGGTGCCTTGCGCGCAATACGTGCGAGCATCGACTCTGCCAGCTCCCACTGGTGAATCCTGCACGGCGACCATTCAAAAGCCGAATGCAATCAAGACTTGGGACTGGGAAACGGGCGCCATTGCATGCAACGTAAAAGAGGTCGATGCTACGTGTGATCCGAAGGAAGAGCATTGCGTGATCGAGCTGCCCGAGCCGTGGTATAATTGTGTCGCCCGCGATGGCGTGCATTCCGAATGCCCTGACAATTACAATGAAATGCCTCCAGTTGTCCTTTATGAGGATCCGCCGATTGACGACCGCGATTGCAGCGAATGCAAATGTGGCGCACCAACGGGCAGCATGTGCCTTGGGTCGCTCCGGGTTTACAGCGACGGAGCGTGCTCGAAGGAGTTGGTCAACGTAGGCGTTAGCTCGATGGATGAAGCATGTGCCACCATCATTCCTCCTGGTAGCGCGATCGGCAGCAAGACCGTCAAGGATCTCACGTACTTCGCCGGGACATGCGGGGCAAGCGGAGGCGAGCCGGTTGGAAGCGCGGCAATTGATACGGCCAACGCAGTCACCTTTTGTTGCTTGAAGCCCTCGCCACCGAAGCGGCCAGTGCAATAGCCCCGGCGAAAAAATTTGCAGCGGTCGTGTCACCGAATCGATGGGCACGGGCAAAGTGTCTTCGAGGGTCGGTGATACGATCGGGTTCGGTTCTAGGCATTATCGCCGGCCCACTTTGCGTGCCCGGAAGGGACGCGATGGCGGGATCTCTCCTCAGCTTGGGCAAGCGTAGCCGTCGCGTCCTTTCCGGAACCATGCACTCGCGAACGGGTGCAACCCCTTGGGGAAAGGGGCCAGTATGCCGAAACGTCGATTGATCAATGATCCCCTCGTGACGCAGGTTGGCGCTCGAATTCGCCTCCTACCTAGGATTTCGTTTTCGCGGGCTGTGCCTTCGCCGCTTGGGCCGCATCTTTCACGGCCTTGGTCATCATCGACCTGGGTCAGGCGCTCCGGTACGGCGCGAAAAAAGCTCGACGACGAACGCGCAGCGAAAGAACAAGCGCTGGCACGCATCGCCGAGCTGGAAGCGCTGCTCTCACGACGCACCTGACCCGCCCGATCGTTCGGCCCTCAAGGTCTTCACCACCATGTCGATACCCGAACGTTCGGCCATGGAGATGGTCGG
>CAZETM010000568.1:0-6354 GCA_964514885.1 uncultured Polyangium sp. | reverse complement strand
CGACATAGCCTGCAGCGGCCGAACGGAAGGCATGGTCGAGCGCATCGGCAAGGCCCACCCAATCTCGACGATTGTCCCCCATCCACGCCACTGGCGCATGTTCTTTGCGCGCAAAAAAGCGTCCCTTGAAGTCATATGATTCATCCCATGCGCGCACCATGGTGACGAATTCGGGGCCACGTCGTTTTACGCCATAAGCCAAAAAGTCGCGGTAATACTCTTCGGAGTATTGCTGATGAGGAATAGGACCGGCTTTTGTTTGCACCGTATCGAGACGAACGTAGCTGTCTCCAAAGTCGATTTTCCAGCCGTCGATACCTGCATCGAGCACGGTGTTTTGCTGTGCATGCCACCACGATGTGGCCGACGGATTGAAGAAATCGATTGCTGCGCCCGAGCCTTTCCACCAAGGAAAACGAATGCCATCCTCGACGAAATAGCTGCACGTCTCGCCTTCCTCCAGGTTTGGCGAGGTACCAGGATAACTATCTCCACCCATTTCTAGATCGTACGATGTTGAATTCACGAAATTAGTGATCCATAGGACCACTCGAATGTCATCCGCATGGAGGTCTCCGACCATTTTGTTGAAGTCGGGGTATCTCGTGGGATGCGGAATGAATGTATTGTAATGCGTTTCCCACGGGCTATCGAGTACCACGGCGCCGACGGGAATGTCTCGATCGCGAAAACCTTTAACAAATGCATAGGTGTCGGGGCCATCCGAGATATCCTTCGAGATCCAAGGCTCGAATGCCCAGCGAGGCGTAAACCTTGCCGGCTCGGGCAGATTATCGGCAGGTCGCTCGCACGGGTCGACCGGAGGGTTGGGAGAACTCTTGGGCGAGTCCGAGCAAGCGGGCATGCAAACGGCGAGGAGCGAGATTCCGAGAGCGCAGCGCAACGACATTGGAGCAGTTTTGCATGCTCCTCGTGAAAATGAAAGTGGCATGCGTGGTCTGCACCAGCAAATCAATGCGTGGTAGCTCCGATGGAAAGCCGACTTTATTGCGTGGCGCCAAGAGTTGAGGAAAACTTGACATGTGTGCGCAATCAGCGTCTCATCGGCATCATGGATCAGGGCCACGACCGAACGTCCATCCAACGATTTTCACCAAAAGGTGCTGCCTTCCCCGGTTTTCTCGTGGCGAGTGCCGGTCTGATCGGTGCGCTCATCTTTGGTGGTTGCGCGGTCGTCTCGGGTCTGGACGATTTCAAAGTCGTCGATTCGGACGCGCCATCTGTTAACGGCACGGGCACTTCGAGCACCTCCAGTGGTGGTACGGCGGATTTCGTCTCGATTGGCGGTACGGTGTCCGGCCTGCTCGGTACGGGCCTCGTGCTTCAAAACAATCTAAGCGACGAACTCCAAATCGAGATGGATGGGCCATTTATATTTCCCAATAAGCTCCAAAGCGCCTCTTCCTTCGAGGTGACCACCAAAACGCAGCCTTCTTCGGGGGGTCCCTGTGTCGTTTCCGGGGGCACCGGCGTCGTGGGAAATGCCAACGTCACGAATGTTTCCGTGCAATGCTCTGGCCCCGGTGGCAATCAAGGCATACTTTGTGACAATCAATACTGCGCGCTTGGTACCGAATGCTGCTCGTTGAATGGCACGTACACTTGCGCCGACAAGTGTTCCGGTGCCAGTGTCAACGCGATCAAGTGCGATTCCGCGGCAGATTGCCAGACCGGGCTCGTTTGTTGTGGGGTCATTACCGCTGACGTCATTAACAGCATCTATTGCTCGACCTCCGCTCAGTGCACGGCTCCCAAAGCATATTTCTGTGATCCCACGCTCGCCGATCCATGCCCGCAAGGCGGCACGTGCACTTCGACCACACTTCCCCCCGGCTATTATCGATGCTTCTGAGTCGCCACGATGTCTAGTGATTCTCTCGTAAAAGATGCGCATAACGAAGCCGAGGTTCCGCTCGTTCTCGAACCGGGCACGGTCATTGCGCAGAAGTATCGTCTCGAACGGGTCTTGAAGCGCGGCGGCATGGGCGCCGTGTGGACGGCGACGCACTTGGGCCTCGATACCAACGTTGCAATCAAGTTCATGCATGCTCGGATGCTCACGCTGACCGCGTCGGACGACGACGACGACGACGAAGGTGGCTCGCCGTCGGATCCCAAAGCGCTCACGCGAGCTCGTTTCGAGCGGGAAGCCAAAGCAGCAGCCCGTATTCGTTCCACCAATGTCGTGCAAATGCTCGACCATGGTATTGATCACGGCACGCCGTATATCGTCATGGAGCTGCTTCGCGGCGAGGACCTCGAACAGCGTCTCAAACGAATGGGACGATTGTCGTTCGAGGAGCTTTTGCCCATTGTGAATGCGATCGCTCGCGCGTTGCAAATGGCGCATGCCGAAGAACTCGTGCATCGCGATCTCAAGCCGGAAAACATTTTCTTGGCCAAAGAAGGCGACGAAGAAATCCCCAAGATCCTCGATTTCGGCGTCGCGAAAGCAAAAACATCGCCAGGTGAACAGGTGGTTACCAGCTCCACCTCGGATGGCACCATGGTCGGGACACCTCATTATATGAGTCCCGAGCAAGTCCAGGCTGGGGCCCAGGTGGATCACCGTGCCGATTTGTGGGCGTTCGGGGTCGTCATTTTCCGTTCCCTGACGGGACGATTGCCATTTCCATCCGCGGGCCTGCTCGAACTGGCGATGCAAATCTGCAAAGAGCCCATTCCGCGGGCAACGTCCATCCAACCGCATCTTCCGCCAGCCATAGATGCATTTTTCGACAAGGCACTTTGTCGCGACCCCGCAGGACGTTTTCAGTCGGCGCGTGAAATGGCGGCAGCATTTCAAGAAATCGTCTCGACGAAGCAATTGGCGGCAGGGAGCACGGCGTCTGTCCTGACGAACGCTCTGGCCGGGGACAAACCTGCCTCGGGCAATCGCTTGCCGGTGTTTGTCGTGGCCGGGTTGGTCCTGGCGCTCGCTTTGGGCGGGGGGCTCTTCGTTGCTCTGCGCTCGCCTCCAGCCGACCAAGTCGTCACGCGCGAAAGCTCGTCCAAGCCGGCTTCGACGATTGCTCCTGAGCTTCCGCGCCCGCCTGTGTCGATCATGCTCGCGCCGACGACCGACGCGCCCGCGGCTGCCGCTTCATCCGCTGCGCCTGTGCAGCCTGCATCGACAACGACCGCAAAAGCGCTGGGGACCAAGCCAGCACCAACGGTCACGACGACTGCGACGAACAAAACGAAGAAGCGCAACGTGGGCTATTAGCGCGGTTTGGACGGATCTTGGCTCCATGGTCTCGACATTGAAATCGACGGTTGGTACCGTGGCGCGATGAAGCGAGCGGTTGCGCTGGCAGCATGTTTGATGTTCACACCGGCGTTGGCTTTGGGCGCCACGCCGACCGACAAGGATCGGGCGCGTGAGCATGCGCAACAAGCGGCCGATTTTCTGGACGCAAAGAAGTACGAACAAGCGCTCGAAGCAGCCAAGCGTGCCGAGTCGCTTTATCACGCCGTCTATCACGTCTACGTGGTGGCGCGTGCGCTCGAAGGGCTCGGACGACTCACCGAGGCTGCCGAAAATTACGAACGACTTCTGGCCGAGCCTTTGCCTTCGAGCGCGCCGCAGGTTTTTCGGGACGCACAGAAAGAAAGCAAGGGGCTTCTCGCCGACTTGCTCGCGCGGATTCCCACTGTGCTCGTACGTGTCACTGGAGTTGCTGCGGAGCAGGCGCAGGCGACGCTCGACGGAAAACCTCTCGACATCTCGTCAGGCATTGCGGTTCGTGCAGATCCCGGATCGCACGTCGTACGCGTGACGGCCGATGGTCGCAAGCCGTTTGAAAAGACAATCTCTTTGCCCGCCAAAGGCGGCGTAATCGTCGTCGATGCACCGCTCGCTTTGGGCAATGGATCATCCGATTCGTCGTCCGACGCGGGTCGTTCGGGTGGGAGTTATGCACCGGCGATTGCTGCATTCAGCGTAGGTGGTGCGGCGCTTGCGTTTGGTGGAATTCTGGGCGCGCTGCAGCTTGGAAAAGTAAAGGATCTCGAAAAGGTTTGTCCGAACAAGACGTGTCCTGCGGCTGCGCAGGCGGACTTGGATTCCGCGAAGCAATTTGCCACGTTATCGACGGTGGGGTTTGCCGTGGGAGGTGCAGGCATAGCGACGGGTGTCGTGCTGCTTCTCGTGCGCAAAAAAGCCGAGCCGTCTCGGGCGGCGATCATCGTGCCTTGGGTGGGTGTGCGATCGGCTGGAATTGCCGGCGTATTTTAATCAGGTCGCGACCCAATCCATTTCCTCAGCGAATAAGGCGGCAGGAAAAACGTCGGCGATAACTCGATACCGAACGTCAACTGCCACGGCGCTGCATCGGCAAATGTGGTGCGCGCGGTAGCAAAAAGCCTGACATTTTCAGCGAGGGCCGATTCCTTCGGCTTGGGCGGGACATCGCAAGCGCCTCGTTCCGTATATCGACCAGGCACGGATCGTATGCCGCCGGTGATTGTCGCGACGAAATGCGGAGACAAACCCAGAGAATCGTCTCCAAGGCCGCCGCCAATTCGAACAGCATACGTACCCCATTGCGCATGGGCGACTTGCCCCACTGAAAAGACATAGCCACCTTCGGCTCGCGCGCCTTGCAAATCCGAAGTAATCCCCCACCACGGCCCGCCGCGTAATTCGAACGCCCCGCCATAACGACGACCCGTGCCGATCTCCGTGAGCTGCGTGGTTGCTTCGACGCCTCCGCCGATGACCCCGAAACGATTGCTTGGTGCACCAACATTCAATCCGCCGCCCCCGGTCAGCCAATACGACCATTCCAAGTTGGCTGGTGTTGCGTCGAGCAAGAGCACTGCGATGCAGACCGTTTCTTCATCGCGATATGGGCCATCGGCTGCAGCGATCGTCGGTGCCAAAAAAACGAGCGCGGACGAGCCCAAGGTAACGATCGATGCGTATCGTCTTTTCGAGGCCATCATGCCAGGGATGTCATCGTGATCCATCAACGCGAACGCCATGTCGCCGCTTCCTCGAACGAGACGCCGTGCTTGGCACGGTTCGAGCGCGCCTTCGCTGGATCCCACGTGAACCTCAAGGCACTGTTCATCCTTGCGGTAACCGTTTACCACCGCAGGGTTCGGGCGTCTCGCCAAAATGCATGGAGTGATCGTACTCTGTGCCTGAGCCATCGGACCTCGATGGACCTCCGACCGACCGGTGATGATCCCCATGCGCATCCTCGATAGTGCATCCACCATGTATCGTTGATCGCCAACTGCTCCGTGATAGAGCACCTGCGCATCTGTGATGGAGCACCAACCACACGATGATGAAGCGCAGAACATGTATCTCCAAACACTCACGCATGGTCGGTGGAGCACCTGCACGTCGTCGATGAAGATCTGTTCACATCGTGATGGAGCGGCAACCAAGGGTCCGTGGTGGGGTGACCAGAGGAGGATGCAGTGACGACCATCGATCAGCGATTGGCCCGCAAGGGCAAGGGACAGCCGCGGCAAGCGGTGCTTCAGCAGGCGCGTGTGCTCCAACAACTCGGTGTCGATCACCCGGCGATCTTGGCCGACCATGGGTGGGACGACGGCGACACCACGCGGCTGGGCACGAACATTACGGGCCTCGAATATGCCGTGGAGGGGCGAGCGGACACCGGCAACGAATCTGACCATATGACCCGGGGCGAGCAAGCGGCGCTGGACGCGGTGAAGGTGTTTTTGCGGCGGCTCAGATTGGCGCTACCGCGGGCATTGCGAGAAAATACTGCGGCGGGGGTGACGATAGCGTCGTTTTCAGTGGACGAACCATTGCGGCGCTCGACCCCGCGGACGATTGCGTATTTGATCAAGATTCGGCCCGCGGTCTTGTCGCTCGACGAGGTGTTGAAGAAGCATTTCGCTGGGCAGAAGCCTTCGGTGGAGCTGGATGTATTGAAGACGGCGCTGGAAAAAGCGGATACCGATCAAGAAACGGCACAAGCGGCGGGGCCGGTGGAGACGCAAGCATTGCACGAGGCGATGGGGCGCGTCTTGGAGGATATCGAGGACCTGATTCGCGCGGGCAAAAGCGCATTCGATGGCAATGCGACGATGGTGGCGAAATTCAACAAGGATTTGATTTTGCGTGCGCGACGGCGCAAAAAGGACGAGGCGGCGGAGACTGAGACGCCGTAATGGAAAGAGGCGTCGACGGCCTAGGCACTGCGTCTCGCGGCCCCGTCGCCGACGACGCGAACCGACGCAGTACACGACGCTGACGCCGAAGCTGCGACTCGTCCTGCGCATGAGCAATCCCATCGCTCTTCAGCCAAAACCGCTCTGGTTCTTCCAAACTTCGTGCTAGGCTCGCCC
>CAZETM010000567.1:0-6356 GCA_964514885.1 uncultured Polyangium sp. | reverse complement strand
CGCACCAGACGCTTGCCGCTCATGGCCGCCGCGAGAATCGGCGGTGACTCGCGACCCCGAACGATTGTCAACAAACTGCGTATTCCTCCACCGAACCCTTCTGAACTTGTGCTTGACAGAGATAACGAATCAAGATCAGATGCCCGCCGTTCATCAATGCTGGTATGCATTGAACGTAAGAGAGGATTGATATGAGTTCCACGGGGTCTGATTGGTTCGCGCGGGGAATCGTGATGTCCGTCATGATCGTGGCAGTAGGTTGCAGTGATGGCCCGAGCACCGGCACATCGAGCGGCGACTCCGGCGGCGCAGGAGGCGCAGGAGGCAACGACGGCACGAGCTCGTCGAGTTCGTCTGGGCAAGGCGGTGGAGCTAGCTCTAGCTCGTCTGGGCAAGGCGGTGGAGCTAGCTCTAGCTCGTCTGGGCAAGGCGGTGGCGGTGGCGCGGGCGGTGGCGTGCCGAACTGCATCGAAGGCGCCATGCAACAAGTGGTCTGTGGCCTGAATGGCGCGGGAATGGAGCCGCAGTCGTGTACGAACGGGCAATGGATGAATAGCGGCGTTTGTGTCGATCCGGATCAATGTACGAACGGCACGATGCAGCAAGTGACCTGTGGGCTCAACGGCGCGGGAATGAAGCCGCAACTCTGCACGAATGGGCAATGGATGGATGGCGGCGTTTGTGTCGATCCGGATCAATGTACGAACGGAACGATGCAACAAGTGACCTGTGGGCTGAATGGCGCGGGAATGAAGCCGCAGTCCTGCTCGAATGGGCAATGGATGGATGGCGGCGTTTGTGTCGATCCGGATCAATGCAAAAACGGGACGATGCAGCAAGTGACCTGTGGCCTGAATGGCGCGGGAATGGAGCCGCAGTCGTGTACGAACGGGCAATGGATGAATAGCGGCGTTTGTGTCGATCCGGATCAATGCATGAACGGGACGATGCAGCAAGCGACCTGTGGGCTGAATGGTCGGGGAATGCAGCCGCAGCTCTGCACGGGTGGGCAATGGATGAACGACGGGATCTGTATGGACCCGGATGTATGCATTGATGGCGATGTGTCACTCGCAACATGTACGGGCGGGGTACAGACGACGGCATGCGTGCAAGGGGCTTGGGTCCCGAGCGGCACTTGCGAAAAAAGCACCATCAGCGCAAGCGAAAGCCATACGTGCGCGGTGTCGAACGGGCAGGCGTTTTGCTGGGGACAAAATGTCAATGGAGAACTCGGCAATGGAACAACGACGACGACAGGCACACCGACAGCGGTATCGAACCTGAACGACGCCGTAGCCGTTGGCGCAGGCGTGTTCCACTCGTGCGCATTGCGAGCGACGGGTGCGGTGGTTTGCTGGGGCGCAGCAAACAGGCTTGGAAACGGGACGGCGGCGAGCTCGACGACGCCAGTAACGGTATCGGGGCTAAATGACGCCGTCGCCATTGGGGTATCTGCCGATCATTCTTGCGCATTACGCGCGGGCGGGACGGTGGTTTGTTGGGGTGTCGGCACGTCCGGCAGGCTCGGAAACGGGTCGACGGCGCTTGCGACGAGCCCCGTGACGGTATCGAATCTGACGGACGCCATTGCGATGGATACAGGCGGAGGGCATAGCTGCGCCCTGCGCACGAACGGCGCCGTTGTTTGCTGGGGCGCTGGCGCGGTTGGACAAATGGGCAATGGGCTGACAGCGGACCAAACAACACCCGTCGCCGTCTTCGGGCTGACCGACGCCATTACGATCTCAGCCGGTTGGGGCTACAGTTGCGCATTACGGTCAAGTGGAGGCGCGGTTTGCTGGGGTAGGGGCGCCAATGGACAACTCGGCAATGGTATGACAGCGGATTCGTTTATCCCCGTCCCCGTGGCAAATCTTTCGGACGCTGTCGTCATCGAAGCGAGCAACGCGACGAACTACGGCAATTCAGGACCGAATTGGGGCCACACGTGTGCACTACGTAAAAACGGGGCGGTTCGATGCTGGGGCTATGGCCTCGACGGGCAACTCGGCCAAGGCGCATTCGCGACGAACATGACTGGCGTAGCGGTATCGGGGCTCGGCGGTGTCAAAGCACTCTCGCTCGGCTGGCGATATGGGTGCGCGGTACAAAGTACCGGGCAAATCCACTGTTGGGGAGACGGCAACAACGGTATATTGGGCAATGGGTCGACATCGACGGCACCCATCCCCGTGAGCACCGTGGGCATTAACGATGCGATCGAGGCGACGGCAGGTACGGACCACGCGTGCGCCCTACTCTCGAACGGGGAAGTGTTATGCTGGGGCGCAGGCATGGACGGTCGGCTCGGCAATGGATCAGTGCTCGATCAAACGATCGCCGTCAAAGTCTCGAACGTAGCAGGTGCCATTCAAGTGAGCGCTGGAAGTGCACATACCTGCGCGTTGCTCCAAAACCAACAGGTGCGCTGTTGGGGTCTCGGCACTTCGGGCAGGCTCGGAAATGGATCGTCCACGAGCAGCAACATACCTGTCAGCGTATCGAACCTGACGGACGCCATTGCCATCAGCTCTGGCGATCAACACACATGCGCCGTACGTCA
This sequence comes from uncultured Polyangium sp., assembly GCA_964514885.1. GTDB lineage: Bacteria > Myxococcota_A > Polyangia > Polyangiales > Polyangiaceae > Polyangium. Next base: position 3,790 of record CAZETM010000567.1, on the reverse strand, counting down.
AGGCGGTGAAGTGCGCTGCTGGGGTGCAGGAACAAGCGGTCGACTTGGAAATGGCGGCACCACGAATCAAACGACACCCGTTGCAGTTCTCAACGTGACCAACGGGGTCGATGTCACCGCGGGAGGCGGCCATACGTGTGCATTACACGCATCCGGCGCAGTCTCCTGCTGGGGCCTCGGCACGAGCGGTCAACTCGGAAACGCCACATTGACGTCATCCTTGACGGCCGTCACCGTGACAGCTCTGACCAATGCAACCCAAATCGATGCCGGCCTCGAACACTCCTGCGCCGTGCAAAGCACGGGCGTCGTGAGCTGTTGGGGGCGCGGAACGAATGGCCGTCTCGGCAACGGGGCGACGTCGAACGTGACGATCCCCATTGCCGTCTCGAATCTGACGGGCGCAATCCAAGTGAGTGCAGGCACGACATTCACGTGCGCGGTCACGACGCCCGGTGGCGCCTTTTGTTGGGGCGGAGCGAGCTCCTTTCAACTCGGGAATGGGTCATCGACAGACGCACTTGTGCCGAGCGCCGTCTTTGGCGTGACCGATGCCGCAAATATCAGCGCCGGAGTGAATCACACGACCATGACCCGCATGGCAGGCACCGTCGCATCCTTTGGTGCCGTCGATGCCGGACAACTCGGAAACGGTAGCCCCAAAGTAAATGTACCCATTCCCGTCATCGGCTTCTGATGGAATCTTCGCGAAGCATGGCGAACGAATCCACGTGAGCCGCCTGGCGAGAATCGGGGGTGACTCGCAACCCCGAATGATTCCCGCGGACTAACGAGATACCCCCTCCACCGCCTCGATCAACCCCTCCATCGTGCTGACCTGCGCCGTCACCGCAACGTCGATTCCCCGTTTTCGCGCGCTTGCCGTCGTAATCTCGCCAATGCTCGCGACCAGCACACCCGAAAGCAATTCCGCCATTCGCGCCCCAAGCGCATCCGCAATCGCATCCGCCGTACTCGATGCCGACAACAATATCACGTCGACCCGTTTTTCCTCGAGCATCCGCACCAGCATCGGCCACTCTTCAGGGCCGGCCTTTTTCGTTTCGTACGCCGTGACCAATACCACTTCACATCCCGCCGCTCGAAGTTTTTCTGGAAGAACTTCACGAGCCACACGCGCTCGCGGAAGCACGACACGCACTGGCAACCTTTCTTCGAGCCGTCGTTTCACGAAAGCGTTTTCCAATATCGCCTCCACCAATCCCTCGCCGTGGAATTCCCCAGGCACGATATCCGCGCGAATGCCATACGCCGCAAGCGCCGCCACCGTGCCAGCTCCAACCGCCGCGACTTTGGCCTGGCCAAACGCCCGTGCATCAAGGTTTTGCGACGCAATCGTCTCGAAAAGCCGCTCAACGCTGTTTTCGCTGGTCAACGCGACGACGTCGTAATCACCAATATGCTGAACCAGTGCTTCGAGCGGCCCAGGATCGGCCGGGGGAACGATTTCAATGGCGGGCCAAAGCAATGCTTCACCGCCACGTTGACGAATGAGCTTGGCAACATCCGCAGATTGATCCCGCGGACGCAATACCAAAACGCGTTTACCAAACAATGGCCGAGTATCGAACCAGCGCAAGTATTCGCGCCGCATCGCCGCAGCTCCCACCACGATGATCCCCGGACTGCCTAAGTTTGCCGCTTGCGAGATAGCAACAATTTCGTCAAGCCTGCCCGTTACGACCTTTTGCTGCGCCCACGAGCCCCATTGAATGACCGCCGCAGGCGTTTCTAAAGCGCGCTGTCCCAGCCCCAAAAGGCCACGCACCACGTCTTCGATGTTGTGCATTCCCATCAGTACGCAAATCGTGCCTTCGACTTTGGCCAATTCTCCAAAATCGTATAGTTTGCCCGAGCGCATCGTGCCACTGACGAAGACGACGCTCGATGCATGCTCGCGGTGCGTCAGGGAAAACCCAGCGTAAGCCGTCGCAGCAAGCGGCGAACAGACGCCAGGGACCACTTCGAACGGAATGCCCGCTTCGGCCAGCGCTTCCGCTTCTTCCGATCCACGACCGAAAAGAAATGGATCGCCACCTTTGAGGCGCACGACGCGTTTACCAGCCAGGCCAAGCGCAACCAGCTCGGTTTCGATCGCTTCTTGTTTGGCTTGTTTGGATGTGCGATCAGCCCCGCGTTTGCCGACGAAACGCACTTCAGCCCCGAGTTTGGCAAAGTCCAACAACGCCGGATGAATCAGCTCGTCGTGAAGAATCACATCCGCCGAAGCCAAAAGCTCAGCACCGCGCACCGTGAGCAGCCCGGGATCACCAGGTCCGCCACCCACAAGGTACACGATTCCCAGCGCTTGCCACGCCGCGCTTTCACTTTCCGCTCCTGCTTCCACGACTTTCCTATCGGTCATCGCTCGCTCGCCACCAGTCTTACCGCGTCGCGTCGACGAGGGCGACCGCAAAATCATGCGAGCCTGGAACGATCGACACGATCGTTGCTCGCGTTCCGAAATGACCGCAATAAACGTTGAAAGTCACGAATTCGAGTCATTTCACTCACCGCAATTCACTCCATCCGCGTTGACGCGATTTTTCGGCCGCGAAACGTCGTTGCAACTCTTTCTCGCCATCTTCTTGACACACTGCATTCATCGCCTAGATTGCGCCGGCTCAACTTTGTTTTCGTGAGGGGCTCGTGGGGATGCTTTCGGTCAAATTGCTTGCAGAATCTGGGTTTGCTGCCCTCGGGAATTCCGACCGTTGGTACGTGTCGGATGGGGCGACGGCAGTGGGGCCGGTGGGTTTGGAGCTTCTGGCACGAGGGATCGAGGAGGGCAAAGTGCCGCTGGAAAGCTACGTGCGGCACGAGGCGTGGTCGGTGTGGCGACCGCTTTCCGAAGTTGCGGTGGTGTCGATTCCGTCTGCGGATTCGGCTGCGCCAACACCTCCGTATCGCGGGCGAATGGACACGCTTCCTTCGACGGACGACATCACGCTGCCGGGAAGGCCGCTGCTTCCGGAGGAGATGACGCCATCGGATGCGCTCGATGGAGCTGCGGACATGACCGATGCGCTGCATTTGTTGATGAATGCCGCGGTGATGCAGCTCTGTGCAGATGCCGCGCTGGTGTTTGTGGTGCAGGGTGACGAAGCTCGAGTGCACTTCGCACATGGGCCGTTTTCGCGGGCAATGATTGGCGAGCGAATGAAGCCGGGCGATCCGGTTTTGTCGGCGGCGAGCGCTGGAAGTGTGATCATGGCGGAGCCTTCGCCGGGTCCGGCAGGTGGAGCGCTTCTGCGTCGAATGCTCGCGCTCGGCGTCGTGTGTGAAGCAGCGGCGATGCATCCGATCACGGTGCGCGGGCGTCTCGTCGCGATTCTCGAAGTGGGTCGCAAGACGCCACAACTGCGTGCGAGCGAACTGGCGATCCTCGAGCGGTTGGTGGATGCGTTCGTGAACCGCGCCGAGGCGGATTTGTGGGAGTGAGCTTTTTCTCGCGTTCGTGAGCGGTGCCGAAACGCGTCCTTGCGACTGGCCCCATTATGCGGTCAGATCTACTGCAAACAATTCTTCGATGGACGCCACCGAAAAAAGCCGAGCCGTCCACTGCTCGAGTTGCTCCGCGGTGGCCCTATCAATACGGCCTTCGACATTGGCTGCAAGAGCACCGAAACGTTGACTCGAAAGGCGTCGCAACATGTTGCGCGCTACGAGAAGTCCCTCGTCGAGTCCTTTCTTGTGTCCCTTCTTGTGTCCCTCGTCGAGCCCCTTCTTGTGTCCCTCGTCGAGCCCCTTCTTGTGTCCCTCGTCGAGC
>CAZETM010000566.1:0-6360 GCA_964514885.1 uncultured Polyangium sp. | reverse complement strand
CGTCGACGCGCACGTCGAAGGGTGGGAGGGCATGACCGTCGGACGACTGCTGCGTATGTTCCAAGAGACAAACCTCTCCGCTCCGCGTGCGCTCGAGGTGCTTGGTCGATGAGTTCCACTGACGAATCCGTCTATGACAAGCTGCGTAGGTCCATCTCGCAGCTCGACGAAAAGCTACGGGAAGGCAACACCGGCGAGCGTGATGTTCATCCGCGGATCCTCGCCGAGCGCACCAAGCGGATTGCAAAGGCGCCCGTACGCGTCGACCGCGCGCCTGACTCGATTGGGTGCATCGTCTTCGAGCGCAGTGGTCGCAGATATGCCGTGCAGCTCGAATCGGTCGATGACGTTGGTCCCATCAGTCGCATCACGCGTGTGCCAGGCGTGCCGCCGTATTTTCTCGGCGTGGCAGCACGACGCGGCCGGATCGTCGCCGTCGTGGATTTGCCGCTGCTTTTTACGCCGGACGTTCCGGCCACCAAAGAGCCCGAGCATCTCGTGATGGCTGCGAACCAGCAGGTCGTTTGCGGCGTGGCAGCAGATTTTTTGCACAACATCATCGAGGTCAATCGGCGCACGATTGCCAAAGCGATGCCCACGTTCCCTCCGCTCGTTCAACGTCACACGCTCGGCGTGCTCGAAGATCGCACCGTGGTGCTCGATCTCGTTTCGCTCTTGGCCGACCGGTCTTTGCGTGTCGAGGAGCGCGGCTGATGCCTCTCGACGACGCTGCATTCGAATCGCTTTGCGAGACCCTGCGCATTGAAGCAAGCGAGCAGATCGAGCGTATCGGCACGGCACTTCTGCTCATCGAGCGCGGAGCGGAAGGCAGCGCGCGTGATCAACTGATCGACGAAGCATTTCGGCAAGCGCACAACTTGAAAGGCGCCGCTGCGTCGCTCGGATTTGCCCAAACGGCACGTCTGGCGCACGCGGTCGAATCGATCCTGGCTGCGCTTCGATCGGACGATGACACGCGTACGCCGGAACTGTTCGACACCCTGAACGCAGCGCTGTCGACCGTGCCACATGCGCTCCGCGTCGATCCAAGTGACGACCCGGATGCGATCGTTACCGAAGCCATTCAGGCGCTCGATACGGTCCTCGACAAACGCGGAGAGCAGACGCCAACACCTGCACATGTACAGCCCGCAACGCCGCAAATGCCGCAAATGCAAGTCGCACTTCCGGCCGAAGGCATCACGGTTGCCACGCGCTCGCGCAGTCCGCAGTCGATCTTGCGGCAACACAAAATTCCCGATCCGCACGCACCTCAGCAAGCCCCGCCGCAGTATCGTCAGAACTACATCGAAGCGAAGACGAAGCACAGCGAGCCACCGCCGAATCCATTCGCAGGATTGCTCGGAGGCACGCCCACCGGAGTGCTCATTCCGCCAACCCCGCATCTGCCGCCACCTCCAGGTTTTGCTCCGCCGTCGACATATGGAGGTTCGCCCGTAGCGCCCACTTACGTTGCGCCAGGAACGGGTGGCGGAAGTTCGTCAGGCACTGGCGCAGGCACGACCGGTCCGAACTCACCGAAGACGGGTGGGCCCGCGACTCCAGGGACTGCCGTGCCGATTTCTCCGGGAACCTCAGCGGGTTTGTCTCTACCAGGAGGCACCCGGACGATCTCGCTCGGAGGTCCCACGCCGCAAGCCTCGAAGGTTGGAGCGAACCCCGTAGGGATCCCGAACGCGCCCATACGTCCTGCAGGTGAAGAGACCCTGCGCGTGTCGATGAAAAAGCTGTCGGGTCTCATGGCGCAAGTCGGCGAGCTGCTCGCTGCACGAGTGCGCACCGATCAGCGTTTGTCCGAGCTGCGGGGCGTGCTCGCTGCCGAAGAAGACCGCTTCAAGTTCCAGTCTGCGGTGCGTGCTGCAATTCGTGACGAAGCACCGGCAAAGATCGATCCGTGGGCCAAACGCATCATCGATGTGCAGACCGAGGACCTCGAACACGAGCGACAACTCGTGCGACGTTTGCGTGAGATCGTGCGCGCATTCGAGGCTGATGCGCTGCAGTCGACGATCTTGTCGGGACAGCTTCAGGAAGACATCCGCCGCATCCAAACCTTCCCGCTCGCGAGCGTGCTCGAGCCTTTGCCGCGAGCCGTACGCAACATGGCGCGTGAAGGCGGAAAGATGGTGGATCTCAACATCACCGGAAGTGAGCTCGAGCTCGACAAGAAGGTCCTCGAAGAGCTTCGCGATCCGCTCTACCACTTGCTTCGCAACGCAGTCGATCACGGATGCGAGCCGCCCAATGCGCGCACCGCGACAGGCAAACCCGCACGCGGCACCATTCGCATTCATGCCGAGCATCGTGGTGACGTCGTCACGATCACGATCGCCGATGATGGACCTGGTGTCGACGTGGGCGCCGTACGCAGAGCCGCCGTCGCATCGGGCCTGATCTCCACCGACGAAGCTGCCGAGCTACCTGAGCATCGCGTGCTCGAATTGTTATTCGCTCCAGGGCTCACCACACGCGCGGAAGCTGGAGGGCTCTCGGGTCGAGGCGTCGGGCTCGATGCGGTCAGGACAAACATCGAACGGCTGCATGGATCGGTGACGGTCGAGTCTCGACAAGGCATCGGTACCTCGTTCGTGATCGTTTTGCCGTTGACGATCTACGTCGTGCACTCGCTGCTCTTGCGAGTCGGCGACGAACAGTTCGCGATGCCGATCTCGGCCATCCAACGCATTTTGCGCATCAGCGCCACCGATGTTCTCGAGGTGGAGCAGACGCATGCAATCGTCGTCGACGGTCGTCCGATCGCTCTCGTGCCTCTCGGAACTCTGCTTGGTTTGCCCGTGCAGTTGCCTCCGCCGCCCGAACGAATCCCAGTGCTCGTCATCGGAATCGGCGAGACGCGATGCGCGCTTGCCGTGCGAGAGATCGTTAGTGATCAAACGCTCTTGGCCAAGAACCTCGAAGCGCCACTCGTACGAGTTCGGAATATTGCAGGTGCAACGATCATGGGCGACGGGCGGGTGGTGCTCATGTTGAATCCGATCGACCTCATCAAGTCGGCGTCGGGTCGCGACGCAACACGATTTCAGTCGCTCATTCCCAGGCTCGAACAGCGCGCGAATCCGAAGCTGCTGCTCGTCGACGATTCGTTCACGACGCGTGCGTTGGAACGCTCGGTGCTCGAAGTGGCAGGCTTCGACGTCGTCGCGGTCGCAGATGGAAGTGAAGCGCTTTCGGCGCTGGAATTCGAGCCGTTCGACGTCGTGGTCACAGACGTATCGATGCCGGAGATGTCGGGTCTCGAGCTGTGTAATCACATTCGTGGCAACGAGCGACTCAGGCGATTGCCCGTCGTGCTCGTCACGTCACTCGGGTCCGAAGACGATCGGCGCGCTGGTCTTGCTGTCGGCGCAGATGCCTACATCGTGAAGAGCGAATTCGATCACGAGGTCTTCGTGAAGACGGTCAAAGACCTCGTAGGGAGAAGCTGATGGCACCTCGTGTGCTCGTCGTGGACGACTCGGTCGTGATGCGTGACATCGTGCGCGCGCATCTGTCTGGCATGGGCCTCGAGATGGACTTTGCCACGTCGGCCGAAGACGGTTTGTCGCGGATAGCGGTCAACCCTCCGTACGATCTGGTCATCACCGACTACGCGATGCCCGGCATCAATGGGCTCGAGTTTGCTCGGCGCATCAAAGACAAAGCTGGCGTTGCTGCGCCGCGGATCATCCTCATCAGCGCGAACAAAGAGCTGCGCGAGCGGGATCTACTTTCGACCGGCGCGCTCGATGCGTTCTTCCCCAAGCCGCTCGATGGCGCGCTGCTTGCCGCCAAAGTCACGAGCGTCTTGTCGCTGGGAACGTCGTCGCATGCAGCCGTGGTGCCTTCGAGTCGAAGGACGCGCACAGTCATTCGAGTGGTCATTGCGGACGACACCGAAGTGGGTCGAACGCTGCTCATGCGCGTGCTCAAGGCCGATCCAGAACTCGATGTCGTAGGCATCGCGCGAGATGGTCAACAAGCGGTGGATCTTGCGGTGCGTGAGAACCCGCAGATCATCTTGCTCGACGCGATGATGCCGGGCCTCGATGGAGTCGCAGCCACACGGCGCATCATGGCGGTTGCTCCGACGCGTGTGGTGATCGTTTCCGAGCAGCAGGGCAAAAGTGCTGCGGCGCAGATTTTCGCGGCCACCGAAGCCGGAGCGATCGACGTCATTGCGCGTCCGGGTTGGGTGGATCCGGCATGCCCGCTCGCGGTTGCGTTGCGCGAAAAGATCAAGATGCTCGCGGAGATCCCGGTCGTTCGTCGTTGGTCCGATGCACCTCGTTCGGTGCGCTCGCGGCGTTTGATTGGAAATTCGCGCACGGTGACTCGAGCATCGTGCATCGCGATTTGTGCCTCGACGGGAGGACCTGCAGCTCTCGCAACGCTTTTGCCGAGCATCGCGGCGATTGCCCCGTCGGTGCCGATCCTCATCGTTCAGCATGTGCTCGCGGGCTTTGATGAAGGGCTTGCTGAGTGGCTTGGGCAGGTCACGCAACTGCCGATTCGTCTCGCGTCGAACGGCATGCAGATTCGTCAAGGTCTGCTCGCGCTCGCGCCGGAAGGTAAACATCTCGTAGCGCAGTCGGCGAATACGTTGGGCTTGGTCGAAACGCCGCCGATCGCGAGTCATCGCCCGTCGGGAACGCCGCTCTTCGAGTCCATCGCGCGTTACTTCGGTGATGGAGCGCTGGCCATCGTGCTGACGGGAATGGGCAATGACGGCGTCGATGGATTACGTGCCGTCAAAGCTGCCGGAGGAACTGTTCTCGTACAGTCACCCGACTCGTGCGTCGTCGGCGGGATGCCTGGCGCGGCCATCGCCAAGGGGTATGCTGACGCCGTCTTGCCGCTCGATGAGCTGGCGCTCGAAATTGTCGAGCGAGTTCGCGCCCCGGCACGTCCCAAACATTGATGCGACGTAATATCTGATATGGGTTCCTCGATGCAGGAAGCGGAAATCCCGCAACGGCTCGGGAAGTACCAAATCCTTCGCCGGCTCGCGTATGGCGGCATGGCGGAAGTGCTTCTTGGCAGGCTCACGGGCACTGACGGTTTCTCGCGTGATGTCGTCATCAAGCGCGTGCTCCCGCAGTACGCGTCGAACGACGAGTTCATCGTGATGTTTCGTGACGAGGCGCGAATCACCTCGCGTCTGCATCACGGCAACATCGTGCAGGTCGTCGAATTTGGCGAGGAAAACGGCCTGCACTACTTGGTGCTCGAGTACGTCGATGGCCCAAGCCTCGGCGCCGCGTTGCACGAGCTGCGCAAACGCAGCGAACGTCTCAGCGTTCCCGAGGTCGCACACATCGCGGTCGAGACGGCACGCGGGCTCGACTATGCGCATCACAAGCTGGGCGAAGATGGTCGCTCGCTGCAGATCGTGCATCGTGACGTGAGCCCATCGAACATCCTGCTTTCACGCGAAGGCGTAGTGAAGTTGGCGGACTTCGGAATTGCACGAGCACGTGAGCGATTGAGCCCGACGCAAGGCGGGGCAGGGACGCTCAAGGGGAAATTCGCGTACATGGCGCCGGAGACGGTTCTTCGTGGACGCCTTGATTCGCGCAGTGATTTGTTTTCGTTCGGCGTGGTGCTCTTCGAGATGCTCGCGGGACGCAGTGCGTTCACGGGCGAGACGGAAGCGCACACGATTCAGCGCGTGACGATGGAGGAATTGCCTCCGCCGTCGACCTACAACCGCGCGGTTCCTCCGGAGTTCGACGCCATCGTCGTGCGGCTGCTCGACAAGGACCCGGACAAACGTCCTGGCCGAGGACTCGAGATCGTCGACGCGATTGGGAAGTTGCGTCTGCACACGTCGCCGCCGCCGAGCGAGCTGCTAATGGAGACGATTGCGCGACTGTTTCCGATCGATCGCAAAGACACGAAAGCGACGGTACGTCCTTCCAAACCTCGCGTGATCGTGGTGGACGAATCGCGAACGTTGCGCGCGTTGGTCAAGGCGAGTTTGGGTCAGAAGTACGTGATCGTGGAGGCGTCGACGGGTGACGAGGCGCGCACGGCGATGCGTGGGACGGTGCCGGACGCGATCGTGTGCCAGCGTTCACTTCATGGAATGAGTGGGATTGAGCTGTGTATTTCGATGCGTGAGAACGGTCGGTTGGATCGAGTACCGTTCATCCTGCTCGCGTCAGACATTACATCGATGCTGGAGATGGAAGCGCGGGAGGCTGGGGTGAACGCGGTGTTGCCTAAGCGATTTGATCCGCGACAATTGGAAGCGACGTTGGTGAAATTGCTTGAGGGGTAGGGGCTGCGAAGGCGGCGTTCAATCGTTTGCGGCCAGCCCTGGTGATCACCTTGATCGCA
>CAZETM010000565.1:0-6362 GCA_964514885.1 uncultured Polyangium sp. | reverse complement strand
CGAGGGTCGCGATCAGCGTCAGGTCACGCGCCGTCGACGTGCCTCCCTCGAGCCGAGATCCGTTGGGTTTGCAGGCGCATGCCATGGCCCAAGCGGATCGCCTCTTGCCGGGGCTCAACGTCTTCACTTCGCGGGCGCGCTATTACACGTTTCTTTGCTGGGCGCTGGGTCGTGCGCAAGCCGAGGATGCCCCGCCATCCACTCACCTGGAACGCGTTCTTCGCCTCGAACGGCTTCTTGTCCTTTGCGAGGGGCTGCAACACGAAGACGCACCGAATGCGTGTAGCTACATCGGGCGGCGACGAGGGCAGCGCTTCATTAGCGAGCGGCAAGGCGCCAAGCTTTGGGCATTGCCCACGAAAATATTGAAGAACCAGCACTCGAACGGAGCGCTGCGGCTCTATCGAACGTCCCTGTCGAGCTTGGGTTTGGTTGAGGAAGACGATCAAACTGAGGGCCTCGGTCTGCGGCTCACCGAAAGCGGAGTGAAACTCGCGGAGAAATTCAATGCCTGCGTGAACGATAACGCCGTGTTATGGGCGCTGGAAGGAGGAACCGACGAAAAAACACGATATGCAACCCTGATCAACGCGGGCGCGGGTATGTGCCTTAGTAACAAGATTGGCACGTACGAACGGCGCTATCTGATCAAAGCGCTGTTTGGGGGCGACGAGGAAGGCATGCATCGTCGTGACACGGTCCAGGTATTGTTCGAGCACGGATTGCTCGGGGTTGTGGACGTCAGCCACGAGACGACAGATCAGGATCCGGATCTGATGGCGGAAGACGACGGAGCACCGGCCAAGGATGCGGCGCGTTTCGAGACGAGTACGAATTGGCAAGTGCTTCGCCACGCGCTCGCGCTTCGTCCTTCCAAGCGATTGCACGGCATTCAAATGGCTGGCGCATATCAGCTCGCGGCGCTGGGTCTCAATGCCGTGTTTGCGTCTGCGCTCGAACCGACCATGACGCAAGGCCGTCTTTCTTTGGCGGAATGGCGCAAGGCGATTGCAACCCATGCGGATGATGGATTCGCGAATTCGTCAGCGGCAGCGTGGGCAAGGAAGCGTTCCGTTACGGAAATCGCGGACGAACTATTGGATGGCACCGCGCGATCGTGGGCCGAAGTGGGCGTGCTCGGAGCCAACCTGCTCCTTGGATTGGGACTCGAGCCGCGGTATGCGCGCTGGCTCGAGGATGATCCGCTTTCCATCGTGGATCAATTGCTGCATTGGGCGCGTGACGCCGAGACGGATCATGCGGGAGACATGCTGATGCGGTTGTTGCCTGAATTGATCGTGCACCACTCGAATGTTTCCGCCAAAAAAGGAAAAGGGGAATGGCTGGTGCTCGATGGGAATGAAATCGTCAAGCACGACCCGCGACCGATGGGGTTGTTTTTGGGCGCATCGGGTCTTGCGCATTTTCGGGTTTGAGGTAGTTGTTGCCGCCAGCTACGGTTGGCGCAGGCCCCCAGTGAAGGAGCATTCGTCGCACTTATCCAGGCTCTCTGCCTGAAATTGGTCTTCCTGAGAGCCAAATCGTGCTCCCGTCGGGTTCGAGACCGTGCTCATCAATGGCGAGAACATAACCTCCGGCGACCAGCCATTGTGGCGGGTGCTGAGGGGAAGGATAGGTACCGCGTTCGAACGCTGTGGGACGAGCCTGAAAGACGCGGAGACGATCGATTTTTCGGGGAGGTTCGGCCTCGGCGGCAGATGCGAGCAAGCGCTGCTGTTCGGGAGCGAGTCCGACCTTGATGTCTGCAATGATGCGAGCTTGCCAGGTTGCGCCCACGCGCAGCACCCCGTCGACAGGTTGGTTCGCAATCTCCCGCAATGACGCAATGGTATTCTTGAACGCTGGGAGTTGAACGAATTGCTCGAGGTGGTGACTAAACGTTTCTTCGTCGGTGAACTCTGGTGAATCCTTTCCGAGGATGGAAATGCGCTGCTCGGTTGCATGAACTGTAAGCAGGGTAAATGCCGAATTTCGTTGGCCAACGGGCCAGATCCGAACATAGTGCACGTCGGGGGCCGAGCCGTTGAGCAATGACGCGCGTAGCGCATCTGAGTATTTGCGATCGAGCCAGGCGACGAATTCTTCGAGAATTGGCTGCCAGCACGTGGCACGCCAGCTCGTGCTGGGTTTTTCTTCGGCGGCAGCATCCAACCGAGCGCTCAAATTCGACATGCTTTTACCTCTCCAATCTTAATCGTCATCTGAACGGGCAGATGCTGGCTCCACTTGTAGATCTTGTTTTCATTGGTTGGGGTGCCGTTGGTGTCAACGAGTTCATGCGCAAGTAGACTCGTCAGGATCTTGGGGGGTTCATGTTGCACGCAAAAGTGCTGGCTCAAAAGAATCTGGTCGAAACAGTGCCAACGAAGGTCGTTTTCGTCCACGTAAGATATTGTGCCATGTGCAGCGTTCTCACGATCTGGAAGAACATGCCACATCGGATTGTAAAGCGGTTCGACGTCTTTTTTTCGCCCCTTGATCTTCTTGGTGTCACCCTTAAGAGGCAAATCTTTTTTCCTCAATGCGCACAGATGATCACGGTTCGTGATTTCCGCGTGCCACGGGTTGGCATTAAAATCCCCCATCAATACGAGAGGACCTTTTGTCCAGAATTCGTCCAGATCATCGCGCATAATCGCACCCCATCTATCTCGTTGTCGCTCCGAAGGATTTTTCAAACGATCCCAGCCGTGGACGCCCATCACCTGGAGATTGCGCCATTGCGACTTTTCAGATTCGACCGTGAATCCTTGGAGTCTCCGCATGTCATCTAAGTCGGGACGATATTCAAGCGCATTGCCAATCCAGTCAATCGTGATGTCATCACTTGCCAACAGGGCTATCTTGGGCCTAATGCTCTTCAGATCACTTTGGAATGCCGGTCGAGTCAAGACCCGGGCCCCATGCTTTGCGGCTACCAAGTGGAGTGAGAACTCGTCATCGGTGGGCAGTTCTTGGAAGCAAGCAACATACGACCCTTGATTCTCGAGGTGCTCACATGCGAGTTCGAGTGCAGCGGGATTCTCGTGGAGATTCCACGTGAACAAGAGCAGCCTCGCTGAGTTGGTGCCTGTCGCTTCCACGGCATCGCTGGGGCTTGGTTCAGTTCCTGCTGACATCTTTGGCGCGAACATACCTGTCTGGTTGCGAAAATCAAGAAAATTGCTATGACCCGTTCGTTGTTGCCTCAAAACGCAGCCTTTGCTGCGCGACATGGAGGCGTCGGCCTTCGCTTTACTAACACCCGGAACCAGTACTGGGTTGGCATGACAATCCGGTGCCGGCCTTCGGGGCGATGGAAGCGGAAAAGCTTGCGGAGGCGCTCGATGCCGTGCGTATCGACGACGGTATTCAGCAGGAATTTTTGCAGCAGGTGCAATCCGCACGGGAGATGACCTTGGGATTGTTGCGACGGATCGTCGATGCCTTTCCCACGGCAGAAAAAACGGACGAAACGCAAACATCGAAGCGGCGTGGTCGGAGGAATGCGTGATGGCTGCTGTGGATATCGAAATGCTCATGGCGGGGATCAAGCTACAGCGGCCTCATCAAACGCGGGCGATTCAGGCTGCGCTGGAGGCAATGCTGGTACGAGAGCAGCAAGGCGTCGTGCTGGCGGACGAGGTGGGTTGCGGAAAGACGTACGAGGCGCTGGGAACGGCTGCGCTGTTATGGCGGCATTTTCGAGATACGGACACGCCGGTGCGACGCATTCTCATTGTGGTGCACCGGTCGGTGTTGATGACGAAATGGCATGACGAAATCGAAGGGTCGGCCGGAAAATCGCGTGGGTTCCCCCAATACGTGCAAGGAAATGAATGGGTGGGATTTCAGACGATGCTTCGGAACGTGCCACGGCTCGGAGACAAATCCGATCGGAGCTCGGGGAACGAGCCGGAGCGCGGAAAACGAAAGGGCAGCAAAGTCCCGCCGGATCGCGTGTACATCGTGCGGCACGATCTGCTTTTGGAAGAGGCCCGCGAGAGTAACTCCGTCGCGCGGTGGTTGGGCCAAACAGACTGGGATGTCGTCATCGTGGACGAAGCGCACAACTTCACGGAATTGCATACGCAGCGCAGCAAGGTATTTTTCCCGGATCAGACGGAGGAAAGCCGCCCACAGGGACTCACGGCGCGGTTCGTATTGGCATTAACGGCGACGCCATTTCAGCTTTCAGCGAAGGAAATGGTCAACCTGCTGCGAATCGTGCATGCGCCAGAGGAGGATCTCGAGCGAGTACGGGATGGACTTGGGCGGTACGAGCGGGCATTGGATCAATTTTATGCACGGCGCAGGCTGGAGCCTTCGGATGAAGGTCGGCGGCAAAAGGTACAAGCATTGTACGAATTGCGGACGCAGGACGCGTCGGGGGGAACTCATCCGGGAACGCCAGGCTTGCAAGATTTGTTGCGGCGGTATTTGATCCGGAACGTCAAGAGCCAGAGCGAGCGAGATTATTCGATTATCGAGAAGCAACACGGTGGTTACGCAGAACGAACGTTCAACAAACTGGACGACTTGCGAGTCGTGGTCAAAGACAGCCCGCTTTTGCCGCTGGAGGGGAACGACGCGTGGATCTACCTGCATTTGCGAGATTTGTTGGTGGATGCCGAGCAAGCTTCGCGCGAACACGAGAATGAAAAGCCATCGTTCATCCCTGGGGATTTGCGGCAATGCTTGTCGAGTTACGACCAGCTCGTACACAGCTCCATTTTAGCCAAACACCTGCCGCGTGCACGGCTGACGAAGCAAATGGTGAAACAGCTTCAAAACTCCGGGCATTTGCATCCCAAAGTCGCGGCGTTGTGCCAAATGGTGGGCATCATTCTCGACGAGCAAATGAAACGATGGCGACAGCGGCCACAAGAACGACTCGAAAAGATCCTGGTATTCAACACGCTCATGCGCACGGCCGGGGCGCTCAAGGAAGCGCTGGAAAAAACCGTGACGGAGCGGCTCGGTCCGTTCATCGAAGAGCAGGTACATGAGGCTGGATTGCTGAGCGTGAACGATGCGAAAAGAATGATCGCGGAAGCACTCGACGCTGAGCACAAGGCGGCCAAGGCGCATTTGCGGGAGAAATTCGAGCGGCGATTTTTAATGGTGACGCAGGAATTGCTCGAGGGGACCGGGCTCGAAATGAAAAGCGAGCAGGGCGAGCTGGTGGACATCATGTTCCGGCGAGCGAAAAACCATTGCCAGCAACCGCTCTTCCTGTTGCGAATGGCGCTTTGGTTCAGAGCCCGAGGCGAATTGGAAGGTGAATTGCCGGATGCGTCCGAAGTGAAGTCGTTCTTGATGCAGCGGGTAGGGGATAAATTGCGTCGTGAGCTGGATCGAATCGTGGACGAATATCTCGACGACACACCCAAAGAGGGCGACGCATTTAGCGAGGACAACAAGAAAAACGCCGGGCATCACATTGGACGATTGGCCCAGATATTGGCGAGCCCCGATTATGTGGCGCGTTTCGACGGGGAGCAAGAGGAATACCTCAAAGATCTACGGCGAGAAAACTTCAATCGACCGTATGCGCCGCTCGTGCTTTTGGTGAGCCGCGTGGGCGAGGAGGGAATCGATTTGCAAAACCACACGCGTTACATTCTGCATTACGACGCGGAATGGAACCCGGCGAAAATGGAACAACGCGAGGGGCGTGTGGATCGGGAGGGGCGCAAGACTCGCGGGGCGGTGAAGGTGCAATTCTATTTGCTGAAGGACACCTACGAGGAGCGAATCTTTCACACCGTTATGCAGCGCGACGCGTGGTTTCAGGTATTCATTGGCTCGAAACGCAAGGAGTTGGCGCGAGGGGTCGACGCGGACGACGAAGCGGGTGAGGAAGTCGTGGAAGAGCAAGGTCGGCTGACTATCGAAGAGCGGGACAAGGTGATGATTGATTTGAGGCCTTGCGGGTCGAACCCAATCGCGGAATTACTTCTATGATGCGTTCCGGATGTTCTCGCAATCCGCCGTACGTGCGAGCCAACACGCAGGTGGTTTCTCACGTGCGGCGGCGGGAGGGTTTTTTGGCTGAGGCGTAACTTTCCGCAGAAGCCCCAAACCATGCCGTCGTGACTTTTCCCTTTGTTCCGCTGCTGCGACATGTACGATCCCATTCGTGAAAACCGTCGCACGATCTCTCGTTCTAGGCTTTGGATCGCTGTTCTTGCTTCATTGCGCCGAAGGGGCGACCTTCGAGGGGGCAGAAGGAATCGGCGGTGAAGGAGCCGATTGGGCTCCTAGCGGTAATGGCGGAAGCGGTGGAAACGACGTCGGCTTCGGTGGAATGGGCTCGGGCGGCAATTCGTCCGGTGGCAATGGCTCAGGCGGCAGTGGCT
>CAZETM010000564.1:0-6363 GCA_964514885.1 uncultured Polyangium sp. | reverse complement strand
GACGTACGCCACTCGTCGATCTGCTCGCGTAAGGTTTTTCCTTCGAGCAGCTCCAGCACCATCACCAAGTAACCCTGGTCTTCTTGCGCATGGTAAAACTTGACGATGTTCTCGTGCTCGAGCTTGGCCAAAAGACGCGTCTCTTCGATGAAACGCTTCTGCAGTTTCGTCGTGCGCTCGCGATGAATGATCTTGATCGCCCGCGTGACGGATTGCGTCGTCGTGCTGATGCCTTTGTAGACCTCCGCCGAGCCTCCGGATCCGAGGAAATCGCCGAGTCGGAAGCCCAAGAGCACGGTGCCTCTGGGCAAGCTGCGAGTCTCTTCGGACATGGGCGGATGGCAGCGTACCAGGAAAACGGGGGAAGGTGGAAGAGCGTACACCACGCACATGCTCGACACCGTGACGGCGATCGATTAGTGTGCGCCAAACGACGATGAGCGGCGCGTTGACGAAGACCACGGCTGAGCTTACCGAACCGAGCGAAGAATCGCTGGAAGAGATGCCGCAGATCGACGCGACGAGGTTTCGTCGCCGTTCTGGTCGCGGTCACCGTGCCAATCACGCATTCTTTGTCGAGCGCACCATGGACCCTTCTCCGAACGACAAACGCCGCGAATCCGTGTGGCGACGACTCTTGCAAATCGACGACGAGCTTGCCGCGCTCGATAAACCCAGCCAAACCATTTCCAAAGCGCTCGACGACGTACGCAACGAAGCACTGGAAAGGCTCGAACGACAACGCGTCCTTGCCATTCGTGATGCCGAAAAGAACGCCCGCGAAAAACTGGCCAGCCACCTCGACCAACATGCATTTCGCGTCGATTCGGAAAAATTCCAGCAGTGGCGCACCGACGTGCATTCCATCGCGACCGACTGGTCGACCAAAGTCATCAAAATATTCGATCAGGATACACGCAATACCGTACAGCAGATCCTCGAACAAACCATTACGCTTCCCGAGCCGAAGCAGCCAAAGAATCGCGTCGAAATCGATGACGACGTTCCTTATGAAAACGTTCATTTACCCGGCAATGGCGAATTGATCCTCCGATTCTGGGGCGCACACAAAGATACCGCCATTCTGCCCGCCACCCTCATTGGATTCGGATACTTTGCTTTCGCCACGCCCTGGACGGATACACTCTCCAAATTATTGGCCTCCGTCGGCACTGGGCTCATGTTCCCGATATTGGTTTGGCTTGGTTATTCAGCCGCAAAGAATGAGCGTCGCAAACTGCTCCTCGAGGCCCAAAAGAAACACGAAGCCGCCATAAAATCGTTTGTCGAACAGCAACTCGGCGAAACCATGAAAGAACACCAAGCCACGCTAGCTCGGTGGATTCATGCCCGACAAACCTCCTGGCAACACGCCGCGCTCGCTCGGCATGACGAACAGTTCGTCAAGGCAAACGACACGTCCATCCAAGACAAACGTCGCGAACTCCTCATCGAGAAGAAACGTCTCCAAGAGAAAGATCGCCAGCTACAAGCAGCCGAGTAACGACCGCTGTTTTTTCTCGCCCTTCGCCCTGCTACATCGTTGCCCGTGCGTGCCCTCTTTTTCGGAACTCCCGCCATCGCTGTCCCCGCGCTCGATGCCTTGCACTCGATCGCAGAAATTCCCTTCGTCGTCTGTCAGCCCGATCGACCTGCAGGTCGCGGCCTCGAATTGCGCGCTTCACCCGTGAAAGAACGCGCGCTCGCTCTCGGCCTGCGAGTCGAACAACCGCTCAAGGTCCGAACCCCCGAGTTCGCTGAACTCATCGCGTCAGCCAATGCTGATGTCGCGCTCGTCATCGCTTACGGGCGCATCCTGCCCAAAGCCGTGCTCGATGCACCTCGTCGAGGATGCATGAACCTGCATGCGTCGCTGCTCCCGAAGTATCGAGGCGCGGCTCCCATCACCTGGTCGATCGTCAACGGCGAAACAGAGACAGGCATCACGCTGATGCAAATGGACGAAGGCATGGACACGGGCGCCGTGTTCACCTCGCACACGATTCCGATTCGTCCGAACGCAACAGCGGACGAACTCGCGGTGGAGCTTGGTGCGCTCGCAGCGCTCGTCGTTCGTTACGATCTCGAACGAGCCGTGCGGGCCGAGATCGAAAGCGTTCCGCAATATCACCCGGCTGCAACGATGGCTCCGATCCTCGACAAAGAACACGGACGCATCGATTGGAACAAGCCTGCGCGTCGCGTGCACGATCATGTCCGAGGCATGACCTCGTGGCCGGGAGCATTCACGACGTGCAGCAGCAAGACGCTCAAGGTGTTGTCGACACATGTCGAAAGAGAGCAAGGCGTGCACGGTGCGCCCGGCGAAATTGTCATCGCGGACAAAGCCGGTGCGATCGTTGCGTGCGCGACTGGAACGATCGCGTTGTTACGAGCTCAGATGGAAGGTCGCAAGCCTCTGCCCGCGCAGGATCTGGTTGCCGGACGAGTCCTCGCGAAAGGGTTGGTCCTGGGCAGCTAACCGCTGGGTTTGTCCTTCTTCCGCTTCTTTTTCTTCTTGGGCTGCTCGGATGTATCGTCCGTCGTGGCGGTGATCGATCCAGGCTCGGCACAACAACGAAAACCCGTTTCGTAGAACTCGAACGAAGGCTCGTGCGCGTCGTTTGTCCCTCTGCAACCCGTCCAAGGTTTCGCCCAGAAGCCTCCCATCAGCGCGCCGGGGAATTTACGACTGGGTCGTGAGATCACCCATTCTTCGACGTTGCCCATCATGTCGTAGATGCCGTGCGTCGATACGCACGTGAGATACTTGCCGCTCAAACTTCCTTGCCAGAGTCGTTCGAGTTCACGTTGGGCTTCGTCGCCACCTGCGCGTAAAGCTTGGACGTCAAACGGTCTCCAGGATTTGTCGCTGTTGCATGCGGTTTTGTCGACGCGCCACCCGTAGGCCAAAGGCCTTCGCTCGACACCTTCGCAACCGAGTTCCCACTCTTGTTCTGTGCACAAACGTTTTTTTCGTTCGGCGCAGTAACGTTGTGCCGACTTGAACGAATGCATCACGAGCGGGCGTTTGCCCTTTTTGTTCGGCGCTTCGAACTGATCCATACACACGCGGATGTCGCTGACTTTGCCTTCTTCCGCCGTGAGACCTTCCCAGTAGGCGAAGCAGTGCGTGTCTTTGCCGTCCTTCCGTGGATCGACACAGAGGTGCTGAACGTCGTCGTAGTGAGTGCCCTCGACGAAGCGCATGTCGGGCGGGCAATCGTTTCTCGGTCCTGGATCGATCGAAGCTGCGACCGGGACATGCAACATCGCGACGGCGAGGGCGATGGTCGCGATGACGGGATCGATCACGCATCCTCCTCGCAGCACGAGCGGCGCCAACTGCCTACAGGGATGTGGGCAAGGCAAGGGCTCTTGTGGCTTCGGCGCCTACCTAACCCGCCGCGGACGGGCGTACAAGTGCGGTCGTGCGAAGCGTGCTCGGTCAGGCCCTGGCGATGACGGGCTCCGGGCGATCATGAAATCTCGTGAGAGGCCTGGCATGAGGCGTGCGTCGTGTCTACGTTGCTCGCTGCTCTTAGGGCTGATCTACGTGCCAACGTGAAAAGGTCCTGGGCGCATCAAAGCGATAGACGCTGTTCTATTAGCGGGCCTCTTTAACATCCGAGGCTCAGCAACTGCCGCCGAGTCGGCGGGGCCCTTTCGTCCCAGGTGCTCTGCAGAGGAGATCGTCTCATGTCGGAAAAGAAAACCCCGCCAAGTCCGCCGCGCCCTGACGAGGAGGTGGTGTTTGGCGACGAACTGCCGGTTCTTCCCATCCGCAATGCGGTGCTGTTTCCAGGTGCAGTCGCGCCGTTCGATGTGGGTCGCGAGAAGTCCGTCGCGCTCGTAGAGGATGTCGACCATTTGTCTGGGCCGGTCATCGCGATCTTCGCTCAGCGTGATCCATCAACTGATGATCCCGCTGCCGAGGATTTGTATCCGGTCGGTTGTGCTGCACGCGTGCTCAAGGCGCTCAAGCACAGCTCTGGAAACTACTCGTTGATCCTCCAGGGCATCACTCGCATTCGCCTCGAAAGCGTGCAGACGATGTCGCCGTATATGCGCGCGAAGATTCGCCGCATCGAAGAGCCCATGTCGGAAGACGTCGAGGCCGAAGCGTTGGCGATGAGCCTTCGAGACATTGCCAAGCAGGTCATTCAGCTCATGCCCGAGCTTCCTCGCGAAGCCGGCTCGCTCATCGATTCGATTCAAGCTCCGGGAGCGCTCGCCGATCTCGTCGCTGCGAATCTCGATGCGCCCGTTGAAGAGAAGGCTCAGCTCATCGAGACGGTCGACGTCAAAGAGCGCATTCGCAAAGTCCTTCGGTTGCTCACGCGGCAGCTCGAAATCCTCAAGATGCGCGAGCGGATCAACTCGCAAATCAAAGAGGAGATGGGCAAGAACCAACGCGAGTACGTTCTGCGCCAACAGCTCAAAGCGATCAAAGAAGAGCTCGGTGAGGACGACGGCGATCAGGGTGATCTCGACGGCATCGAGGAGCGTATTGCCAAGGCAAACCTTCCGAACGAAGCCGAGACAGTCGCGAAGAAGCAGCTCAAGCGTTTGCGCACGATGCAGGTCGGCTCGGCCGAGTACACGGTTGTCCGGACGTACCTCGATTGGATCCTCGACATTCCGTGGACTCAGACGACGCAGGACAACCTCGACATCGCGAGCGTGCGTAAGGTCCTCGACGAGGATCATTACGGTCTCGAGAAGGTGAAGAAGCGCATCCTCGAGTACCTCGCGGTGCGCAAGCTGAAGCAAGACAAGAAGGGACCGATCCTTTGTCTGCTTGGGCCTCCGGGTGTTGGTAAAACCTCGCTTGGCCGCAGCATTGCGCGCGCGTTGGGTCGCAAGTTCCATCGCGTGTCGCTCGGTGGCGTGCACGATGAAGCTGCGATTCGTGGACACCGACGCACGTACGTCGGCGCGCTGCCTGGTCAGATCATCCAGGGCATGAAGAAGTCGGGCATGGTGAACCCGGTTTTCATGATGGATGAGGTGGACAAGATCGGACACGACTTCCGAGGTGATCCATCGGCCGCGTTGCTCGAGGTGCTCGACCCTGAGCAGAACAACACGTTCGCGGATCACTACTTGGAGATCCCGTACGACCTGTCGCACGTGATGTTCGTAGCGACGGCGAACACGGCTGATCCGATTCCTCCGCCCCTTCGCGACCGCATGGAGATTCTCGAGATCCCCGGCTACACGCGCCGGGAAAAACTCGCGATCGCCAAGCAACACTTGCTGCCCAAACAATTGGCGGACCACGGTCTGACGACGGAGCAGCTCGAAATCACCGATCGCGCGCTTGAAGAGATCATCGAGCGTTACACGCGTGAAGCAGGTGTTCGTTCGCTCGAGCGACAGATCGCCAGCGTCATTCGAGGCGTTGCGGTGAAGGTTGCCGAGGGTGAAATGCAGAAGCGTCGTGTCGACAATGAAGACGATCTGCACGAGTTCCTCGGCGCTCCGAAGCACACGAGCGAAGTTGCAGAACGCACGGCGGATACGGGCGTCGCGACGGGTTTGGCATGGACATCCGTCGGTGGCGAGATCCTCTTCATCGAAGCAACTCGCATGTACGGCACCGGCAAGATGCAGCTCACTGGGCAGCTTGGTGACGTCATGAAGGAGAGCGCGCAGGCTGCGTTGTCGTTCGTGAGGACAAACGCTCTGAGATATGGAATTCCAAAGGACTTCCTCGATAAGAGCGATCTGCACATTCACATTCCGGCAGGTGCGATGCCGAAGGATGGTCCGAGTGCAGGCGTCACGATGTTCACCGCGCTCGTGTCGCTCTTGACTGGGATCAAGGTGCGTCACGACGTCGCGATGACGGGTGAGATCACGTTGCGTGGTCGAGTGCTTCCGATCGGTGGTCTCAAGGAGAAGGTCCTTGCGGCGCATCGCGCGGGCATCAAGCGCATCCTCGTTCCGGAGCGCAATCGAGCGGATCTGGAAGAGGTGCCGAAAGAGGTTACCGACGAGTTGCAGTTCTTCTTCGTGGGCCGCATGGATCAGGTCCTCGAAGCTGCGCTCGAGTCGATGCCGGTGGCTTTGCCGGAGACGACCGAAGAAGAGAAGAAGGCCGACGGCGAGAAGAAGGATGCCGACAAGGCTCAACTTCACAACTAAGTCGCTGATCGTGTGAGTGAAAAGACCGGGAACTCGAGTGCCCGGTCTTTTCGTTTCGAAGCATCTGCCGTGCACCTCACGCACGCGGTTCAAGCGCCGATTCCCAAATCGAAAAAGTGTTACTGTGCTGGGCGGATGAAGCCCTGTCCTAGCTGTCAGTGGATGCTCAAGGACACGGACACGCTCTGCAACATGTGCGGAGCGTCCGTGGGC
>CAZETM010000563.1:0-6373 GCA_964514885.1 uncultured Polyangium sp. | reverse complement strand
TCCGAGCCACCCGTGCCATTTCCGAAGAAATTGTCCTCGACAAACTCGTTTCCACCGTGCTTCGCGTGCTGCTTGCCGATGCAGGTGCCGAACGGGGTCACCTGGTGCTGCTCTACAATGGCGACCCGATGCTCGTCGCGACCGGTCAAAGCGAAGCCGCGGAAACGCCCGGCATGACGAACATTCCGCTAACCGAATGCGATGACCTTCTCCCTACCTCACTCGCTCGACTCGTTTTGCGCACCGGCGAATCAATCATTGTAACGGATGCAGCGACGGACGCGCGGTTCGTTGCCGACAAGTATGTCGCACGCCAGCGCCCGCGAGCGCTCGCGAGTGTTCCCATTGTCAATCACGGTAAATTGCTCGGCCTTCTGCTCCTCGAGCACCGGCGACTGTCATCGGTCTTTTCCCGCGAGCGACTGGAGTTGATTCGGATTCTCGCCGCGCAAGCCGCAGTTTCGATTGACAATGCACTGCTTTACAGCGAACTCGATTTGCGCGTGCAGCAGCGAACCCACGAGCTGGAGGAAGCACAACGACGTTTGGTCGATACCGCTCACCGCGCAGGTATGGCCGAAATCGCGACGAACGTGCTGCACAATGTTGGCAATGCGCTCAATAGCGTCAGCGTCAGCGCCGACGTCGTCTTGTCCCGATTGAAAGATTCACGCGTGCAGACCATCGACCGGGTCGCGCAGCTCGTTTCCCAGCACAAGGATGACTTGCCCGGCTTTTTCGCTACCGACGCGCGTGGCCAATCTCTCCCTGACTTGCTCGTCGCCCTTGGAAAACGTCTGGAAGAGGAACGCAGCGCCAATTTGGAAGATATCAGCCGCGCGTGCAAGCACGTCGGGCATATTCGAGACATCGTGTCGCTGCAGCAATCATTTGCCGGCACCACGCGCCTGGTCGAAGATGTAATGATTTCCGAACTGCTCGAGGATGCGATTCGGATCAGTGCGCTCGATGCAAAAGCGGACGGAATCGAAATCATTCGAGACCTTGCTCCCCTGCCCACGCCCTGGCCACTCGAGAAACACCGCGTTTTGCAGATCCTGGTCAATTTGATTTCCAATGCCGGCCATGCGCTCATCGCCTCTGAAAGCGGGCGCAAGAAACTGCTCGTATTGTCCGCGCACATCGAAAGCGACGCGCGGCTACGCATTACGGTCCGAGATACCGGATGCGGCATACCACCGGGCGCCATGCCGCGACTCTTTACGTTTGGTTTTACCACGCGCGCGGGTGGGCACGGCTTCGGCCTTCATTCGTGTGCCATCGCCGCCAAGAGCATGGGCGGCGAGATTTTGGCTCATAGCGATGGCGAAGGGCTCGGGGCGACGTTTACGTTGATTTTACCCTGTATCAGGTAACGTCTCGCAAAACCACGACCGCTGCGTTTTCGTACATCGGCGCAATGCGGGCATCGTACTTTCGCCTATCCGTGGTCGTGGAAAAACCATATTGCTGCACGGAACCTGTATCCATTGCACGCACGATGGCCGCGAGCATTTCATCGTGCTCACTTTGGGGAATGATCTCCAACAAATTCGCGGTCGGAGCGAAAATGGAGAAGGCTTCGCCTCGTCCCGAGCGTGGCGAAATGGTGTTTCCCGCGCGATCCACGTGATAGATGACGTCCGGCAAAGCCAGCAGCAGCGCCCGTACGGACGCTTCACGCTGCGCCAGCGAAGCGAGCATATGGGCGCGATCCAGAAAATGCCCGAGCCTCGAGCATAATTCCTCCATCAACGAAACTGCGCCCCGATCCGGCGCGACGGAGGACCCGCGCCACAATTCGAGTATCCCGAAAACACGATCGTCCACGCGCACGGGAACGAGCAAAACACCGGACAGCCCAGCACTTGCGGCGAGCTGTGCGCGCTCGTCACGATCGGGCCCCGGAGATGCAACAAACGTCGACGATTCAACCAATTGTTTGGGCAGCACTTGGATGGCATCATCGAGCGACAAACTTTGCACCCGCAGCTCGGCTATTGCGCCATTCTTACCGCCAGCAAACGCCCCCAGGCAATGGACTTTGTTCACGTCCGCGCAGTCCCATAGCGCAACGAAAGGCCAATCGAGGGTTTTACCAATCAATTCCACCAAGGCCGGCGCACATACCTCAGCCGACGTGGACCGCACCAGAAGCCGCGTGGCAGCATGCAGCAATTCCTGGCGTTGATAAGCCGCATGCAATGCCGCTTGTTCGGACCACTTCATCGTCATCGCAGCCGCAATCTGTCGAACCTCGGCCGCATCGAAAGGCTTCTTCAAAATCAAGAAACGCCCTTCGTTATCGATCTTCTCCGCAATGGCGCTCCAAGACCAATCCGAATACGCCGTGCACAAGACGGCTTGGATGTCTTGATCCTCGTCGAAAATGAGGGACAACGTTTCAACGCCATCGAAACCCGGAGGCATTCGCACGTCGACAAAAACGAGCGCGTAAGGGCGTTTTTCCGCGTGCGCCTGACGAATCTTTTCGATAGCCTCCGCCCCCTGATACGCGCTGTCCACCTCGAACCGGATCCGCCGTGGCTCGGGCACTCGCGTACCAAACACCGCCGCCTCCATCGCATCAAGTTCGACGGGGTGCGTATCACCCACGAGGATCTTCCGGAAATCCTCGTGGATCGATGGCTGATCGTCGATGACGAGAACTCGGCGGTTGAACTGCCCACGGCCAGTGCTGCTGCCCATTGTGGCAATGTTATCCCCCGGACCGACCAAAACGACAAGGCTTCGCGCAAAAGATTCGTCGATTTTTGCGCGTCGGCAAACCACGGACCGGCTCGCCACGCCGCCCAAGCGTAGCGCAAGGCACAATCACGCAAGCCTCGCCGGATATCCAATCATTGCGGATCGCAAGCGCCCTCGCAATAGGCCTGGATGACGCCCGTCCGGAAAAATGTGTCCGCCTGTTTGTAGGAAACGTCGAGGCGCCGGACCTTTTCGTGAGGATCATCGTTGCCTTGTGGCGCAGTATTCGTCTCCGGAGCTGGCGGCCCACCGAATTCGTATTCAACCATCGCCGCACCTTCAATGGGTGGCATTGCTTCCTCGATGCCCCAAATGCTACGATTGACGGGTGCAACGTTTTTCGCACCCACCGCTCGCGCTATGATGTGCGCGCCGAGAGGCGAGACCTGATAATCACCAATGCCGACGTGAATCAGCAAATCGTGCGCCGGCGTATTCGGGAGCATGTTCTCTCGAATGTAGGGCGCGTACCCGCTCGGCTCGGTGCGGTCCCACAGCATTTGGAGCACGCCTTCGATGAGCTGGATGTTTCGCCCATTGCCATATGCGGTCCTCAAGAACAACGAAAACGGGCCGAAGTCCTTGCTGCGATCGAGCAGCATCGAATACGGCATTCCCGGTACGCTCACGAGACCGCGCTTTACGTCGGTCGTGACCGCCATGTACGTCGTGCCAAAAATGCCGCCCTGGCTATCGCCCCGGTAAAACCTTTGCGTAGGATCAATGATGCTTTGCCCATTCACTTGCACGAGCGGTTCGTTCACGAATCGGCCCGACATCATCCGCATGGCCAGCAGACTGTTCACGATTCCTTGATGTTGTCGATCAATCGACCGGCGAAACGAGCCTGCGTCGGTGACGATAGCGTCCGTAATGGCGGCGACGTCTTCCCCCGCCATACCCACCAAGTCGACCGAAAATGCGACGTACCCAAAGCGATTGGCGAAATCCGCCAAATACCCCTCTCCGCCCTCGAACTTCGAGCCCAAAAGGCCATGGCCATTCTGGAGCAGCGCCAACTTTTGCCCCGCCTTGGCGGCGTGCGGAACGTGCACGACGAATTCGTATTCGGCCCAGCCGTTCTGTTTGGGCAAACCATTGTCCCCTAAAACCATCTCCGCACCTGGACCGGGTTTGTCTAAGTAAAGCGGCACCTTCATCAGCCCCACGAAGCGCCTCCAAACGTGCTGATT
This sequence comes from uncultured Polyangium sp., assembly GCA_964514885.1. GTDB lineage: Bacteria > Myxococcota_A > Polyangia > Polyangiales > Polyangiaceae > Polyangium. The sequence goes on along the minus strand of CAZETM010000563.1, from coordinate 2,411 downwards.
CTGCGCCTCGCTGAACTCCTCGGTTGTCGTCAACGTGTATTCAGGGCCCTCGGCACCGACTTTCGCCAGCGCATCGTCCCGCATGGCGACCATGAATCGCGTATTGTTGTCGCGGCTCGAAGTCGTGAAGTCCCACGCCAGTTGCAAATCGGCGCGCGATATGCCTGCCTTTTCAAGCTTGCCAAAAATATCGCCATATAGCTCGCGACGCGCCGTCACCGAAGGCTCGCACGATTGACCCCCGTCACGTAAAGCTTGAAATGCTGGCGAGGGCGGAAGCTCATTGCCATCCGCATCGACGACGTGACGAATCGCCACGATATACCTCGTGGCATCACGCAATCGGACCACCGGTCGCACGATGAACGTCCGCTCGACGTCCTCTTCATTCGGAATGTGCTGGTCGATTTCCGAAAAGTGCGCCACTCGCTCGCCCGTTTCAGCATCGATGATGATCGTGGGCGACGCGTCCGAAAGCGACAACTCAATGGTATTCTGCGTCGGAAGCCCCGTGATGGTCGCTCCTGGAAGATGAGCGAGCGCCGGTTGACCTGCGGAAAACCCGTCATTGCCCTCCCACCATTTCGGATCGAGCGGCCCATGACCCGCCGCCATCGGCAATGTCGCCGGACCAAACGCAACGCGCCTGCCGGTAATGGTCGAACGATCTTCCGCCAGCCAGAAATTCGACGGAAATGGATAACCGCATTGCGTCGGCGCAAGCGGATCGCAATCGACTGCCACGAGCTGCGCCACCTCGGCACTGCAATCGATTGCCTCCGCCGGCGGCTCCGAACAGCCAACTCCAAGCGCAACCAACGTCGCCGCCAAAACCAGACGACCACCAAGAGCGACCAAATGCCTCATAGGCCGCATCCTACCCGGAACGACTACCCGCGTCTTTCATTTTTCGTTCACGACGCAAGCCTTCGCGTATCGTTCAATACCGCTTACCTCAAAGTTTTGCCGCATGACCAGACGATCTTGACGATGGCCTGACAAGTCGCGTACACTGGGCAAAGTAATGAGCGCAGCCGAGCCTGACCGGAGTCGATCCGATAAAGAACGCCTGGTGCAAATCCTCTTGCAGGAATATGGCACCCTCAAATCCGAACAGGGATCGCGCATCGGGTTTCGCGACAATCTGCTGTATACGACCATCGGCGCCGTCGGTGCCATTTCCTCGGTCGCCCTGGGTGGTTTCGGCAGTGGCGGAGGCACCGGGCCGATCCATCATGCATTTTTGCTCGTCCCTTGGGTGACGACGATTCTCGGTTGGACGTATCTCGTCAACGACGAAAAGATCACCTCGATTCGCAAATACATCGAATCATCATTGGCTCCGCGACTTCAAGACGTCATGGGTAGCGAGGCCAATTTGCTTGCCTTTGGATGGGAAAGCCACCATCGCAGCGATGCACGGAGAAAAGAACGAAAGGGCGTCCAGCTCGCGATTGACTTGTGGACGTTCGTGATTTCGGGTTTTGGTGGCGTCGCTGCATTCTGCGTGCGCGCCAATGAAGCTAGGCCGACGGGAATGTTGTCCTACTTCGATATGGTCGTCGTCGGTGCAAGCTTGCTCGTTCTAGCGATTATGTCGTACCAATTCGTCGCCTATTCAAAGGCCGCCACGCGAGGGGATCCGCCGCGGTAGCGTATTGCTTCGACGTTTACATCTCCATCGTAAGCCCCGTCATCCACGTGGATGTGCCCACGCGCGTTTGATTCGCGCCGAGGCCCAGGTTCTGATTCATCCACTCGCCGAAGATATAGATGTGATTGACCCCGGTTTCCTGGTCCAGCGCCGAAAGTTCGCGGCGCGCCAGGAAATCGAGCGCCAATGCAGCTCCCAGCGCCCAATGCACACCGTAGCTCAAGCCTTCACCGACGAGTGATCCATTTCCTTGCTTGACTTCGGCCGTCTTGTCGCCCGCATCGACCCACCAAAGACCGACCCCAAGCCCGATTTTCCCATACGGAACCAAAGGAAATCCGGTGCGCCGAAATAGCTCGTCGGCACGCACGACCGCGGACAAGTGCATGGGCAAAATGGTGAGCGAAGTGTCTTCGCCGGCCCGCTGATTGTCATTGGTAGGGTCTGCGTCGCTGAGCACGCCGTCCTTGAAGCCTTTTTCCGTCGCCGAGACATATCCCAGACCAATTCCCGGCCCAAGCGTACCGACCCAAGGAATCCGCACGGCTTGCCAATCGAATTCGCCGCCGATGTGAAACCGCCATTCGTCGTAGAAAAACCTCTCGTACGGACCTTTGCCGCCGAATTCTTCATCGACGGCAGGCCAATACGGACCAAATCGTAATTCGACGGCAAACCGCTGCGGAGTTCCCTCGTAACGGACCGCGCCACGATCCCGCTGGCGCCAATTCGTCGGACGAATGCGGCGAGTTTGCGC
>CAZETM010000562.1:0-6373 GCA_964514885.1 uncultured Polyangium sp. | reverse complement strand
ATAACGGCTAAGCTCGATCACGAATACCAAGGCGGAAGGGGGCATTCGGCGTGTGAGGAAGTCGCTGGGGACCGTACAGCGCAGCGTCCGCTATTCGGAAAGGTTTTACGCCGAAGAAGCGCGTGTGCTGGATGCGCGTGAGGATAGGAGTTTTAGTCAATGACGCGTCAATGGCGAAATTGCCGAGTTATTTTCCTAGAAATCACCGCACAAAGACGACGAAACGAGGCATCAGAACGTGAGAGGAGATACGGGAAGCGAGGGTCGCTCCGTGACGCTTGACACGCCAAGTTCGAAAATGGCACTTTGTTTGCCCTTAGCGCTTAGTACTACTGCCGGAGGTCGCACCCAGGAGCGCCGTCTGTGGCTTGAAAGCACGGCAAAATTTAACGCAAAGGGGCAAAGGCGCTAAGCCGCTAAGAGATCAGCACGTCAACATCACTCATCGCTGTCATCGCTATTGACTCCTGTTGAGTAAGAAGCCCGAGGATACCGCTTGTGGAACAGAAGTCAACCTCCCCACGAAGTGCGATTCTCATGTGGTGGGTTCAGTGCGGCGGCTGCTGGTTTCTCTTGGCAGGACGCCGAATCGGTGGCTGCGCTCGCGGTAAACCAACCTCTCGAGGCTCGGGCCATGACTTTTGGATCCATTTGAGTTTGTCTTGCGGCACGAAATGACGAAACGCGTCGTAGGTGAGCCCAACATAGCAGGCGTTAGGGGCGAGTAGGCCCATGGCCTCATCGAACGCATGCTTGGCTTCGTCGAGGCTCCGTGCATCGAGGTGGCGATTTAATCGATCTGCGTTGGGTTTGACGTACTGCCGAACGTGGTCGTCCCGCAGTCCGACCAGGGCCTGCCGGTTGAGTCCATAAACATCGACGGAATGGTTTCCGAATGGACTGGCATCACGCGGCCGGGCGAACCACCGACACGGGCCTCCAATCGACTCGAATTGAAACACGATATGCTCAACGGGATTCACGCTCGAGTCACTCGGATCCAGAATGAGTGGATGCTCTTGGCCAGGTGGCGCCGTTTCCGGTTGCAATGCCGTGTCACCGGGTGACAGGGGAAACTGCGACCGCTTATGGGGACGATTGCAGTTGGCACACGCGAAGAGCAGATTGGTCCACGTGAACGCCAACCACCAGTAGCCATGGGTTTCGACAGACCCCGGCATTCGCTCCGCACAGAGCTTGGGCCGAAAATGCTCAACGTCATTGAAGTCGTCTTCGACCTTTTTCTCGCAGTAGCAGCACTTTTGATGTTGGCCGCCCCAAAGATGATCACGCACGAGTTTGTATCCGGTAATGGCCTTCCGGATCTCCTCGTTGCTTGCCCCCTTTTCGATCAAGTCTCTGAGCGCCGGGAGTTCCTTGCTCCGGGCATCTACGAGTGGCTGGCTGGGGTTCCTTGCTGTCGCGCACCACGCGGATCACGTCGTTTTCCTTCGGCGTGAGGGTTTGGGTCGCGCGGCGTCCTCAGTCGTCGCCCCAGGGGGCACGCTCTGTTCAACAATGTTCCAACTCGGTGCGATACCCTCTTCTGCCAGGTCTTTTTTTAGCGCGTACAGCTCCTTTTCCTCGTCGTCGTTGCGCATCGAATCGCCGGACAAAAATCCATATCGTTGGAGTTTTCGCCCAACCGCCGCCGGAAAGATGTCCTCGACCTCGAAGTATTGATTGAAGATCTCGCCGCCCGTTAGGAGCATGGGTCGCTCTTTGCCTCGTTCGGCAACGACTTTATGGTCGCGGATCTTGAGGATATGAATCTCTTCAGGTTTGGCGCCCACGAGCGTAAGTGGGTTATGCGTAGTGACGACAAAGGACATTTCAGGTAGCAGATGGCGGGCACGTCGGATGGATTCGACTTGCCACTTGGGATGCAAGTGCAGATCGATTTCGTCGATGAGCACGAGACCGCGCATGTTCAACATGAAATCGTGGCCGATGTTGTTGCCAGCTTTTTTGCAGAGTTCGATCCAGCGTGCAAGGAGATCGATGAACCAGCCCGCGGTCGTGATGTATCCGTCGCTGAGTGCCGCAAACGGTATTGTTCGGCCGCCTTTTTCAACGATGTGTACCTGTCGATCTTTGACGAATACATCGTCGACATCCAAAAGATGCTTCAGTGCGTTTTGCACGGCATCGTAGATGGGCTTGCTGTTTTGAGGGTCCCTCAACGCTTCGCCGGACCAATCCTTGAGCCATGTTTCGGCATGAACGAGGCCCGCGCCTTCATGAAAGAGCGTGGCGATCTCAGGACCCCCGTCGTCTCCCAGATCCACCGCCGTTGCTTCGCCACCCAGGGCAGAGCCGCGACGACAACCATACGCGAAGAGCGGAAAGAGGCGCGGTTCGGTTTGCGCAGGGTCTTGGCGTGGCCGCTCGGCGCCATTTTGGAGGCGCGTCGTTTGTTCGCCTCGTGATTCGATGGTCACCGCAATACGCGCGTCGGCTTGTTGACCAAATTCGCGCCAAGGCGTCATCCACGTGCCTTTCGGCCATATTTTGGGATCGCCCAGGTTACGCAGCGCAAGGCTCAGGCTTCGCAGGATGGTTGTTTTTCCAGCGCCATTCGGGCCGAGCAGCACGATCCATTGTCCCTTGCCTGCAGCAGGCGGTTCGAATTCGATCTCCAGGTCATGAATGCCACGAACGTGCTGGATGTGGAGCTTTTGGAGAACGATAGGCTTCTCGGGGATCCACGGACGCGCGGCTTCGGCAGTGCGCACGTGTGGGTACGGTGGCGGAAGGTCGAGTTGGTCCCACGTATTGTGATTGTCCAGGCCGGATCGGCGCGATTGCAGTGCCTGCGTCATCGCGCGTATGGTTCGATGCGCACGCCATAATGACTGTCCTGCCAATGCATACCACCGCGTCAGGAGCGATTCGCGTGTGGCGCTTGTGTAATCTGATCTTTGGATGACTCCGACGATGTCGACGACGTCGTCGAATTTCGTGTCTGCATCCTGGGCGAGGTGCTGAAGCAGGGAATCGATCGCCGGTTCACCAAGATCACCCAACCACATTCGAATGATCGATACGTGCCGTTGCGCTTCCGGCGCGCTGTACTGCTGCGTCGAAATCTGTTCCTTTAATTGCACACGCAGGGCGTTCGGAATCAGGGTTGCAGCAAAATGGCTCGCGAAGTCCACTAAGACGGATATCCAACCTGCGTTCGTAGGTTCGGCAAGGTACGCGGTGATCGCTGTTGTTGGCTCTGGATCCGAAAATGGAGTCTGGTTATCCTGAAGCGTGTCGGATACCCGCAACCATTCATCGATTGATACGTGAAGTGGCCGGTGCTGAGGTGGACGGTGCCAACCCAAATGCATACCGAAGGGAAAAAAATAAGCTGCCGGAACGATCGTTTCGGGTGTTTCGTTGATCCGCGCCAAGAGCCATTCGCCCATCTGGACCTGAGCAACGTGACACGCCTCAAGAATCCCGCTCGGCTTGCGCACGTGAGACCAATACGTATCTGCGAGCCGCGCGGCCCAGGGATGACCGACGTTCGCCCCCTCGACAAGGCATACCCAACTGCCCATGGCATGGGACTCATCATCGCCGGACACATTTGCGATGCGTTTTTCGATCGCTTCGATCAATACCTTTTCCGTGTCTTTGTTCGCCACCCGTACCAAACGTGAATGAATTTCTGCTGGTGGTAAATCCAAGAGCCCCACCGCGCGACTCATCAAGTCACGAGCAAAACGTGCCGACGGCAATACCGCGCCCTCCTCTAGAACCTCCAGCGCGAGCATAGCACCGGCTTTCGTTGTTTGCGCCAAGAGGTCGGAAGCGTCTTCATCGAGGCTCGCACAAACATTTTTCGCAATGTATTCGCGCAACGCGGAACCACCCCCAAAGACCTTGCTCGTGATGAACAAGAGAACATTGCGGAACAGGGGCGCTTTGGCAATTTGCAGAATTCGCCTTTCGACACGTGCCTCTGGCGCGTCGACGACCAGGGACCACGCCGCCATGAATTCTTGCAACGAACGAATCTCGAACCCGAAGAAACCGGGTTCCGGTTCGACCAGAAAGACCAATCTATTTTCCGCGACTTTGACAATTCGGGCTACGAGCTCCGCGCGTTCTTCGTCGTTGATTCCCTCTGCCGCGAGAACTTCGTTGACAATGGTCTCAAAACGTTGTCGCGACATTTTCGAAGAAGCGCCGCCAGAAGTTTCCGCTTCGACTTGCAATAACAACGCAGCACGCGCATGAATGGATTCAATTTGCGCACGCCTGCTCTTGAGCAACTCCGAGACCGCAATGGATCGCTCGACCTCGCGGTCATACACAAATCGAAGGTAGTTCTCGAATAGTTTCCACCGCTCGCTGGGCGCACTGCCACGTTGCACGAGCCCGGCGAGAATCGTGACTTGCAAGGGCGTTTGCAACAAACGCGACGTCGCGGGTTCCTTCGCGGCTTCATGGAGCTTGTCCAGCGTTTTTTTGCGCTCGTCGACACCTTTGATTTTTTCGTCCAGCAGTTTTGAAGCGTAAGCAAGCGCCTCCTCGGTGGTGAGCGGTGCCAGGTATCTCGTCACCAGCGGAACGCCGATCCCATTCAATTCACCCGTGTACCCCTGTGGGCGGGTCGTCGCGACCACCGTTGCTTTCGCGGAACGTTTTGCAAACGTCACAATCAAGTCGCGAATCGCTTCGACGATACGTTTCCGATCCTCTGCCGCACCAATTTCGTCAAACCCATCGAGCAGAAGCAGAAATGGCATTTTGTCGAGCAATGCGCCCAATGTCTTGGCGCTGAGCTTCGCTTTCTTGGCGCTTGCTTGCGAGGCAAGGAACGTCAACAAGACGGGCGAACCATCAGACTTCGTTTGCGCGGGTAATGATTTGGCAAGCCACGTCGACGCGTCGGGCAACACGATGCGCACGGGGAAGAGTGGTTCCCTGGGCAATTTGAACGCGCCGCGGGCTTCGACATGCTCGAATGGTGTCAAGACATCGCGGACCAGCGTTGTCATGGACCTCGAATCGCCACGCAGAAGGGCCGCGCGATGCAATTGGCAAAGCAACTGGCACAACGTGGATTTGCCTTGACCGGGTCCGCCAATCAGGATCGCTCCAACGGCTCCGCATCCCACAATCGAAGCCGAATTGTTGTTATGGCGCGGCCGTCGAGCACCACCCCGGGCACCAACCGAATTTTTCCCGCGAAGGATCACCCCGTGCGATTCCGCATCCAGGCCAAGGTCCTCGATCCCCCGAAATACTCCCGTTTCATCGCGCAAACCGTCACAACCGGCGACGAGCGATTGCGGTTTAAACGATAACACGTCATTCAGAAATGGCGTTGTTTCGCCAGAATGCCCAAACCTTCCCCCCGGCTGGACCGTCATCGGGAGATCGACGAATACCTGACGCAGCGGAATCTGCGTGTCTCCGTGCCCCGCGTTTCCGAGCTGCGCGTATTCATCCCCGATGAACTGCTCCGCCAACCACTCCCGGACAGACCTGATGGCCGTGTTGTCGAGCTGCGCGTCACGAGCGTACTCGGCAAGCCAGTCACGCGGGGGCGATGGATCTCGTTGGTTTTTGCTCGCAGACTTGCGTTGTGAGGATTCGCGCTTCGTGGATCCAGTCGACATCGGCGTGACTCTACCACAGAAATTTTCGCCAAGAGCACGGTGGAGTTAAACAAGACGCGTTTGTCAGTTCTGCGCCGACGCCTCCTCATGGGGCATCGCGAAGGTGTCAACCTCCTGGGACAGCCCTCCTCCTCCTCTCGTCCAACTTCCCGGCCTCCCCACAAATCCTCTTGACGACGTCTGCCCGCTTAAGATTATCTTGCCCGTCGCTCTCGTACCCCGAGTACCCCAAGGTCCAACATGTCTGGTATTCGCAAGATTCCCCCGGACGTCATCTTCGGCGACGCTGAAGATGACGTCTTTTTCATCCGCGCGGGGGTGCCTAGTCCAAACAAAGTGGCAATTTCGCACTTGACGCGTTTACGTCGTCACGCGTCATTGGTCGGTTCCTGTGCCTCTGCGCGCATACGGATGCCACGCGTGCTCGGTCCCGGCTCGTCAGCGTTTGTCGGCGTCGAATTTTCTTGACGCGCGGACCCACGTGGGCATCGGCGCTGGCAAATTCGAGCGCAAACTCACGCAAGACGCGTCGCTCTTTCTTACTTAGTACTACTGCCGGAGGTCGCACCCAGGAGCGCCGTCTGTGGCTTGAAAGCACGGCAAAATTTAACGCAAAGGGGCAAAGGCGCTAAGCCGCCAAGAGATCATATCGTATTAAATTGTTTCTTTGCGTCTTTGCGTCTTTGCGATGATTTCTGATCCGAGAACCTGCCAAATCTCCACGCGTGCGGCACATCCCGCAGTAGTATTAG
>CAZETM010000561.1:0-6382 GCA_964514885.1 uncultured Polyangium sp. | reverse complement strand
CCTGCGCACCTACGGGACCCTCGGCGTGCTCCGACACGAGGTAAAGGATAAATCGATGACCGAGGAAAAGAAACCGCTAGTGGCCATTGACGCACCGGTCGATGATTCCATTCGGGCGAAGCAAGAACGGCTCACGGCCATCATTGGTAACGTCCTCAACCTCATAACCGCATTTGCGGCACCACATTATCTCGCGCAAATGGATCGTTCCAAAGAGCCGGGCCGCGACGAAGTTTTGGCGATCTTCGACGAGTTCCTGGTCTTGTTCGATAGGCCAGACATTGCTACGAATGATTCCCGTGTCCTCATACCAATGCGCGAGCTGCGCAGAGCTCTAGCCACCTGGACGATCACTTCGGTCGCGCCCGCATTCGTCATGACTACCGCGCGTGAATGCCTTCGTGCGCTTGGCGTTCCTGAACCGGATGAGGGATGGGATCGGTGGGAGCCTCCGCGAGAAGAATCGTCGTAAATTCGCAGCCCTGGTCGCAACACTTCATTGCCAATACGCGGCAGGGAAACGACAATTGCGACGTTATGATCAATGATGGGTGCCCGTGAGTATTGCCCAATGAGATCGCCCAAAGCCACACGTAGACGTAGCGCCAGTTATTTTAGGGCTGCTACCAGATGATGGCAGACAAACGTGTGGTTAGCTCCATTGTTGATGCCGGGCACGGAACGCGAATGCTCGCTGGTGTGGTGAGGTCGTTGGCCGAACAAGGGGAAGGGGTTGAGATTTGTTCCAAGGGAACATCGGATCGCCGTCATTGCTTCGATTGGTGCGCCTTCTTTGAGGTAGCCGAGGAGAGCAGCCTGCATCGAGAACGGTGCACCAGTGCCACTAAGGTATTTATTGCGGAGGTCGTCGAGATAGCGTTTTACGTCTTTGGGGTGAGCAAGAACCTTCGCCTCAACCGGCCACCGAAGACGCGGGTCGTTTACGTTTTCAAAACCGATATCATAGGATGGCGGCATAGCTGACGGGCTCGTAATGCTGCTTGGTTCCCACATCTCCTGTTTTGGTAGAAAGGACTCGAAGCCTGTCCGATTTGCTCCCCAAAGCAGGATGATTTGGGTAGCATGGGCATCGGTGAGTGTGCGCTCGATTTGATGCAGTGGTTGAGAGAAATCAACTCGACATAGAAGCTTCCGCTTCATTTCGTCGAATCCTTCCCATACAAGTTTCAGCATGGCTTGCACCACTTCATCGGACCACGCCACCGCTATCGCGTTCCATTCCGGCGCATCCGGGAATGCTTGGTCAAAGATGGTGACAATGCGGCGGCTCATGCTTTCCCTCGTCGAGCTGCACCCGCCACCTGGATTGTCACTGCCAGCTCATCGGCGTCGCGTAACGCTTGCGAGCGTGTCCAATACCGACGTTGGTCAGGTTTTAGCAATAAGACTGTGGGGACCTTGGTGCCGTCCTCTGCCACATGCGTAATGAACAACCTCGCCACTCGTTGAAACCCAATGCCTGCGGTCAAGGGCTCGCCCCCTCGTGAGCGAATGCCGAGCCGTTTCTTGAAAAACTCCGCCATCTCATCTCGAAGACTCTTCGTACTCATGACGTCGTGCGTGATCAACTTCCGCTGATTTGGCCACTCCAAGTGAACGGCGACCATTCTTAGCGGAAGGAGGGACTGCCCAACAGCCTCATCGAAGATCGTGACACGAATTGCCTTGTTCTTCCCGAACGTCGCACGCAGTGACTTAATGATGAAATCGGCATAACCGTGCAGTTCGCCGCCAGAGCTATCATTACGCACTCTCTTCGTTGGGCAGCGACCAGGTTTTTCATTGCCTTCCTTTCCGCCATCGCGATAAACGACATCCAGTAAGTCCGCGATCAACGCCGACTCGGCTTCGGTCAAAGAAAATGCCTTCTCGACAATCTCATCGACTTGGGCCAACGATAGGCCCTCCAAAGACGGGATCTGATCGATGGGCGGCAATGGGACATCGAGAATGTCTCGGCTCAACGCTTCGGCTCGATTCGCAACCAGGCGGCTGCTGTAAAGCAGTCCGAAGTAGGTCGCTAAACGGCTATTGAGCGCCAGGCACGCGCTTCGTAGCCAACCATCACCATCTTTGAATTGATGAACCGTGACGTAGCTGTGCGTAACGATAACGCCCGTACCATCCCTTGGGGCTCGAACCATCGCGGCTTGGAACCTGCCGGATTCTTTGATCACCGTTTTCTTGATCAACAATTGCGGAATCGCGAATGCCTCGAAGTTGGTCGAGGCGCTTTTGTCAACCTTTAGGTTCTGGTTAATCGGTAGGGATTCACCGTTCAAGACGAAGTCGGCATCGGCTGGAAAATTTGGCGACTCGAGAATCTTGCGACCCTTGATCTTCAACTCGTCCCGCTGCTTCGCCGCGCCTCGAATGATGCCTTCGCGAGTCACCAAACATTGACCCGGTCCTGGGTTTGACGGCGTCTTCGTTGTCAATTTAGCCAACGTGGTCTCACCGCGAAGGCGATTCACCAATCTCCAATCCCGTCGACCGCCCACGAGCAAAGCCGACCAAATGACAGGGTCGTTGATTGCCTCCTGGTGCGTCAGTGTGTGAATGTCCTGTGGGTCGATGGCGATCAGTGAATCGTCCTCGCCATTGCCTTGGGGTTTCGGGCAGATGTAAGAAAATTCAGTGTCAGGATGGCCCGGTGATGGACGTAGCGTCAATAAACATGCTCGGGCCGAAATGCCTGGGAACAAGGTGGCACGCAGGTGGGTAAAACTCACAACCTCCTCAATCGTGCAGGTGCTGAAGAGCTTGCGACGATAGTCGAGCGTCGGTTTGGTACTGCGCTGATACAGCAATGGCATGGCCGGAAGGATCAACGATACAGTGCCTTGCGGCTTGCACAATGCAGTCGCCTTGGAAAGAAACAAGGAGCCGACGTTTTTGTCTGCAATGGGCCAGCCGTGCTTGTTCGCCCATTGCGTGGCCAACGCATCATCGCCGAGACCACTGCCTTTCCACGGAGCATTGCCAACAATCAAGTCCCACGACCTAGCATCCTGCTCGGTTTGAAATCCGCCGTGGTCTTCGGCGAAGAAGTCAGTGCCGACAAGTCGATGACCGCGCAGCGGCGGGAAAAGCGTACTCTTCCAATACTGGCGGGGATCGATCTCGTCGCACATGGCGAGGCACAAGCTGAATGCAGCGACTCGTACGGCCTCCTTGTTGCGGTCCACCCCCATGAGTTGATTCAGGATCGTGCGGAGGTCGTCAGCTTTGGGATCATCGCCAGGGTGAGCATTACGCCAGCGTTGTACCAATCGCTGGAATGATTTCACCAGGAAGATACCCGAGCCGCAACATGGATCGAGCACTCGAAGGTTCCAGTCTGTCCCGCCCCATGGGAGCACTCCATCCAATACGAAATCCACAAGATGCGCTGGCGTGTAGTAGGCGCTGGATTCCTTTTTGTCTTCGCCAAGAAATTCCTCGTAAACACTGCTGATGAATTCGAGAGGCAGAGCGTCGAACGAATACTCGGGCCATAGTGACGTCTGGCCAGTGCCAAAGTCAATTTTACCACCGACAAAGTCGGCGAGAATGTTCAGGTGCGCTGCGGAAACCGCGCGTTTTTCCTTTTCCCACGCCTGCTTGCGCTCTGCCGCGGTCGTGCCTTTTCCTGTGAATAGGTCGCCGTTGAACTTGTCATTGAGCCACTGAAACAGCTCATAAGTCTCGGACTTGTCCCGCAGGATGATCTGAAGGGCTGTTGCGTGCGGATAGGCTTTTTTTAACGAGCCATCGAACCGACCATCGAGAACCCGCTGATTGATCGCTGGATTGCCATCGCTGTCGCGACGCTGAAACAGAAATTGGGTAAAAATAAGCCGCGCGAGTAAACTGTGACAAACCTCGATGTCCATTTCTGCAACGAGTAGCTGTGTGCGAACGGCACGAAGATTGGCAACGAGCAGAGCATCGGCGCGTTCTTCTTTCCTGAATTTCGTCGGCCGTTCTCTGATAAAATCGCCGCTGACGAGATTCACCCAGTTCAGCACTTGCGCCGCATCGCTCTGAAGCAAGCCTGCACGAATCGAACCCTCTTCGACAACGAGTGCGGGAATGGCGCGAAGTTCGTCGAGGTCTCGCTGAGCCGTCCCTTTTTTCGGAGCCAGGGCACACGTCCATGCCTGAATGCGATGCGGTTCCAACGTGATCAAAAGCGATGCTCGTGTGAAGTTCCAAGCAAGGCGCTGCGCTTCCCGAAGCACGTCGTCACCGACGGCTTTTTGAAACTGGCACACAATCGCCAGAGGAGCTTCAGAGCTATCCGCGTCGGAGTTCGATGTGAGGACTCCTGTCTCGACGATGATGCCTCTGCAGAGCTTCGCGAGAGCGTCACCGATCTTGGTTCTGATCTGCCGCGCGTAGTGTCCCTGGCCTCCACCTTGCGGCGACGTCACGCGCTCAGCGGATGGCCAGCCTAATTCCTGAGAAAGGTCGTCAAGCCACATGTGGTGATTTCGATTCGGAAAGTGATTGGGCCGGAGTGTACCGCGACGTGCTCGACGATTGCAAGGCTTCACGTTCGGTGTGATGTGCGATCGATGCCGCTCGCGCCGCGTTCAACCCATCGTCGACACTCGACAAACCCAATTCACGTTTCGCTCGATTCTCGGACAAACGTATTCGCCACCAAAGCACACAATTCCCTGGCATAACCAATCGGAGTCGCAAGTCCCAGGGTAACCTCAACACCCATTAGCGAATTTGCACTCGGAGAATCACGTGCTCCGTCAGCCGCCTACGAAGTCGTCCCCTGAACGTCCGTCCGGTCAAAGGCACCCTTGCAACCCTGACCTGCCACACTCGGCTCGCCCTGACTGCCACAGGAGACATCGACAAGCCGCTCCCCGTCAGGTCGACCTGATCCTTCGCGCTCGGACCATCGCGCCTCGCGTGAAACCAGAACAACCCCGCTCCTCAGTCGTCCAGCTCTCCCAGGGCCGACTGAAGCTCCGACAACGCGTGCGAATTGCCCGCCGCCTTTGCCGCCGCGATGCCCGCTTCCAGCCACTCACGACCCTCGTCCTTGCGCGCAGCCTTCGCCAGCATCTGACCGCACATCAGATACATCGCCACATACGTCGGCGACGACGCACGCAGCTTGGCGAACGTCTGCAAAGCATCCTCGAGACGCCCTGCGCTCGAGTACTCCATCGCCAACCCGTACCAGGCAAACGGATCGGTCGACCCTTTGGCCACCATCGCTTCGAGCATTGCCAATCGCTTGCTCATGACGTCGACTCCACCAAGCCGATGAACGGCAAGTTGCGATAACGCTCGGCCCAATCGAGACCATAACCGACGACGAACTTGTCTTCGATCGTGAAGCCCAAGTAGTCGATCGGTACCTGGATGCGAGTGCGTGCAGGCTTGTGCAGCAACGAGCACACCTTCACGCTCGTGGGCTTGCGCGTACGCATCAACTCGAGCAAGTGCGCGATCGTCAAACCCGTGTCGACGATGTCTTCGACGATGAGCACGTCGTCACCTTCGACAGGCTTGGTGAGATCGTGCGTGATTTGCACGACGCCCGTGGATTTGGTTCCTTCGCCGTAACTACGTACGCCAAGGAACTCGATGCGCAAAGGCAGATCGATGTGGCGCGCCAAGTCCGCAGTGAAGAGGAAACTTCCTTTCAAGACGCAGACGAGGACCAAGTTTCGGCCGGCGTAGTCACGCGTGATTTGTTCGCCAAGCTCGCGGACGCGGGCGGCGATTCGATCCGCGTCGATCATCGTGGAGACGTTCGTTTCGGGCATCGTGCGGCCCCTGCTAGCATCGCAAGCGACCGTCGCCTAGCAGGCACGTAGTCATGACGGCTTTTCACTGCTAGACGCAGCACTTCCCATGTCCTCTTCACTCCGGTTCGAACAACCGCGTGCCGAGCTCGCTACGAGCCGGATGAACTTGAGGGTCCGCTTTTGCGAGACCGACTTGATGGGCATCGTCCATCACTCCAACTACCTCGTGTATTTCGAGGCCGGACGAGTCGACTGGCTACGCCGTCGTGGAGTGCTCTACGAACGTTGGGTTGCACAAGATGTGCACTTGCCCGTCGTCGAGACACACTTGCGTTATCGCAAAGCCGCGCGGTTCGACGAATCGTTGGTGGTCGAAACGACGTGCACGGAATTGTCGATCGTGACGGTGGTGTTCAAGTACCGGATTTTGCGCGGCGACGACGTGCTTTGCGAAGGCGAGACGAAGCTCGCATGCATCGGGATGAACATGCGCCCGAAGCGTTTTCCCAAGGATGTTTTGGAGACGTTTTTGAGCGCAGAGGACCTCACCCCTAGCCTCACCCCCTAGCCTCACCCCCTAGCCCCCTCTCCACGATGTGGAG
>CAZETM010000560.1:0-6421 GCA_964514885.1 uncultured Polyangium sp. | reverse complement strand
CAGGGCCGTATCGAACGCGGCACGCCCGCCATCAATCGCTTGTTTTCGCGTGGCGTCGATCGTGCCTGTGGTCTCCAGATCCAGCGAGAGTTGGTTCAAGAGTTCTTGAAGCGCGGCGTCGACCGCACCGGGGCTCTTCATTCGAGCCGTTTGTGCGAGCACAGAGCTGACGGCGAGCAGAAAGGCATTGTCATCCGTGTCGCCTCCAAGAATATTCATGTTGACGCCCGACGCGGTCGGAGAAAAGCCGGACCATCCGATCCCGAGCGCTGTCATGAGTTCCTGCTCCGCCTGCGTCTGGGCCTGACCGAAGGCCGCGCCTGCCTTCATTAGATGTTTGACCCGATTGAAGGTGAGATGCGTGATGATATTTATGTAGGCATTCTGCGGGCCCGCCTGCTGCACGT
The DNA here is from genome assembly GCA_964514885.1 of uncultured Polyangium sp. Classification (GTDB taxonomy): domain Bacteria; phylum Myxococcota_A; class Polyangia; order Polyangiales; family Polyangiaceae; genus Polyangium. The sequence goes on along the minus strand of CAZETM010000560.1, from coordinate 6,014 downwards.
CGTACATAGCGCGCAACGTCAGGTTGCCAGTGGACAGCGTTCCGGTGACTTCGTTGTAATAAAACCCCGTTCCTTCCAGGGCGACCGGGCCGCTCGCGCTGAATTCCACGGAGAATTGCCCCAGGTCGTCGCGTGTCTGCGTGGAAAAGACCGCGCCCGTAGGGTTTCCGCTCGAGTCGAGCTGGGAGACCTGGATGGTGCTACCGACGACGAAGGGGCCTTTTTGCACGGCGCCCTCGAGGTTGATCGCGTATGTGGTCGCCGTCCCCGGATTTTCAATCGGGTTGTCGTCGACGCAGGAGATTGTCAGGAGCGAAGCCGCGAAAAGTGGGAGGTATAAGCGAGTGTTCATTCATCGAGCGTATAGGCGCCAAGGAATCGCGTCAACGCAGAACCGGCCCGGGGCTCCGAAAGTTAAGGCTGCGATTTCCTGATGGACACGCTCTGAGGCGACAGCGTGACGCTCGCAGTTCTTCGTCTGATGTGCTAACGTCGAACGAGATGGTACCTCCCGCAAACAAAGTCGCATCCCCGGTACGCATTCCCGTGACACCCACGGTCGAGGTTTGGCGCAAGATGACAGCAGCGGAAAAGCTTGCTTTTCAGCTCGACGCGACTGACGCGATAAACGCGATAAACGCGACTGTCGAGGTCATGGGTGAAGGTCGTCCGCACAAGAAGGCAAAAAGTCGCACGATTGATGCGCTGAGCCTGCACTTCAAGGCGACGGGACGCACGGTGTACTTGGCCGAGGAGTTGCCGGTCTTGTATCCCGGGGTCGAAACGTTCACGCCCGACATTTTGGCCGTACTCGATGTGGCGGAGCCGGAAGATGATGAACGGATGGCGTGGGTGGTTGCGGACGAAGGCCGGGGGCTCGATCTGGTGATCGAGGTGCTTTACAAGGGCAAACGAGACAAGGATTTGGTGGAAAACGTCGAGCGTTACGGGCAGCTTGGGATCCCTGAATATTTCGTGTACGATCGATGGAAGCACAAGCTGTTGGGATATCGGTTACCGAGTCCTGGGGCGAAGCGATACGAGCCATTGATGCCGCAGTTTGGCCGGTACCATTCTCGTGTATTGGGTCTGGACATGCAGATCGTGGGAACTGAACTGCGATTTTTGGCAGGTGAGGCAGAGCTTCCCGGGTCGGCAAAGCTGATCGATCGATTGCAGGACATGGTGCTCAGTGTGACCACGAAGCTCGAGCAAGCCGAGACACGAATCGAGCAAGCCGAGACGCAAGTGGCCACGGCGATAACGGATGCGATCGATGCGCGAGCGCGAGGCGTGTTGGCGGTGTTGCAGGTGCGCGGTTTCGATGTATCCGATGCGATACGCGCACGGATTTTGGCTGAACTTGACGCAAAACGGCTGGATGGATGGTTGAACAAAGCCATTGTTGCCCCAACCATGGCGGATGTTCTCGACGAAGGTTGAGCATCGAGGCTTTGTTCTCGCTCTGCAAGTACGATTTCGTTTTGCCGATCTTGCTGCGAGGGGCGCTTAGGAAATGTAGCCCAGCCATTTCGCATTTTACGCCCCCCATACCCTCCAAAGTTCGAATTGCAAAGCAAGCTCGACGCTGCATGACCACCCTTGAAATGCAAGGGTGACTAGATTCGAATTACGCTACTCGGATTTCCAGCCCCTGTGGAGCCAGCATGCCCGTCCGACTTTTTGGGTCCGGATAGTACGAAACAAGAAGAAGCTCGACTACGCCGACACAATGGCCGCTTAATCAGGAGCGAATCCAAACTTTAGGCACATTTTCGCTACAAGCGATGCGTCGGGACACATGTCATTGACGAGCACCCGCCCCGGCTCAATGAGTGACGCACGGTGCCATGTAAACGGGGGGATGCGTATGCTGTGTCGGCGAAAAGAAGTCGAGGATCATGTCCAATTTGCTCGGGGCAGCGCTTTTGCTTTAATCCTATGCGGAATCGTCGGATGCACGGGCAGTGATAAAGAGCTCGACCCGGGCGCTGCGGTGGAAGAGCACGCCGCTGAGGAGACTGCCAACGAAATTGCCAGTGACTTTGCTGACGGAAGCTACTACTACATTCGCGCCAAGCATAGTGACAAGTGTCTTCATCAACATGGCGCGGTGCTTCACAACGGCGGGCCGATCACACAATGGGACTGCGTTGACCAGTACAACGTCCAGTGGAAATTCGACAATGCTCCGGATGGCTACTACTACATCCGGGCTCGCCACAGCGGTAAGTGCGTCCATCAACATGGTGCGACTCAGGGAAACGGCGATCCAATCACGCAATGGGATTGCGTCAACCTTCCAAACGTGAAATGGCGCTTGATCCCGGTGGACAACAAGTATTACTACATTCAAGTTCAGCACAGTGGCAAGTGCGCGCACGTCCACGGAGGAGGTTGGGGAAACGGTGACCCCATTACGCAACGGGATTGCATCAACCAACCCAACGTCCTGTGGTGGTTCGACCCTGTCGGACACTGACTGAGGCAGGTACCAGTGTCGCACGTAGGGGGCGTACTCGTGCGCCACGATGCCACGCGCGCACGTTTCGCGCGTGCATGAGAATGTACGCTCGCCCTTCGTTCGTTGCGTTCCATGCATCACTCGTAGAACCGGACTTGATCCCCGAAGATCCGGACAAGTCGCATAGAAGCATTTTCCGTGAAAAACGTGATACGGATCGGCTTCCCATGAAGCTTGCTCTTGACACCGACCAAAGCCCCTTGTCACGTACGGGCAAAACCTCGACGTCCATTGTTACGTGTCCTAGTTTTCGACCAATGGTCGAACTTTGAGCATGATTTTCTGGACGTATTCGGGCTGCTTGCGCATTCGTTCGACGATGTGCCCCATATCGTCGTTTTCGGCGTCATGATTCAATAGATCGAGCGGTGCGACGCGGAGTGCCGTTGCGATAGGGCTCGGACGTATTACCGGCGGCCGAACCTGCGACGGGTGCTTAGGACTTTCAACCGCAGCAATTGCCTCGCACGCAGCGAGCGACAACTTCAGCGCAGGAAAGAACGGGGAAATACCCACTCGCTATCCGAGACTGGGTCACTACACCGGCGGACGCGGCCACGAAATCCAGCCTGCCACTCGCAGTTTTAACCGCAATAAGAGATCACGCGCAGTTTGGCCAGGATACGCGAGGCTTGAATCTCGGATTCCGCTATGCTGCAAACTCAACTTGCCGCACGGAGCCGAACCAATTTATCGTCTAGCCACGCATTGAGCTGTGCGCGCAGCGTCTCGTACGTATCCATCCGCGCAGACATGTAGGGCTGCAAAAAGAACCGGACGAAAACCCCGTTGTGCTCACGCCACTGTTCCGGTCTTGCGTGACGTTGCGCTCGTGTTTGCCGGCGCCGATGCACAGGTGCGTCCGCACGTGGAGAAAATTCGAGATCGATGCATCGCCCATATGGCATGGCTACGCGCGTTGGGATTTCATACGAAGGGGTGGTGGTCGTACTGATTACGTGGTTTTTTTGGGAGGCTTTTTTCGTGCCTTATGTTGAGCCTCGCTACGTTCGTTCTGCTCGCGAATGAATGCTGCGGTTTCCGTGTCGATCATCTTTTCGGTCTTATGGTAAAACGCAAGACCGAACTCCCAAGGTAGTTCCTTGGGAAAACCTGTGTAATCTTCTTTCGCGCCCTCCCATCGAAGGGGAATGCCGCTCTTCAGAAGACGGTTGCGAATGCTCCTACGAAGAAGACCTGACGCTCACGGAATACGAAACGACGTTTGTCTATCCGAAACAAACGAAGGTTACGGTCGATATTCCGTGAAGGGCGAGTTGGTTATTGCTTGGTTTTGGGAGTTTCCCCATAATATTTGGGGAGTCATCACGCTTGCTGCACATCGAGTGGCTAGCAACGTTTGCAAAGTCGAGCGCGTCGATGGGAAACTTGTCATCGAAATAAACAGTTGATCTTATGCATTAAGACGAACCGAGCGCAGCAACTATTGCATCGCGAGGAGATGGCTCCTTGCCCGACTTGCGATTCATCGTCCTCTTATAGCTTTGGAGCAAACTGCGCAATCTCGGCGACGAAGACTCACTTTTCCCCATCTGCTCCGATTTGAGATAACCATTGAGGTCATTGTTGAAGGTGTTCTTGAATGCAGGCTCGTCGTAGATCGAATCCTCTTGCCCCGGCGTAAGGTATTCATCGATTACCTCGATTGCAGTATCGAGTAACACACGCAATGCCGATTCATTCTGCGGTGCGAAAAGTTTAAGCATGGCCCGAGTGAGATCCTTAGGCTCGACTCGCTTGGACTGGCGCACGAGTACGTCCTTCAGCAGGTCCAATACGACCATGAAAAACAGATACCTCGTTTGACGGCGCGTACTCTTGGCTTTGCGACCGAATTCATATTCGCTCGAAGAGCTGGTTGTTTTGATGTGCAGTCTATAAGCTGCGTACAAATCTTCGACGCCAAACGGCTCTTCGAATCCTTCGTTGTTGATGATGCGCTTGAAAATTGAGCCACTTGGCACGAATGCCTTGTTGCTACCAAACGCAGCACCTGCTTCACCAAGCCAACCTGCACCATAAACCTTGAGTAGATCGAAAGCATTGGCGGAACTCTTGAACTCCCGCATTGCGAGGCTCCGCTTCTGCTTCGCGAGTTGGGATTCCCATCCGCCTCGCTGAACTTCAAGAAAAATGTCGTACTTTTCTGCCATTTGCCGCGCCCAGTCGCGGAAATCCGATTTCAATGCAATAAAGTCTTTTTCACGAATTGCATTTTGGCTATTCGTATATTTGGTGATGTCATTTAGAAGGCTGTCGCCATCGCCAACTTTCACGATCTTAGTTACGACAACGCCACTCGCAGCATTTTTTTGCCACTTTTCATAATTTGCGCTCGTGCCATGACCACCCGATTCTAGGCGTGCATGACAAACCTCCCATATCGTCCGGGTAGTTTGACATCCGTTAACTACGTAGGGATCCGTCAATTCGACCGAACCATTGCCGTCGCCTGCAAAATCCGTCACGACGATCGTAATGCCGTTGTTGTAGAGACCAAACAGCTCAGGCGTGTCCCGAAGCGTTGCCAACATGGCCTTATTGACCTTACCGCGGCTTCCAAGGAACCGACGTACATTTTTTTCGTAAAGCTCGTCCAAATCTCCACTCTTGGCACGATACGCTTTTAGAAACTCATACAAGTTGAGCAACGAAACAGCTCCCACCATGAGGTTAACGCCGGATTGAGACAGCTTCGCTTCAATGGATACACGAATCCTGGGTTCATTCGCTTCGTCTACAGCTCGACGATAGATCGTGTCGATCGATATCGCTTCAACATCAAAGGCTGGCCCGAGCGTACCTCGACCCATATCGCGGACTTGTTTGAGCGTCCGCTGCTCATCGTCCTTCAATGGATCAACGGTCGCAAAGACGAGAATGATTCGGTCGAGTTCGGACGCACGCTCGCGAAACGTCGTCAACCGCGTAAGCAAACCTTCAGCAAGACTTGAAAGACGCTGCCGCTTGCCATCAAGAGTGTCGATGACTTTCTTCGTCTCTTCTAATAGCGTGCTGCTTCCTGAAAACGCCGTTCCATACTTGCTTTGAACCAAGTACCAGACGTCACCCTCGACCTTGCCATCGCCTTCGGAATCTTGTCCTTCGCTGCGATGTAAGTACGCCAAATCGATGCCCCCATCGCCCGCGCCATCGCAGTAGACGAGGTCATCCGACGTGTCATCGATGTCGAGCCAGTGCGTCAAAAGCTTACAAGCAAAACGACGTCCCACTTCGACCGTCGACGGTTTGCCAGAACGAACATCGCCCAACCACTGTTCTTTAAACGACTCGTAATCAACGGATGCAGTCATGTCTTCCTCGCAAAGTCACGTCGGTTCCGACAACATACGCCAGGTGTTCCTGGGATGGTAGCCCAAAAGGAGCAACAAGAATGCAACGCAACGATCGTGCTTTAGCCGTTTTTGACGCCTTCAGTGGCCAACGGGACGACCGGTTGGGCGTCAGG
>CAZETM010000559.1:0-6436 GCA_964514885.1 uncultured Polyangium sp. | reverse complement strand
GCCTGCGCCCCCGTCTCCCCCCACGCCTTGATCGATCTTGCTGCGATCGATGGCCGCGATGATCTCACACCCCGTGCTTCCGATGGCCATCACGCTGAGCAGCGCGAGGGTCGAAAGCGTTTTTGCGTTTCTTTTCATGACAACAGTCTCTTTCCAATGGATCTGAATCGTTTGAGCAAGGTCGAATGGTGAGCGCAGCACCGGGCCTTGCAAACGCCGCCTCTGTGAGCGCGGCCGCGCGTATACAAAGAGCGGCGAGGACGTCGAGAGTTGCATGGGGTCCGAAGATTTTCGGTGGCGTGAATAACGGCTGCGTTCTGAACGTGGCGCAACAACGCAGAACATCACGAGCCCGCAAACATTTCGCAAATTTCCCTGCAATTCCCGAAGCCTCTCAAGCGTCCATGGCCCTGAGGAACTCGTCATGCTCGTGCTCTTGATGATGACCACCTTCGTCGTTGCAGTCCCCGTTACGCTCTACTTCGCGGGACGTTCGGGCGGTCGAAACATGTGGGGACTTTTCCTGCGCGGATACGAAAAACACGGCGCCGGAGCTTACCGAGCGCAGATGGCCCCCGTGTGGGTCGCTGGCAAGCCGCCAATCTCGGTCCATATCGCCGCCATTTCCAGCTTCATTCTTGGACAAATGATCGTACCGGGCGCCCTCGCCGCGCTCATTGGCCTCGTCGTTAGCTTCAAGCTCATCACGGCGGGCATGCATAGCTCCGGAGATTACGTCATCGTCCTCCTCATGCTTTCCGCTCCCACGGGCCTATACATTGGCGGCAAGCTTTTGGATGTCGGCCTGGCGCTCATGCAACGAGCTGAAGATGCCGCCGATCGCGCTCGTCGCCTGGCGCGGTTTTCGATCCTTCATAACCTCGTCTTGTTGCTCGCCATGATTCTCGTTGGCGTATTCGTTTCCAGCGACGCGATTTGGTTTTCAGTGATTTATGCCTTCGTATCGTTAGCTCAAGCGGGCTCGCTCCTGAGCGCTGCACGCGCGGTTGATGTGCATCGTGACGCCGAAGCGCACGATCGTGAGCTAGCCCCGCCTCCGCCCCAATGGGCCGACGGCCAAGCCTGAGCATTCCCTCCTCCCCTTTCTTGTCCCATCCTCACCTCCCGATTCGCGATACCATCGCTCCGATGGTTACGCCCAGTCCCGACTTCGCACTGAAAAACCGATCCATTCCTGTGGTCCCCGGAGCGCTTCCGCTGCTCGGTCATGGCCACCTGTACATGCGCGATGCGCTTGGGTTTTTGCTGCATGCGGCGGCCTGGGGCCCGGTTGTCGAAATGCGCCTCGGACCGCTCACGGCCGTTCTGTTGCGCGAGCCTGCGGACATCGAACGCGTGGTGGTTGGTGACTACAAACGTTTGACCAAGGATCGCATGACCCGCGAGCTACGTCGAGTGCTCGGCGACGGCCTGCTCACCAGCGAAGGTGACACGTGGCTCCGTCATCGCCGCCTCATCGCCCCCGTGTTTCAACCTGCCAGCGTTGCGTCGCTCGGTGACGTCATGGTCCAGGTGACCGATCGTTATGCGCAACGAATCGCAACGGAAACGAAGGGCGAGCTGCATGCCGACATGACGCAATTGACGCTCGAGATCGTCACCAAAGCGCTATTCGCCAGTGACATTGGCTCCGAGTCGGAAAAAGTTGGGCCGGCCATTCAAATCCTCATGGACCATTTCGGTCACGGAGTGTTTTCATTGTTTCCGTCGCTCGAGCGACTGCCATTGCCGAGCACACGGCGTGCGCACCAAGCTCTCGCCTTGCTCGATACCATTTTGCTCGGCATCGTGCGTCGAGCCCGCGAGCGCCGTGGCGAAGGCAAAGATCTTCTCTCCATGCTTCTCGCAGCGCGCGATGATGCTGGCACGGGCCTTGGGGATCGCGAACTGCGTGATCACTTGATGACGTTTTTCCTGGCCGGTCATGAAACGACGGCGCTAGCTCTGACGTTTACGTTTGTCCTACTGTCTCGCAATCCCAATACGGAAGCTCGTTTGCGCGCAGAAATCGCCGATGTGCTTGGCGATCGTTTACCCACCGCGGCAGATGTATCTCGATTGCCGTACGCTCGAGCAGTCATTCTCGAAGCCATGCGTATTTACCCTCCCGCGTGGGCCATTGGCCGCGAGGCGACCGAAGAGCTGAACGTGGCTGGGTTTCGCATTCCGAAGGGTGGCCAATTGTGGATGGCACAATGGGTGAATCACCGTGACGAACGGTTTTTCCCTGAGCCGGAACGATTTCGCCCAGAACGCTGGCTCGAGAATCAAGAACGAACGCTGCCCAAATTTGCGTATTATCCGTTCGGCGGTGGACATCGCATTTGCATTGGAAATCATTTTGCGATGGTGGAGGCGATTTTGGCTCTGGTCACCATGGTGCGTCGTCATCGAGTGCGCCTTGTGGACAATCATTCGCCGATTGAGTTGTTTCCGAGCATCACGCTCCGGCCAAAGCATCCCATACCCGTCGTATACGAATCTACGAAAACTTACGCCTAAAAAATACGTGACGACCTACCTAACCTTAGACAGGAATCCCATGAAGCGATCGTTTGTCTCGTCCCTCCCTCGGCTTGGTTTGCCTTTGCTGGCCGCGGTTTTTCTTGGTGGATGTGGCGAAGAAGCCCCCACGTTCACTGCCTCGGATCGTGCGCCCGAAACCCGTGCGCCCATGACCTCCGCGTGCGGTGATTCTGGCGAGTTGCGTTGCCTCCTCCCTTGGCCCTCGAATACCTTTGCGAAGGCGGATCCTTCGACGGAAACTGGCATTCGTTTGGCCGTCGAGCCATCCAGCTTGGCAGTTGCGGACGATCCCCGATCGTACAACATGTCCGATGGTTTTTCCCGGCTCACCTCGCTGCTCGTAGGGTTTGGCACGGCCGTCGATCCGGCGACTCTGGGCACGCCCGGCAACAATGCCGTCCATTTGATTTTGGCCCAGCATGATCATCCCCAACGCGGCGAAAAAGTACCCGTGCGCCTCGTCCTTCAACCGGGCGAAGAACCCGAGGCGGAAACGTTGGTCGTGGCATATCCGCGGAAGCCCCTCGAGCCCAATGCCGATTACGTCGCGGTCGTCACGAATGACCTGAAAGCAATGGACGGCAAAGCGCTTGCCGCTTCCCGTACGGCACAAGTATCTGTTGGGCAAGTCGAGCCGGCGTCGCAAGAAGAAGCCGATTTGCGAGGTTATCACGCGCCGACGCGCAAAGTGCTCGCGGATGCGGCCATTGATGCATCCAAGGTCCTGCGCGTTTTCGATTTCACCACCCGCTCGGCAGACGGTCCCACACAGCATCTCGCTGCAATGCGTGACGCGTCGATTGCCGCGGTGGACAAGGGCGACGTCAAAGTCGAGGTCGACGTTGTCGAAGTCGCACCGCTCGCGGTCTTGTCAATCGTCATCGAAGGGCGTTTGACTGGGTTGCCTGCATTTCTCGAACCGGATGGAGATCTGGCGCTTGGTGCCGACGGTAAAGTTACGCAAACAGGCACGCGAGAGGCTCCATTTCGCGTGATCGTTCCGGCCGGTGTGGGAGAGTATCAGTTTGTCATGTACGGACATGGCACCGGAGGCAATTTCGACGACGACGCGTTCGACCAGAAGCTCGGCGAAAACGGCATTGGTAAAGTTGGCATTCGTTTCGACGGCTGGACCGACAAAGATCTGATTGGCACGTTCTCCACACTGACTCGAATGTCGGAAGCGACACATCGAATGTCATCGCTCATGATGCACGCCGTTGCGGCGGGTAGCGCCATTCAACACGCTATGGATACGGCTTTGGGTGATATCCTTGCTGCACCCATGATCAAGGGTATGGATAACCCCGCGGCTGGCCGTCGTCCCGATGGCAGCGTCCCCGTGTGGGCTGGCGGATCGCTCGGCGGAACCATGGGTCTCGTCTATGTCTCGATGGACCCGGTCATGCGTCACGCGGTCCTCAATGTGCCCGGCGCGGCCTGGACGCATTTCATTCCGGACTCGCAAATCTATTCGACCATACGTGGCCTTTTGCGCACGAGCTACGGCGGAAACCTCGATGTCTTGCATTCGCTCTTGACGAGCCAAACGAATTGGGACGCTATCGACGGCGGAGCTTGGCACGATCGCGCGCCCGGGGATCCCTCCATTGTGCTCGTTCAAGAAAGCATTGGCGATCCCATCTTGCCGAACTCAGGCACGGAGATACTTTCCGTGGCGACGAATGCATTGCATATCGGCGCGGTGCTCACGCCCATTGCCGGCATTGAAACAGGCACTGAAGCGATTGATCGCAGTGCGCTCACGCAATACAAGGTTCCGCCCGGCGATGCGCTCGATGTGCATGGCTTTGCCGCGCGAAGTGGTCCCGCGGGCGATGCGGCACGTGAGCAAATCACGAGTTTCGTCAAAAGCGTTTGGGCGGGGCAAACGAAAATCACGCTGCCGTCTGGGTGTACGGGCGGGAGCTGTGACTTCAGCAAATGATCACGGCGTTACCGGCTCCATGCCTGCGATCATCACCGGATCGCTCTGCTCGGGAAGGTGCTCTTTGCCTTCCGTGTCGATGAAGTGCCCGCTCCGTTTGGCCTTCGTCTCCAAGTAAAACCGATTGTGTTCGTTGGGCGGAATCACATGCGGAATCCGCCCCGTTACTTGGACCTCATACTGTTCGAGCTGCCGAACCTTGTCTGGATTATTGGTGATCAAACGAATCGACGCGACGCCCAACGTGCGGAGCATGTGCGCAGCTACCGCGTAGTCTCGCTCGTCGTCGCGAAACCCTAACGCCAAGTTCGCCTCGACCGTGTCGAGTCCACCGTCCTGCAACGAGTACGCGCGGATCTTGTTCACCAACCCGATGCCGCGACCTTCTTGCCGCAAGTACAGCAAGATGCCTCGTTCCATCGACTGAATCCGCCGCAAACCTTCCTGCAGTTGGTCATGACAATCGCAACGTAGCGACCCCATCACGTCACCCGTCAGACACTCCGAGTGCACGCGCGTGGGCACGTCTGCTTGCCCCACGACATCGCCATGCACCATCGCCACATGTTCCTTCTCGTCGCGATTGTTCACGAAGGCGACGATGCGAAACCGACCTGCACGCGTTGGCAGATCCGCGACCCCCACTGCTCGCACGCACACTCGTGCTGGCCCTACTCCGTCGCACGCGTGGTCCTTGTCCCGCTCGACCAGCAGCTTCAAAGCGTCGAGTTCCGGTTCCGTCATCGCATCTTCCTCTGAAAATTTGGCCCTTACTCGTGGACGGACTCATAGCAGCTTGTGGTGATTTCGATACGCGCTTTCCTACTCTCCGCCGCACTCGTCACTACCCTTGTGGCGTCCCCTATCCCTCGTGATGCTCAGGCTGCTGGTCTGCACCAAGTGCGCGTGACCGACGACGCTGTCTACGGCTCGGTCGGCTCACCGGGCAAACCCACCAAGCTCACGCTCGATCCGCATCTGCAACGAGCGGCCGAAAAACTTCTCGCGCGCGCAGGCGCTCACGAAGCGGCCATCGTCGCTTCCGATGTACGCACAGGCCGCATTCTCGTCTGGGCCAGCCGTGGAAGCCGCGACTTCGTGTCCGAGCCTTACGCACCGAGCGCTAGCTTGTTCAAGATCGTCACGGCTGCAACGCTCCTCGAAGGCGGCTACGCCAACGAAAGCACCAACGTCTGTTGGAACGGCGGCGATCACGACATTCGTCCCGCTGATCTCGAACGTGGCGGAGGCGCGTGCACCGAGTTTGGCGAAGCTCTGGGCAAGAGCATCAACATGGTGTTTGCCCGCATGGCCAAGAAAAACCTCGATGCTGGCGACTTGCGACGCATGGCTGGATCGCTTGGTTTTGCCGGCGAGATCCCGATCGACATCACCGTTCCTGCAGGGCGCGTCGAGATCCCCGACGACTCGTTTGGCATGGCGCGTGCCGCGGCAGGGTTCTGGAATGGCAAACTCTCACCACTTGGTGCTTTGTTTGCAATGCAAACGATCGCCAACGGTGGCGAGCGCATCCCGTTTGTCCTGCGCGACCCTGGCGGACCTGTGCAGCGACATTCTGGCCGGCAAGCGATTCGTCCCAGCATCGCTCGAACACTCAACCGCATGCTCCAAGTCACGACCAAACGAGGCACTTGCGTGAAGGCGTTTCGTCATGCCGACGGCACTCGCGCACTGCCTGGCATGGCCGTCGCTGCCAAAACCGGAACGCTCATTGGAGGCAAACCTGCTCGCATGTTCTCGTGGTTTGCCTCGTTTGCTCCCGCGGACAAACCCCAGATCGCCGTCACCGTCATGCTCGCCAACGATATCGAGTGGCGCATGAAAGCAAACGTCGTCGGTCGTGAGATGCTCGAAGAGTATTTTCACGCGAAGAGCAACCGGATCGCACGTTCTGGCTCTTCGCGACGCAAACGTTGATCT
>CAZETM010000558.1:0-6449 GCA_964514885.1 uncultured Polyangium sp. | reverse complement strand
CAGCCGACGTATGCGGCGACGTATCCTCCACCTCCGCCGCCAGTTCCACCGCCGCCTCCCCCGCCTCCCCCGCCGCCTCCAGTGGTCGCGTCCATTGGCGTCACCGGACCGGGCTGCGTCATACGTGGCACGACGCCAATGGCCAAAGGCATTGTGCTTTACGACGCGCCGACCGGCGGCCGCGCCATTGCCACATTCACGGGCGGTTTCGCGCCCATGTCCATGAGCGACATTCCACCGGATCCAGCGACGCAACGCTCGAAGCTGTCCACACGCGCGAGCGAGCCAGCGGTGCGCATTGATGGCTTCGTCGATACCTCCGCCGTTCCAGTATGGAGCAGCCGAGACATTGCCGTCGTTCCGGGGTCGGTATGGATTGCGAGTGCGCAAAAAGTAAGAATGAACGCGGCTCAACCCGGGCTCGTGACCGTCGATATGTCTGTTTTCGGCACGAATAGCCAATCGATTCGCGCCAGAGCGTCGTGTGATTCGCTCGCTCTACAGCGCGGAACGCCCACGCCATTGCCCGTTCCGGGGGATGGTCGAGGCTACCTGGCCAAAGGCCAAGACATCGATATTTCCGACAGTCCTGGAGGCAGCTCCGTCTTTACGCTGCGCATGACTTCGGACGAAGTAAAACTCTTTTGGAGCACCGAAACTTCGGGCTCGTACGTTCACGGAAAACTGCGAGCCGATGTGGCGATCGATGGGTGGATTCGGAAAACCGACCTCAACGCATTGCCCAAGGGAGAGATGATGGACCAATACATTCCTCCCGAAACGAACGTCACGGGCGCGCAATTGCTCATGGATCCACCTCCGCGCATTGCGCGCGCCTTCCGCGATATTCCCATTCGAGCGCGACGAACCGAAAGCGAAGCGCCCATTGGCGTCATCGAATCCGGTGCCGAATTCTATGTTCTAGAAACGATGGCTGGCTGGACGAACATTTTGCCCACCAAGGTTTACGTCCTGCCCGGAGACGGCTACGGATTCTGGATTCCGGCGAATGATACGCCGCGCTGAAGTTTTTCCTGGCCGCTAAACAACCTCTTCCGTGCTCGCCCCCGCCTCTTCGAGCAATTCGCGAAACCATGTTGCTGCGCGCGCCGATCGATTCTCGAGCGCACGGTTTCCCCATACCACCGCCAGCGTCACGAGCGTACCGGAAGACGTTTTCGTGCGCTGAGCGTCCTTGACTCCATTGGCACAAGGACCGTCGGCATCGAACAGGCAAATAAGCCCGCCGACGTCGATTTCCTGCACCGATGCATTAAACACATATTTCGTACCCGGCGCGGCTAAACCAATCCGCAGCGGCAACTTTGCCCGATCGAGATCGATGATGCTGATGGGCAATCCGCTATGCAAAGACACGACATTACACGCATCGACAGCCACGTTGATGGCGCCCAAAGCTCCTTCGCCCACGGCACGAAGCAGATATTCGGACGATGGTTTGCCGCGGCCCGTGGGCTTATAACCACCGTGCCGCAATAGATCACGCACGTGCCCGCGCACAGCGTCGTCGGCGGACATCGGAACGGAAACACTCAGCGACAAACCTTCACGAATTCGGTCCGGCGTCAGGGTTTGTCCTATCGGGGTAGGAAATCGCGATATGAAAACCTTGGTATCGAGCAACGGATGCGAATCGATAGTGAGCAAGTCTTGGTTCATGAGGATTTCCGTAGTGGTTGTCGCAACGAGTGTATCAACCATCCAATTCGTCGTCGAGATCGTCGTCGGCAATCCGTTCCGGTTGCACGCCGGTTTCAGGCTGTCGCGACACGTGCCAAGGGCGTCCCCAGCCGTCTCGAGGACCCGCCAAACGAGGCGCCATCGGCGGCGGCAAGACTCGACGCTTGGCATACCCGTGGATGGTTTCGACAAACCCTACCTCGCGCAGCGCTGCCGCAAGCCCAGAACGTGCCGCGGGCAAACCATCGATCGTGCCAATCACCACCACGCTCGTTCGGCCCTCGTCGACGAGCGTTGCGAGCGACTGAGCCACCAAACGCATATCGTTATGGTCTTTGTGGACAAACGTCACCAGATGCCGTTCGGTTCGTCCTAACCACGCGAGAATTCGGCCATCTTGCACGACCACTCGCGCCCCGAGCGCACGCATGGGTTTCTGCCCGCTTCGGTTTGTCTCGGTCGACTCATCGCCCGGGAATCGAATGGATGCCCCCCAAGGACTCGCCGGATCCACCGCTGAAAGCACAATTGCACGGGATTCTCCTGACGAATCACGCAAAGATCGCAAACGATCTTCCGCCCCGGGCAATGCGAACTGCGCCGCCCCGAGCCCCGTAATGAAATAGCCGCGACGAACCTTTCCCGCATCTTCCATGGCGCGAAGAACATCGTACACGGAGGAGAAGCCCCCGGACAAACCTTCTGCCAAAACGGATTCGCGCGTGAGCACCCCGTGGCGATCGAGCAGCGAACGGGCCAGAGCCGCGCGCCTTTCGGTTTCATTCGGCCCCCGCTCGACCAACTTCGGAAGCAGGGAAAACCTTCCTTCGCTTCCAGGCAAACTTTGGCGACGCGGGGCAAACCCTCGATGACGATGTGTGGCCCGCCGTTTGTCCTGACGCTCTTGCACAGCGAGCGAGCGAAGTGGCGCCAAGGTGTCATTGGTGACTTCACCTGACCACACCATATCCAACAACGCGGTCAATAGCTCCGGGGCAAACCCTCCCGCTTCGCGCAACAAATCGTGAAAAAATACGGCCCCACGTCGTTCGAGCACGTCACGAATACGTCCCGCAATCGATCCTTCCGCTCGCCCCGGCGGCGGTGCGAGATACGGATACGCAGCCGAAAGGTAAAGCGTAATTCGTCCCGAACCATCACCAACGCGATCCACACCGCGCCAAATGACTTCACCAGCGGCGCACAAAGCATCCAGATCCCCAGGACGATATCCCTCGATCCGGGACGATAAGATCTCATTTTCCAACGCGGTCACGAACATCGGCGCGCCCTGCAATTGCTCGATGACGGCGAGCAGCGCTTGCGGTCCGCGCCGCGGATGCGAAATGCCATGCCATTCCAGCAAAAATCGCGCGTACGCTTCCGTAGATACCGGTTCGACTTCGGCAAACCATTTGGCGAGCGATTTTCGTTTGAGCAAACGTAAAATTTCAATATCGCAAAATTCGCGCCCCGAGCCTCCGGGCAGCATTTCCCCTTCGGTAACTCGGCCCCGTTCCTCGAGCACGGTCAGCGCCATCCGTACAGGATCGATGCCCACGCAAAATCGCTTGGCGACGTCTTCGGCATGAAATGGACCGTGGGTCCGAGCATAACGAGATACCAGCCCTACGAGCGGTTCTGTGGCAGATTCCAAGAGCGCGGCCGGCAATCCCGGAGGCAAACGAACACCCAATGCATCGCGATATCGCGCCGCATCTTCCACCGCGACGAAACGCCATTGCCCCGAGACGGTAAAACCTACGATGCGCCCGACCTTTTCCAGCTCGCCAACAAATGGCTTACCCCCACGAATTTCGATTTCTTCCTTGGAAAGGTCGCCTATCGAAAGGAGCAAATCGTGCAAGTCGTCTTCGTGCTGAATGGGGCGTTTGCCGTCCAATCGCTGCAAGCTTTTTTCGAGCGCTTTGATCGATTCCGGATCCAGCAATTCGCGCAATTCCGCTTCGCCCAGCAATTCGCGCAAACGTGCATGGTCGACCGCCAGCCTTTGCGCTTTGCGCTCGGCAAGCGGCATATCCAAATCGTACATGAAATTGCCAACGTATCCAAACAGCAGTGACGCGGCAAATGGCGATGGAGCACGCGTTTCCACTTCGTGCACCATGATTTCACGCGATTCGATGCGGCCTAGGATTTTGGTGAGCGCGGGCAAGTCGAATGCATCGCGGAGCACTTCGCGGTACGTTTCGAGCAAAATCGGAAACGATGCATATCGTGAAGCAACCGCGAGCAAGTCGCGAGCGCGCTTGCGTTGTGCCCACAATGGCGAACGTTTACCTGGAGCATGTCGTGGCAAAAGCAGCGCCCTGCCCGCACATTCTCGAAAACGAGCGGCAAACAAGGCAGAGCCTCCGACGGCCCGCACCACGATGTCCTCTACATCGTCCGCTGTTGGAAACAACCGCCGAATCTCGGGAATGCTTTCCGTACCTGGAAACCGCAGCACGATGCCGTCATCGGACCATACGCATTCCAATTCGATGTTCAATTCCGTGCGACATCGCTCCGAAATCGCCGTAGCGAGCGGCGCATGCACGCGACCTCCAAATGGCGAAAGCAAACAGACGCGCGTATCACCGACTTCGTCGATGAACCGCTCGATGACGATCGTTCGATCGCTCGGAACCTGGCCCGCAATGCGTTGTTCTTCGTGCACGTAGCGCACGAGGTTTTTTGCGGCACGCGTTTCGAGGCCGTGACGTGTTTGCAAAAATGATTCTGCAGCAGCTTCGCTTTGCGAGGCGATTTCCCTCGCGAGCGCGCCCATGGCTTCGCCGAGTGCGACTCCGCGCCCGACGCGATCTCCACGCCAAAAAGGCATTTTGCCTGGCTGACCAGGAGCCGGAACCACGAGCACCCGGTCGTGCGTAATTTCCGTAATGCGCCACGACGAGGCGCCCAAAATGAATACCTCGCCCTCCCGCGCCTCGAATACCATTTCTTCGTCAAGCTCGCCGACGCGACGCCCCGTGCCCGGAGAAGATTCCGATGCCTCGATGAATACTCCGTACAAACCGCGATCCGGAATGGTTCCCGCATTGACCACGGCAATACGTCCGGCTCCTTTTCGAGCACGTACGATGCCAGTATTTCGATCCCAAACGATCCGCGGTCGAAGCTCGGCAAACTCGTCCGACGGATATTTGCCCGACAGCATGTCGAGCACGCCATCGAAGCTCGTTCGTGGCAATTCGGCAAATGGCGCTGCACGACGCATCAAATCGAACAAGGCGTCTTCGTGAACGGGATCCATCGCCACAGTGGCAACAACTTGTTGCGCAAGCACATCGAGTGGGTTTCGCGGGTAAAACGTCGCTTCGACCTGACCTTCGAGCATGCCCGTTCGCGCCGCCACACAAGCCAGCAAATCACCTCGATGCTTCGGAAAAACCACTCCGCGCGACAACGCTCCGACAGAATGTCCCGCGCGACCGATACGCTGCAAACCTGCGGCAATGCTCGGTGGCGCTTCGACCTGGATCACTAAATCGATGGAACCAATGTCGATTCCAAGCTCCAAAGACGACGTAGCCACGATGCACGGCAATTCGCCCGCCTTGAGCATTGTTTCAATTCGCGTACGCTCATCACGCGACATCGATCCATGATGGGCAGCCGCGATTTCCGCTCCCGCCGTATCATTGAGCGCCGACACGAGCCGTTCGGCCAATCGACGACTGTTGACGAAAATCATGGTGGATCGATGCGCGCGCACCAATTCGACCAGGCGCGGATGCATGGCCGGCCATATCGAACGCTCGGGCGTTTCGGACCCTTTTTTCCCGGGCTTCGCATTCTCCGCAGATTTGCCAAGCTGAGTCATATCCTCGACCGGCACTTCGATGGTGATTTCGAGTCGCCTCGGAGCACCAGCATCTACAATGGCCACGGGACGTGGCTGCCGCTCGGTTTTATGAATATCGAAACCGCCCAGAAGCCGCGCGATTTCATCGAGCGGTCGCTGTGTAGCGCTGAGGCCAATGCGCACGGGAAGGTTTGGCCGGGAACTCGTAGGATCTTCTTGTTGCAGCGCGACCAATCGTTCCAAAGAGACAAACAAATGCGCGCCACGTTTCGTGGCGGCTACGGAATGAATTTCGTCAATGATGATCGTATCAATGGAGCGCAAGATACGTCGCGCCGCGGACGTGAGCAGCAAATACAAAGATTCTGGCGTCGTGATGAGAATGTCCGGTGGACGTTTGGCAAGACGAACACGCTCGTCTGCTGGCGTATCTCCGGAACGAATGGCGACGGTAGGCACTCGATGCGCAACGCCCATTCGCGCCGCGGTGGCGGTGATTCCTGCGAGCGGAATACGCAAGTTGCGCTCGACATCGGTAGCCAGCGCTTTCAGCGGCGAAACGTAAAGCAGTCGCGTGCGAGCTTCTTGGGTAGGTTCGTCCGAAAACACCAATCGATCGATCGCGACGAGAAAAGCGGCTAGGGTTTTTCCGGACCCGGTGGGCGCGAGAAGCAACGTCGACGTGCTGCTCTGAATGGACGGCCAACCGAGCACCTGAGCCTGCGTCGGGCCGGGAAATGTCTGCGTGAACCACTCGCGCGTGGGAGCGGCAAACCCGGCTAGCGGGTCATTGGCAGGCTTTTTGGAAGAAGTGCGTCGCGGCACGAAATGTAAGTATCAGCGAACGCCGTGCGTGACAAGCAATCAAGCCACGTTGCTTGGCGGTAATTCGTCAAAGTCCACGTAAATCACGTCCGGC
>CAZETM010000557.1:0-6459 GCA_964514885.1 uncultured Polyangium sp. | reverse complement strand
GTTGCATCTCAAGGCCACGATGATGAAGGTGTCCGATCCGATCATGTTCGGCCATCTCGTCAGCGTTTACTTCAAGGAAGTATTCGACAAACACGCTGTCATTTTGAAGGAGATCGGTTTTAATCCGAGCAACGGTTTGGGCGATCTTTACGGCAAGATTGGGTCGCTTCCCGCCGACAAAAAGGCCGAGATCGAGGCGGATATCAAGGCGGTTTACGCCACGCGCCCGCCGCTCGCGATGGTCGATTCGGACCGCGGCATTACCAACTTGCACGTTCCGAACGACGTCATCATTGACGCGTCGATGCCCGTTGTCGTGCGTGATTCGGGCAAGATGTGGGGGCCGGACGGCAAACTCCACGACACCAAGGCGCTCGTTCCCGATCGTTGTTATGCCGGCATTTACACCGCAATTCTGGACGATTGCCGCCAGCACGGGGCGCTCGATCCGCGCACCATGGGCAGCGTACCGAACGTGGGTCTCATGGCGCAAAAGGCTGAAGAATACGGCTCGCACGACAAGACGTTCATTGCGTCGGGCTCGGGCACGATTCGTATTGTCGACGAAGCTTCGGGCAACGTGGTTCTCGAGCAAAAGGTCGATCAGAGCGACATTTTCCGCGCGTGCCAAACCAAAGACATTGCGGTTCGGGATTGGGTGAAGCTTGCCGTGACGCGAGGTCGTGCGACGGGTGCGCATGTCGTGTTCTGGCTCGATCGCAATCGCGCGCATGATGCGCAGATCATTGCCAAGGTCGAGACGTACCTCAAAGATCACGACACGTCGGGCCTCGAGATTCGCATTCTGTCGCCCGTCGACGCGATGAAGTATTCGCTCGAGCGTATTCGCAAGGGCCAGGACACCATTTCGGTCACGGGCAACGTGCTTCGCGATTACCTGACGGACTTGTTCCCGATTCTCGAGATTGGTACGTCGGCGAAGATGCTCTCGGTCGTGCCGCTTTTGGCGGGTGGTGGTTTATTCGAGACGGGCGCGGGTGGCTCGGCTCCGAAGCACGTGCAGCAATTCCAGAAGGAAGGATACTTGCGTTGGGATTCGCTGGGCGAGTTCTCGGCGCTGGGTGCATCATTCGAGCACATTGCGCTGGTGTTCAAGCATGAGAAGGCGGCGGTGCTTGGCGAAACGCTGGACACGGCGATTGGCAAGTTCCTCGACAACAACAAGTCGCCGGCGCGCAAAGTTGGCGAAATCGACAATCGAGGCAGCCACTTCTACTTGGCGCTGTATTGGGCCGAGGCATTGGCGGCGCAGACGAAAGACGCGGAGCTGCAGGCGCGTTTTGCTAACGTAGCGAAGCAAATGACGGAAAACGAAGCCAAGGTCAATGAAGAACTCATTGGCGCGCAAGGCAAGCCGGTCGATATGGGTGGCTATTACCATCCGGATCTCGACAAGTCGACGAAGGCGATGCGTCCGAGCGCGACGCTGAACGCCATTGTTGACGGCATTTCCTGAGAGCGTGTCAATCAGGCTGCTGCGCGAACCGGTGCGTCGGTCAACCTCTCTCAGCGTACTGAAGTACGCTTCGTTCGGCTTCCCTAGCCCCGATTCGCTCGCAACGCCTGATTGACACGCTCCGAGTCGTTCCTCGTTACCCCTTGCCCTGCCCTGGATACCGGGCAGGGCGGGGATCCTTGCCTGCTCCCCGCATTCACTACTACAAGGAAACCGTTATGAGCAAATCGCGTATTGCCGCAATGATCCTCGTGCTGTTCGTCCTGGTAATGGGCTCGTCTTGTGAAGGTGGAGGCATTCTCGGAGGCGACGACGGGGATTCTTGTCGCAATGATACCGATTGCGGCACGGACCTTTATTGTTATGGTCCCAATCTAGGCAATGTATGTGGAATGCCGCCGCGTGAGTTTTGCGCGACCGATACCGATTGCTTCATGAACGGGGTTTGTCACGCTGTATGGGATGGATGCAGCACCGACAGTATTGGCTCGGAATGCAAACCGCCTTGCATCGACGACATGGGCTGCGGCCCTGATTATCGCTGCAATGCATCGGGCGCGTGCGAGCCACGAGCATGCGACGAGGGAATTACCTGTCCGGACCGGCAAAAGTGCGATGCGGCCATTGCGCATGATACGTCGCTGCCGATGCACGCGCGTTCGTCGGGATGCGTAAACATCGACTGTGCGGACGATGGAGCGTGTCCGTCGGGAAAATCGTGCGTGCAGGGATATTGCCAGGATGGATTGGGGACGTGTCGGGAAGTGATGATTGTGCCGTGAGCCGTGTGCATTCGTCCAGATCACTTGGGGCCGCGCTTGAACCCCTTGTATGCTGCGCCGACCTCACTAACAAGCGTTTTCACAGCCGCGATGGCACCCATTAAATCCCCTAAATGGAGCCGCCAGTCGGCGAAGGCCGCCGGAGCGACATAACCATCATCGGCCATGAACGGATAGCGATAGCTGACGTTGTCGTTCTGGTGTGTGGGCTCGAGAGCGTCGATCTTTTTGAGAAAAGTAGCATTGTCGAGAGATCCTACGAATGCTTCTACCTCTCGGCGGAGCACCCAAAGATGCTTACGTTCCAGCATATTCGGCAGGTTCGATTGCGGGTCGTCGGCATGCTCCTCGAGGCGCTTCATCGGCGAATGGCTGAGCAGTTTGCACAGCGCAGCATCCTCTGCATCGGAACCGTTAAACAGGATAAGGGCATAAGCTTTGAGTGCCTTCTCGAAGCATTGCTGGATCCAGTACCGTTGGTGGCACTCCTTGATCCCCTGGGCATTGACCTGCGCAGCAGCCAGATCCGCCTCAGCTTGGTGCAGCCATGTCCTAACTTGCTCAGGCGTGGCCATCGTTCACCACCGATCGCGCAAGCTCGACGATTTGCTTACCGATCTCTTCACCGTTAAGAATTTCGCCTTGTGCGACGTATGCGGCGAGCTTGTGGTCTATGCGAACAGCTCGCTCGACATCTCCCTGGTTCGCGACAATCAAGTTCAGGGGATGTCGAAAGGTGCGTCCAGGATTGAATGCTATATGCCGTTCAGGATGAACATCGTCTTCCATTGAGGGGACGATCTCGACCAGCCACGCTTCTCGATCCGTTTGTCGAATCCAGATTGCAGTGGTTATAGGCTCATCGAGCTGCGCATGCGCGTTAACCAGCTCCAACATTTCTTCTCGAGTCGGCATGCGCGCACTTTAACACATGTCTTCCCGCAAAGAAAGTTGTAGTTCCACAGCTACGATGAGCCCGGAGGCGATGACTGAACGGGTCGAGTCTCTCGTTCAAAGACTGTCGCTCTTCTCGGCTTTCCCCCTCGTCACCGCCCCTCGTCGCCCTTCCAATTCATCGAAAACCGCAAACACTTGTTGCTCCAGGTCGCGCGGGAGCGATTCATTCTCGGATACTTCGGCCTGCAACGTCGCCCGGAATTGATGGAGCAATCCCAACGTCTCGCCGCGCAATTTACCCACGCTGCCTTGGGGCGTCGTGGACGATGCGTTTGCCCGCTGATGCAGCAATTCCGCGAGCTGGTCACCTGCGTCGAGGAATGCATTTACCCAATCGAATAGCGTTTTTCCTTCGGGAGTAGGAAATTGCTTCAGATCGTTTTCGAGTTCGGTGACTTTGGCCCGATTCTTTTTGGCTGCCGCGGCTTCTTCCGCATACGAATCGGTGAGCGCGCTGCGCTGTGGGACGAATGCAGCACGAATTCGTTTAGCTGCCGCGCGAGTATCGTTGGATAGACCGGGCGCTTGTTCTACGGCGTCCAAGTAGGTGAAAATCGCCCCGCCATACCCGTCGTAATCGGCGTCTGCTGCGCCCAGCTCTTCGGCAAGCGGAGCTTTGCCGCGTAGGCTTTCCGGCAAGGCGAGAATGGCCGCATGTCTCTTCGCCAGCATGGGGCCATACAACTTGCCCGACACGGAAGCGTCGAGTGCGCTTTTGCGCAGGCCGAAAAGGTTGGTCAGACCGAGGTCCAAGTCACCAAGAGTGAGTTTGCTCATGTGCCAAGGCTTTCACGAGCGCCCGGTTTAGGTCAAGAGGTAAGTGGGGACGTTGAGGACGTTTTCGGGGCTAGCTTGGTGGCTACGTTGTGGGCTTTGGGCGAGGGCAAGTTTTAGGGGTAGGGATACGTTGGGGCCTCGGCCGAGGGCAAGTTTTAGGGGGCGGGGCTGCGTTGGGGCCTCGGGCGAGGGCCGGGTTTAGGGGAGGGGATAAGGTCGGGTGGAGCGCGGGCTCATGCTGATTGACAACGACATCGATGGACTTTAGGGTCCCCGCTGAAATCCAGGTGCAACCTGGTTCACGCGGAGCGGACGAAGCACCCATGGAAAAACTCAAGCGCATCAGGGTCGAAGGATTCCGCTCGTTTCGCGACGTGGATATCGAGCTTGGGAACGTGACGGTACTGATTGGCGCTAATGGATCGGGGAAGTCGAATTTCATCAGCTTTTTCAAGATGCTTCATGCCATTTTGGACGAACGTTTGCAGTTGTATGTGGGGCGTCGAGGCGGGGCTAGCTCGATATTGCATTATGGTACGAAGCGTACGCAGTCCTTGCGTGCGTTGATCGAGCTCGTGGGTGATCACGGGTCGACTGAATATCAATTCACATTTGCGCCTTCGGCGCCGGACAATTTTATCTTTGCGGATGAAGACGTGACATCTCATGCATCGGTAGATGCTTCGACTGAACACCTACTGCTCGGAACTGGTCATTTGGAAACGAAGCTTTGGTCGATGACGCGCGCGCCCGATGTCCTTGCGGCAAACAATTTGGGGCGGCCTATGCTGCCAATTTTGAAAGGAATTCAGGTCTACCATTTTCACGATACGTCGGATATGGCGAATATTCGAATTTCGCAGGATGTCGACCGGAATCGGGAACTGCTTGGTGATGGCGGCAATCTCGCGTCGTTCCTGTACATGCTCCAGCAGACCAAGCCAAAGCATTTCGAGCGCATTTTGCGGGTCATTCAATTGGTGGTTCCCTACCTGCATAAGCTCATTTTGGAGCCCGAACGGCTCAATCCAAAAAGGATTCTTCTTCGTTGGGCCGACAAGAGCGGTGAATACGAATTCGGCCCGCATCAGCTTTCGGACGGCTCGCTTCGTGCCATTGCTATCATCACTGCATTGCTTCAGCCCGAAGAGCTTCTTCCAAGCGTCATCTTCATGGACGATCCCGAGCTAGGATTGCATCCCTCCGCAATCGACATCGTCGCAAGCTTGGTGCGAGAAGTTTCCCCGAAACGTCAAGTCATCATTGCTACCCAATCGCCGGCATTTCTGGCACATTTCGCTCCCGAGGAAGTCATTGTCGTCGAACGACGTGAAGATAGCCAAGGGTATGGCGAATCCACGTGCAAGCGATTATCGAGCGATGAATTGTCTGCGTGGCTCGAAGATTACGACCTTGGAGAGCTTTACGAGAAAAACGTGACCGGAGGATTTCCGCGATGAGTTTCCTGGTCATTCTTTGCGAAGGATATACCGAACTCGATTTCGTGCGCGATGTATTGGATACCCATCTACTGGGCCATGGCGTCAAAGTTCATCCAATTCTGTTCGGAAAAAAGATCAAGCATGATATCGCGGATGCTCCCGGCGGGGTGCTCGAATATGACATAGTATATCGGCACATTCAGGCGGCATTGCGCCAATATTCGGCAGATTCGAGCCGCGTTACGACGATGTTCGACCTCTATGCATTTCCGACGGATTTTCCCGATTATGACGTTCACGTAAAGATGGCAGATCCGTACGAGCGCGTTGCCGCATTGGAAAATGCAATGAAGCATCATGTTGGTGGTTCTCGCTTCATTCCGAACATTCAACTGCACGAGTTCGAAGCGCTGGTGTTTGTGAAACCCGAGGAGATTCTTGGAGAATTCCCACATGAGGATTCATGGATAGGCTTGGCGGGATTACTTAACGATATCTGGCAGCTAAAACCAGAAGAGATCAATCAGACCAAAGAAGGCGCGCCGTCGAAGCGAATAAAGCGATTCTTTCGCGGCTACAATAAGCGCACCATGGGTCCAAGCATCACTCGCCGCATTGGATTGGAAAGGCTCAAAGAAGCCTGCCCCCACTTCGGTGCCTGGTTGTCTACGCTCGAAGCGCTCGGCACAAAATGAGGACAGCCCGCAGAGCGAGTCCGCGAGCTGTCACGTTCATCGTTTGAGCTGAAAAGGTTCTACACCGCCGGCGTCGCCTTCACCACGTCCGTGATGCCCTGCACGCTCTTCGCGCTCTTCGCCAACATCACCTTCTCATCCTCCGTCAGGTTGAGCAGGTGGATCTTCTCCACCCCGCGCCCGCCGATGATCACCGGCACGCCCATGAACAAGTCCTTGTAGCCGTACTCCCCATCGAGATACACCGCGCACGGCAACAGCCGCTTCTGGTCCAACAAGAACGACTCGGCCATCGACACCGCCGCCGATGCCGGCGCGTAATAAGCGCT
>CAZETM010000556.1:4928-6463 GCA_964514885.1 uncultured Polyangium sp. | reverse complement strand
GCTCATGTAGTACGGCGTTCCCACGGTCGAGCCCGTTCGCGTCAGTGAGCCTCCAGGAAGAGGTGCGTCGTGACCAATCTTGACGATGCCAAAGTCCAAAACTTTGACGTCATACAAATTCGGTTTCGGCCCTGCCGCGAGGTGAATGTTGTCGGGCTTCAGATCGCGATGGATGATGCCCGCCGCGTGCGCTTCTGCGAGACACTCGCCGACTTGCATCGCGACGTTGATCGTCATCTCCAGCGGCAACTGGCCTGCTTCGTGGATCAACTCCCGCAGGCTTTGCCCCGTGAGCAGTTCCATCACCAGGTACGGTCCGTCCGTCGGACTCGTGCCCATGTCGACGATCTTCACCGCACGGGTGCTCTTCAAGAGACTCGTTGCGCGAGCTTCTTGTTCGAGCCGTTGATACATCGTCGGATCGAGCAGCGATTTCAGCGCCAGGCGTTGGCCCGTGCGCATGTGCTCGACCTCGTGCACGAGACCGTTACCGCCTCCGCCAATCAGGCGCAGAACGCGATAGCGCCCGTCTACGATGGTCCCCGGACGAAACGAGGACACCTCTGCTTGCGCTTGCTCGGGGCGAAAGTCAGCCATAGTTGAAATAGTGCGAGGAGACGCGAGTTTAGATCAGCTCCTCATCGAGCGATACTTTCGACTGCACGCAGCTTGAACGTCTGTTGCGGAGGCACTAGGGTGCCGGCCGACCATGGCGATGATCGAGCCCGCGCCTACAGGAACGACTGTGGGTGGCCGTCCTAGTGGTGCGACTTCGGACGTTCCGTTTTACGTCGTGCTGGGTTTGGCAGCGGTTGCGTGCACCGTCACGCTCCAGGTGATTTTCTTCAAGGCTCCCGTCGAAGCGACGATGGGGATTGTCCAGAAGATCTTCTACTTCCACGTGCCTGCTGCGTACGGGATGTACCTCGGTGCCGCGGCGTGTTTTGTCGGCTCTGCGGGGTATCTCGCGCGAGGCACACGCAGGTGGGATGCGCTTGCGCGATCGGGAGCCGAAGTGTCCGTGATGATGGGCTTGATGGTGCTCATCTCGGGACCGCTCTGGGCGGCAAAAGCGTGGGGCGTGTATTGGACGTGGGATCCGCGTTTGACCACGTCGATGCTCAGCATCTTGATCTATGTCGCGTACGTCGTGCTGCGTTCGTTCGCGGGCGATGGCGATGCGGAGCGAAAGTTTGCCGCGGCGCTTGGAGTGCTTGGCGCAGCGAACCTGCCGATCATTCACTACTCGGTGCAGAAATGGGGTGGCAATCACCCCAAGGTCATCTCCACGGGCGGTGGAGGTCTCCAGCATCCCGACATGAAGCTCGCGCTGATGCTCGGGTTTGTCACGTTCACCCTCTTGGCCGTGGTCTTGATTTGGTCGCGTATGCGTCTCGAGCTTGCGCGCGGTCGACTGCAAGAAATCGAAGAAGAAGCGCTCGAGCTCGGGCTTGGTGAGGAGTAGTCGCGATGCAAGCTGAAGGCACCGGAAGTAAATTCGTCGCACCTGCATCGAGTCAGGGACCCGCACCAAA
>CAZETM010000556.1:0-4828 GCA_964514885.1 uncultured Polyangium sp. | reverse complement strand
CGCACCAAAAACTGCCGATGATCGCTCGACGGCCTTTCGCGCTGTCGAAGGTGGCGCTCAAATGCAAAGCGGCGAGAAGCTTCTCGTCGAAGCGTACGCTGCCATTTGGCTGATCACGTTTGTCTTTCTGATCTCGCTCATGCGTCGTCAACGTCGTCTTGATCAGCGCATCGCCTCGCTCGAAGGAGCGCTCGAGAAAGCGCGCGCGGTGCAGGATCCGCGATGACCGACATCACCCAGATCACGCCTGAGCACGTGATATTCATCCCCAGCGTCTTGCTGCTGGGGCTCGTGATTGGGTACACCCTCGGAGCGCGCGCGGTGCGTGCCGAACTCGACAAGCGCAGAAGCAGGATGAAGGAGTAGGACCTTGGATTTCTCGTACTCGGAAGAGCATCGCAGCCTGATCGAAACCGTCCGTCGGTTTACCAAGGAACGCATCACCCCGATCGCGGCCGAGTGTGATCGCGATTCGCGTTTCCCCATGGACGTCTTCAAGGACGCGTGGGAACTCGGTTTGATCAACCCGACGATCCCTGCGGAATACGGTGGCGCAGGCATGGGCGAATTCGAGAACACGCTCATGTGTGAAGAGTTTGCCTACGGATGTTCGGGCATCGAAACGAGCATCTTGGCCAACGGCTTGGCGCTGACGCCGATCAAGCTCGGGGGCACCGAAGAGCAGAAGAAGAAGTACTTCGGCAAGCTGCTCGCCGAGCCGATCATGGCCAGCTACGCGACGAGCGAGCCCGATGCAGGCAGCGATGTCGCGGGCCTCAAGACGCGCTTCACCAAGCACGGTGAGGACTACGTTTTGAACGGGCAGAAGTGTTGGATCACGAATGCCAGCTACGCGAACTTCTACGTGATTTTCGCGACGAGCAATCCCGACCTTCGGCACAAGGGCATCGCGGCGTTCATCGTCGATCGCGACACGCCTGGACTACGAGTCGGCAAAAAAGAAGACAAGCTCGGACAACGCGCGAGCGACACGGCGCAGATCTTCCTCGATGAGGTCGTCGTGCCGAAAGAGAATCTGCTCGCGCCCGAGGGCAAGGGCTTCAAGCTTGCGATGGAGACGTTCAACCAGACGCGTCCCGACATCGGAGCTGCAGCGACGGGTCTGATGCGTCGTTGTGTCGACGAGTGCGTGGCGTACGCGAAAGAGCGTAAGACTTTCGGCACGCCCATCGCCAACCATCAGCTCATTCAGTGGATGATTGCCGAGATGGCGATTCGAGTGGAGGCGACGCGCCTGCTTTATCAAAAGGCTGCGTGGAACCTCGACAACGGCGTGCGTGATCCCATCGTCTCGAGCTTTGCGAAAGCGTACGGCGCCGACAGCGCCATGCTGACGGCTGTCGATGCTGTGCAGGTCTTCGGCGGCAATGGCTTCGTGAAGGAGTACCCTGTCGAGAAGCTCATGCGTGATGCCAAGGTGCTGCAGATCTACGAAGGCACCA
The DNA here is from genome assembly GCA_964514885.1 of uncultured Polyangium sp. GTDB lineage: Bacteria > Myxococcota_A > Polyangia > Polyangiales > Polyangiaceae > Polyangium. The sequence goes on along the minus strand of CAZETM010000556.1, from coordinate 3,365 downwards.
GCCAGATTCAGCGTCTCGTCATTGCCAAGCAACTGCTTGGTTGATTCGCGCTTCAGTCGCGCAAGCGATCCCCCGCTCGTCCCTTCACTTCCGTATCATCTACCTTCGTCGTCTCTGCCTTGATATCCAAGGCGAGGCGTTTTCTTGCACCTAGTCAAAGGAGCTTCTTCATGCGCACTCGGACAAATCACGGTTCGGCGGAGGGCCGGGCATCGTTGTCTCTCGCCAAGTATCTCGGCACGATCATGGTCGTCGCGTCGGCTTGTGCTGCGATTCTCGTGGGCGCATGTGGCACTCCTGAACCCGTCGGTGCGACGGGCGGCACGGGCGGCACGGGCGGCACGGGCGGCACGCCCGGCACGGGCGGATGTGAGGATTTATCATGCTTCGTGAGCAGCAACGCCAGCACGGGCATGAGCAGCAGCAGCTCGTCGTCCAGCTCGTCGGGTTGTCCTATGGGCAATCCAAACGGTGGAGCGACGAAAGTTGCGTCTGCGTTCGGTGACGCCAGCGTCCAGACGGGCTCGGCGATTGCGTACGACAAATCGGGCAACATTCTTTTGGCTGGATCGTTCAGCGGGTCGATCAACTTGGGCGCCGCGACGCTCACGAGCGCTGGAATGGATGACGTGTTCGTGGCGAAGTTCACGCCAGCGGGCCAGCTTCTTTGGGCCAAGCAATTTGGCGATGGTCAGATCCAGGTGGCGTCGGGCATCGGGGCTGATTCCAACGGAAACGTGTACGTCACGGGTAACTTCAAAGGCAGCATCAATTTTGGTGGCGGTGCTTTGAACGCAAACGGAACGTTGTTCACGGACGTGTACCTGGCCAAGCTCACGCCCGACGGCGCTCATGTCTGGAGCAAGCGTTTCGGCGATGACTACGTGCAGTCGGCGCGAGGTTTGGCCGTGGATGCTGCGGGCAATTCGATCCTCGTTGGTAGCTTTCAGCTCACGCTCAATCTTGGTGGCGGGACGCTCACGGCCGTTGGCGGCACGTACGATGGGTTTGTCGCGAAGTTCGATACGGCGGGTGCGCATCAGTGGAGCCGTCAATACGGCGACGCGGTCGATCAACAAATGAGCAGCGTGGCGCTCGATTCGACGGGCAACGTTTATGTTGGTGGGGAAGCGGCCGGAGCGATTGATTTCGGTGGCGGAGCGATGACGGCGACGTCGAACCCGAGCGCGTTTGTCGCGAAGCTCGATTCGCTTGGCAATGCGACGTGGGTGAAGCTGAGCAATGGGACGATGGCCGGAAACGCCAAGGCGAATGCGGTTGCGGTTGGTCCCAATGGCGATGTCGTTGTCGGTGGCAACTTCAAAGGCGTGTTCGATATGGGCGGCAAGTCGGTCGACAACCTTGGGACGGACGACGCGTTCGTCACGTTGTACTCGGCGGCTGGCGTGCACAAGTACACGAGGACGTATGGCGACGGGGAAAAGCAGAGCACGACGGGTGTGGCCATTGCGTCGAATGGCGAGGTGTTTGTCGGGGGTAACTTCTCGGGAAAGATCGACCTTGGTGGCGGCGAGGTCACGAGCGCTGGTGGATTCGATGGGTTCGTCGCTCGACTGAACGCCACCACGGGTTGTCCCCAGTGGTCGCGAGCGTATGCGGGGCCGATGTCTCAGTCGACGCAGGCTTTGGCGCTCGATCCGACGACGGGCGGTGTCGCGCTGACCGGTTCGTTCAATGGTTCCGCGGACTTTGGATTGGGATCGATCACGGCAGCGGGCGATGACGTTTTTCTGCTGTCTGTCAACCCTTGAACGAAGATCGGCTTGAGGGTGTGAGGGCGCACTGGTTTTCGGTGCGCCTTCGTTTTTTCGCACGGACGGATTCAGCCTTTCGGGTGGCTTGGGATCCAATCCCCCGCTCTTCATCGCAGCGTTTTGGGTGGGCACTTGTGTTCACTGGGAAATTCGTGAGATCCTGAATTGAGACTTGCGCCTTCCAGGCGTGGGCGAACGTGGGTCTTGTCGGGGCGCGTTGCGCGTTTCCAAGCGGAGCTCTTTATGGCTTTGTTTCCGCAGCCTTCCAAAGGGTTAATAACCTCGTTGGCGGTGCTTTCTGGGTTGGCGGCGGGAGCTGCGTTCGTGCAGCCCGTGCGCGCACAGGAATCCGCCTCGTGTCTTTCGTTCAACCCTGGTGACTGGCCCGCGCCAGCGCGTCCGTACTTCTTGCTGGTGGTGGACACCTCCGGCTCGATGATCGCGTGCACCACGCCGCCGACACAGTTTCCCAACGAATGCGACTCGGCGGCGGTTGGCTACAAGCTGAACTCCTGCGGCATGGTTCCGAACCGGTTGAATGACGCCAAATGCGCGTTGCGACAAACGGTGCAGGCATTCAGCGGCGAAGTGAACTTCGGCTTGGCCACGTTTGCCAGTTTCGTCTCGAGTTGTGCGGCCGGCGCGTGCAACAGCTCTTGTGGTGCTCCGACGGGTGGCACTTGCAACGGCGAGACGTACGGCTGCACGTACAACACGTTCCCCGATTCTGGCGGTTCGGCCTGCGGAAACCTTCCCGCGTGCGCGGCTGGCGCGGGCCCTGCCTCGCCGCCGAATTTCGCCGAAGGTACATGGCGTAACGGCGCCAATGTCGTCGTCGGGATCAACAAGGACACGTGGTGGCTTCCTCCGCCTGCGCCAGCGTCGAACACGGCCGAGATCCTCCAGTGGTTCGACGGCAGTTGCGACAACAGCCGCGAGCTTTTTGCCAACGGTGGCACGCCTCTAGCCGGTTCGCTCCGCGGCGTGACGCAATACTTGAGGGCCGGGTGGACCCGCTGGTCTGGAAGCGATTATTGCCCCAATCCCACGTACAGCTTTGCAACGCCGCTCGATACCAACGATCGTCCTTGCCGCGCGGTCAACGTCATTCTGTTGACCGACGGTGACGAGAGCTGCGAGACGAACAACAGCAACACGCCGGCGGTAAATGCCGCATCGGAGCTGTTCAACACGGGCGTTTCGATTGGCGGCAAGACGTGGAAAGTTCCGGTCCACGTCATCAACTTCGCTGGTGGTTTGAAGGCAAATACGGACGCCATCGCGGCTGCTGGTGGCACGACGACGTCTTACTTGGCCAACAACGAAGTCGAAGTGGCCAACGCGTTCTCGAACATCATCGGCGCCGCAATCAAGCCCGAGTCGTGCAACAACGGCGACGACAACTGTAACGGCTGCACCGACGAAGGCTACAAGCACTACTGCAACACGGGTGCAGGCAAGACGTGCTGCGCGTGGGGAACTGCCGCGCAACGCACGACGTGCCTCAACACCTACACCGCGTCGATTACCCCGGCGAACCCGACGGGCAATACGAACTTGCTTCCGTGCACCACGCCGACGCAGCAAACG
>CAZETM010000555.1:0-6486 GCA_964514885.1 uncultured Polyangium sp. | reverse complement strand
GGGTTTCAATGGCTTGGAGGGTTTTGGTGGCTTGTTTGAAGGTATCGTCGGAGCCGTATCGACGACCGAGGCGAATGTAACGTTCGCGGGCTTTGGGGGAGATTTTCGTAAGGTCCAGGGTAGTCATGGGGCGATGATGCCAACGCGAGGTGTGAGGTGTCAAGCATGAAGTGGGTGATTTTTTCAAAAGCATGCGAGCAGACAACCGCGGGGACTTCTGCCGGACATGGCTATCCAATCGCGGTGATCTGGGATGAAATCGCCTGTCTTGGTTTTGGGCCGCGCGCAGGTATGTTTTCCCCTTGAAGCTCTGAGGCTCTTCCGGTAGCGTGCCCGCGTGCTGAATTACTGTCCCCACCGAGGGGGAGCGATGCGGATCATCATCGGAACGGACGTCGTCCACGTGCATGCGCGGGAATCGTGGACATGAGTGCGACCGAAATCACCGATGCCGTTCTTCCTGCCGCGCCAGACGTTGGCGAAATCGTTCAGATTCGTGAACGAAGCTACCTCGTCGAAGACGTCCAGCCTCCACCAGTTGTAGGTGAAGCAACGCTCGTTTCGATGTCTTGTCTCGACGACGACGCGCAAGGTGAGCCGCTCGAAGTGCTCTGGGAGCACGAGATCGATGCGCAAATCGTGCGCGCATCGTGGGATAAGTTGGGTGGGCGCAAATTCGATGCCCCTTCGTGTTTTGCTGCGTATCTCCATGCCTTGCGCTGGAACTGTGTGACGGCAACGACGCCTCGGCTCTTTCAAGCTCCATGGCGTGCCGGCATCGAGGTCATGGCCTACCAGCTCGAACCGCTGCGCAAAGCCCTCCGGCTGCCCCGCGTCAATTTGTTCATTGCCGATGACGTTGGACTCGGTAAAACCATTGAAGCCGGACTCGTTTTACGCGAAATGCTCATGCGCCAACGCGTGCGTCGCGTCGTCGTCGTCGCTCCGCCTTCCGTCGTCATTCAATGGCGCGAAGAACTCGAACAACGGTTTGGTCTTACCTTCGTCGTCTACGACCGCGACTACGTCGGCCGGATGCGTCGAGACCGTGGATACACCGTAAATCCTTGGACCACGCATACGCGCTTCATTTTGTCCCATGCTCTGTTGCGCGATGAAGATTATGTTGCTCCATTGCGTGATTTGCTCAGCACCGATGAAAATGGCGCGCGGCGTGACGGTCCCGACCCCGGTTCCTTGCTGATTCTCGACGAAGCGCATCATGCCGCGCCCGCGTCGAGCTCCCAATACGCCATCGATTCGCAGTTCACCCGCGCCGTGCGCGATTTGGCAGAACGCTTCGAGCACCGCTTGTTCCTTTCCGCCACACCCCACAACGGTTTGTCCAATAGCTTCTCCGCCCTCTTGGAAATCCTCGACCCCCAGCGGTTTGTCCGCGGCACACCCGTCGAACCCAAACTCCGCGACGAAATCATGGTGCGCCGGCTCAAGTCGGATTTGCGCGAAATATCCGGAGGATTTCCCATTCGACGCGTCGTCCAGGTCCCCATGAAGGACCTGCCCGCAGATACGCCCGAGCTCGAGCTGGCGCGCCTGCTCGATGAATACTGGGAAGCCCGCGAAAAACGCGTTGAAGGCTTGCCGCCCAAACAACGTGCCGCCCAAGGGCTCATTCTCATCAATCTCCAAAAACGACTCTTTTCCTCGATTGAAGCGTTTTATCGTACCCTCTCCGTTCATCGTCGCGCCCTCGAACGCGCCGCAGACGAAACCGTTTCCACCACAGCCCCGGAAACGCTCGAACTGCTCCTGTCCCCACCCGATGCTGAAGACGATCGCGCCGAACTGACCGAAGACGCCGTGAACGCAGCCGAAGAACAAGCTATCGAAACCGTCACGGTGGAAGGGCACGGCAAACCCACGGACCATGAATTGGCCCTGGTTACGCGCATGCTGGACATCGCCGAACGAACGCGACGTTTGCCCGATGCTCGTGTCCGTTACCTCATTGATTGGATCCGCAAAGAACTCTGTCCCGAAATGCCCGCCTGGGGCGAAGCTGCGACGTCGCCAGCTTCCTGGCACCCGAAACGCGTCCTCATTTTCACCGAATATGCCGATACGAAGCGCTATTTGGAGCAACAACTGCGCACGGTCATTGGCGCGACAGATCGCGGCGACCAACGTATCGCCACCTTTCATGGCGGAATGCCCACCGAAGTACGCGAAGAAATCAAGTTCGCATTTAACCAACCCCCGGGAAAACATCCCCTCCGCATTCTTGTCGCCACAGATGCCGCCCGCGAAGGCGTGAACCTCCAACACCATTGCGCCGACCTGTTCCATTTCGACCTTCCGTGGAATCCCTCGCGCCTCGAGCAACGCAATGGACGCATCGATCGCAAAGGGCAAAACGCCGCGGAAGTGCGTTGTCATTATTTCGTTTACGCGCAGCGTGAAGCGGATCGAGTCTTGGAAGTGCTGGCGGAGCGCACGCGGGTGATTCACGAGCAATTGGGGAGCATGCCGCCCGTTCTCGAAGAACGTATGGCCCGTCGATTAGCCCGGGGAATTGGTCCGCGCGGACGCAAAGACCTGGCCGATGCATTACGTCTCGACACGGAAAAGCCGAAATCCAATGCGGCGCCGGAAGAACTCGAAGGGGTTCGGCAACGAAAAACCGATCTCACGAAGCAGATTGACGAATTGCGAAATATCCTCGAGCAATCGAAAAAGTCCCTGGACCTCGATGAATCGCAGCTCCGTCACGTCCTTTGCGAATCGCTCGCCATGCTTAAAGTCAAACCCTTGTCCCCCGTTCCCGACCTGCCGGAAGCGTTTGCCGTTCCGGCCCTGACCGACCCGACCTGGGCTGATACACTCGACACCTTGCGCATTCCGCGACGGCGCGGCACGCCCGTCTGGGAATGGCGACGAACTGCACCCATTCGCCCCGTCGTATTCAAAGACCATAGCCATAGCGACGACGACGTCGTTCATCTGCACCTCGAGCACCGACTCGTTCAGCGTTTGCTCGCGCCATTTCTAGCGCAAGGGTTCGTCCGCGATGCCCTCGCCCGCGCATGTGTCGTGCACACGAACGATGCCGTGCCCCGCGTATTGCTCCTCGGTCGAATTTCACTGTATGGTGCGCGAGCAGCCCGGTTGCATGACGAAATCGTTGCCGTTGCCGCACGTTGGGTCGATCCAGTCACGCGCGGCGGATTGCTCAAGCCTTACGCCGAAGACGCCCAAGAAAAATCGTGGGATTTGCTTCTTACTTCTCTCACGACATCGAATCGTACCGATGTCGCCAAGGAGGTCCAGGAACAGCTTCTTCGTTCGGTTGCGGATGACGTCGCGCAATTGCTTCCGCATTTGAAATCGCGTTGTGAACTTCTGGGGGACAAAGCAAAGGCCAAATTGACCGAACGCGGCGAGCGTGAAGCGCAGGACATGGTGGGCATTCTGGAAGCTCAAAAAGACCGTATTCAACGAGAAATCGACAAGGTCGATACGCCCCAGCTTTCTTTGGCGTATAAAGACTTCGATGACGATGAGCGGCGGCAGCTTCACGACAATACCAAATTCTGGCGCCGCAGGCTCGATACCATTCCCCGCGAAATCCAGCGCGAGCCTGAACGAATCAAGCAAGGATACGCTGTGTCGGCGACGCGAATCGAACCCGTGGGCATTGCTTATTTATGGCCGGTGACGGGGTGAATGAATGACTCCCGAGCAACAAAAAGAAGAAATCAGCAAAGCCTACCTTCATGCCGTCGCCGCCATTTGTGGCTACAGCGTCGGAACTTGGACCCAGGATCACGGTGGAATCGATGCCACCGTGGGCGCTGCAAGCACCGTCGGATCAGGACACCTTGCGCGTCCCAAAGTCGACCTCCAGCTCAAAGCCTCCGCGCGAACGGATCTGGAGCATGACGACTATGTTTCCTGGCAGCTCGAACTCGCTCATTACGATTCCTTGCGTGCAGCAGCCTCGATTCCTCATATTCTGGTCGTTTTGCTCCTTCCGCAGGATATCGGTCAGGCCGTCGAGCATACCGTGCAGCAACTCATGATCCGTCGCTGTGCCTATTGGGTGAAAATGACCGGCATGGAGGCAGCCGCCGGCGATTCGAAAACCGTCCGTATCCCCAAACGCAACGTTTTTGCCCCGGATGCCTTGCGCGAAATCCTCACGAAGGTCAGTCAAGGAGGGTTCTGATGAGCGTCGATATTCGCGATTTGGCTGCAACGCTCGGCCCCGTCACCGTGCAGGAATACCTGCGTAGTCGTGGGTGGCACCTGCATGAAGACCTCTCGACCAAATTCAGCGTCATCATCTATCGGCGTGACGACCACGAAATCGACATTCCGCAGAACGCACGCCTCGCCGATTACCCTCGACGAATGGCCGAGGTCCTCGAACTGCTTGCGGCCATCGAACACGCCAACGTGTTTTCCCTCATTGACGAATTGACGGAACCCGCAGGCGACCGGCTCGCTATCCGAATCGCCTCCGACCGCGCCGCATCAGGGACGCTGCCGCTCCTCGACGCGCTCCGCCTCCGCGAAGCTGCCCGCAACATGCTCCTGGCCGCTGCCCACAGCGTCCTCCTGCCGCAAACCTATTTTCCCCGCATGTCGCGCACCGATGCCACCCAACTCCTCGCCACGGTTCACGAAGGACAGAGCCAACGCGGCAGTTATGTCTCCCGGTTCATCGTCCCGGTAGAACCCGCCGTTGGTGAACAAAGTTCGCTCTTCCCAGAACCTCCGCCCGACCCGTTCGCCCGCCGCGTCGTCCGCACCTTGATGCACGCCCTCGAAGAGGTCCGGCAAGTGCGCTCCGTTGGAGCCCTCGACCCGCTTCTGTCCAAAGAATCGCGCGGCGTCAGCGGTAATCTCCTCGCCGCCTTGGCCATGCTCGAACCCACGATTCTTGGCGGCGAACTCCACGTGGCCGTTTCCTGGTCGCGCAATCGCCCAGCACCTCCACCCACCACCCTCTCCCGCGTCTCGTTTTCCCCCGAAGCTCTTTCCGGACTCGGCGCGGTCGCCGATGCCATGCGCGACCGCGCAAATGTCAAAGGCTTCGATGTTATCGGTTATGTCACGCGCCTCGATCGCGACCCCAAAGCCGTCGACGCCGAAGGCGAAGTCGTCATTGTCCCGAGCCAGGATGCTGGAGATCTCGGTCGAATTCACGTGCGTTTGGATGTCGCAGCCTATCGCGACGCCATCGAAGCGCATCGACAGGGAAGCGAAGTCCGCGTCCTCGGAACGCTCTCCAAGGCCGGAAGACGCTGGGTGCTCTCTCAGCCTTCTGGATTCGAAATCGTCAGCGTCGACGCCGATGCCGACAATCCGCGTAATCTCCCTCCGCCTCCGAACACCAATCCATCATGAGCCAAGATCACGAACTTCAGATGCATCGAGATTGGATCGGCCTCTTGCGACCGGTCGGACTCGTCGTTTCCCCTCCCGCATTGCTCGCCGCGCAAGCCGTTCCCGATAAAAACATCGCCAAAGAACAGCAAACGCTCGCCTCGCTGCTCACGCCTCCCGCGCCCAAAGACGCCAAAGACGCCAAAGACGCCAAAAAGAAAGACCGACAAACTCAATCTTCAGCCCTAGACTTCCACGTCCTCGCCACGCAAGTCCTTGGCTGGAAGACCAACAAGCTCGTTCCGACGGACAGTTTGCCCGAATCCTTGTCGATTTTCCTTCCCGAATTCGGTGAAACCCTCCGACCCACCTACGCCGTCCCTGCCCCACTCGACCCACTCGAACAGCGCCAAACCCAAAACGAATGGCTTTTGCTCGTCCAGGAATTGCCCGACGGAACCTCCTTCGACGAACCTCCGCCCGAGGACGGTAAACATTGGCGCGCCAGTCCCCAAGTTCGTCTCGAACGCCTCGTGCGCGAAACCGGCGTCAACATTGGCATCCTCGCCAATCGTCGACAGATTCGTTTGGTGTACGCCCCGCGAGGGGAAACCTCGGGACACGTCACTTGGCCCCTGCATCGTCTTCCCACCGCGCTCGATGCCCCCATGCTCTCGGCGCTGTGCATGCTCCTGAAATCCGCGCGCCTTTTTACGCTCGGGCGCGAGCAGCGTTTGCCGCATATCCTCAAGGAAAGTCGCAAATACCAAAACGTCGTTTCGACCAAGCTCGCCGGACAGGTCCTCGAAGCCCTCAACGAATTGCTTCGCGGTTTTCAATCTGCCAACGAAGGCCCTTATGGCGCCCTTTGGAATGCCACCGTCACCGAAGATCCCGAACACGTTTATGGAGGACTTCTCGCGGTTCTTCTGCGCCTCGTGTTTATTCTTTACGCCGAAGAACGCGGGCTGCTTTCGTCGTCGCCCATTTTCGTCCGCAACTATTCGCTCCTCAGTCTTTTCGATCAACTCCGCAATGATGCGGGGCGTTTCCCCGATACCATGGACCAGCGTCGAGGTGCTTGGTCCCGTTTGCTCGTCCTGTTTCGTTTGGTTCACGACGGCGCCAAACGTGTTG
>CAZETM010000554.1:0-6488 GCA_964514885.1 uncultured Polyangium sp. | reverse complement strand
ACAAATGTCTCCCTTCTCGATCTCACGATGCAATCGTTTCACTTCTTCATCGAGCTCAAATAAGCACAGACTAGCGTTGGCTGGTAATGGTTCGTCGCCGCGATCATGGGCGAGCGACCACGTAATCGGATTACCCGCAATCTCCACAGTCATGGATAGTTTCGAACCATCACGACCGTTCATGATATCGGCGTCGGTGATTGAATGAATCCGCCGGGGATTTCGAGTGATCCCGGATTGCAGATGCGACAGCAAAAGCGTGGTGGCATCGAGCAACGTCGTCTTTCCACAACCATTGGCGCCCACGAGCACGGTCGTTTGATTCGACGAAAAGACCAAATTCATTTGATCGACGCCTCGAAAGTCTTCGAGGTCGAGGCGCAGAATCCGAAGCTCCGTCCTCAGTTTTCTCCGCTTCAGGCGCACCGACATCGCGTCCAGCAATTGCGCAAAAATGGAGGCGTGCTCGCCCGGAGGAACGTCAGTGGCCATCGTGGAGCCGAATCGGACACCACGATGTTCAATCCACGCTCCTCCAGATTCAATGAGTTTGTCATAGACCCCCTCGGCAATCACGGCCTGAAGCGTGTCTACATCAAGGTCATTGGATGCTACCACCGTTAACAACGCCAAATCACGGTAGCCGCCCGCTCCTGCTTTGGGTCGCTCGACATCAACGCGCTTCGTCCATGGACGTGCGGGATCATTCAAGTCAGCCAGTGGCTCGAATGGCGCCTCCAGGTAAAGAACAACGTCGGTGGATCGTCGGCTGCGAAAATCTTCAAACATTCGAGCGGTGAGCCGCATGGCGGGGACAGTAGCGCACCTTCATGTGAAACGAAAGAAACCCGTGCAAGTCGGTACGCTCGTTCGTTGTCGACCTGGTTGGCTCAACGGGTGGCTGTATCGGCCGGCTCCGTTCGCGTCGACAATGCTTTCCTTGCCTGAGAACCAACCATTTTTCACTCTTGGAAGGGCGCCGGGCACTTTTTGCAGCCGAGATCCCCCCACCGCTCTCCGCTCGGCTTTCCTGACGCGCGCAAATCCCCGCCCGGACGCCCGCTCGCGCTTCCCGACGTGCGCCAATGCCCCCGGTGCTCTTCGTGCGCACATCCTGACGTTTCAAAATGTTGGGGAGGTCTCTTCGTGGAGCGATTCTGGCGCGTCAAAACGTTCGCCCGATCGCCCGCGCGCGCATCCTGGAATTCCAAAACCGTCCCCCAAGATGGTCGTGCGCACATCTTGGCCTGCCGAAATCGTCGCACGACTTGCCGCGCGGCGATTTGGACGTGTGCAAACGCGTTTTCCGATGGTCGTGCGCATGTTTTGGCGTTTCCGGACCAAAATCACGACAAAGCCCGCAGCCGTGCACACGATTGAGCTAGCCGCGAGCGTCGTGCTGTGTCTAATCTCGCGCCGCAATGACCAACAACGCCGTCGGGGTTCCCCTTGAACGAGTCGCGCTGCCCGACGAGGAGCTCGATGCGGCGAAGCACCCTGGTCGTTGGGCCGCCTGGATCCTCACCTGGCTCTCGTACGCGACGTATTACTTGGGGCGCAAAGGGATCAGCGTCGCCAAAGCCCCCATCGCCGAAACCTTCGGCAAAAGCGCGCTCGTCGGTGTCGATACCGCGTTCCTGGCTGCTTACGCCATCGGACAATCCCTCAATGGATTCCTTGGCGAGCGCGTAGGCGCCCGAAAACTCATCGGCGTAGGCATGCTCGTGAGCGCCGCGGCATGCGTCGCATTCGGTGCATCGAGTTTTGGCATGGCGTTTTTCCTGGCTTTCCTCGTCAATGGATTCGCGCAATCCACGGGTTGGCCGGGAAATATCAAAGCCATGTCAGAATGGACGACATTCGGCAATCGCGGCCAAGTCATGGGTTTTTGGTCCACGTGTTACCAAGTGGGCGGGATTGTCGCGACTTGGTTTGCCACGTTGATGCTTGGCTATTGGGGATGGCGCGCCAGCTTTTTTGGCCCCGCCATCGTCGTCGCGCTCGTCGGTATCCTCGTTTTGGTTTTCCTGAAACCAGGACCCAACGCGTCGGCGGGGAAATCGTCGAATGCTACGCAAGAAGCCCTCGATCCAATCGAAGTTGCCGCCAAACGCAAATTTGAACAACGTCGCGTCCTGACCAGCTCCACGGTGTGGTGTTACGGCGCTTCGTACTTCGGCATGAAGCTGATTCGGTACAGCATTCTGTTTTGGCTTCCGTTTTACTTGACGACTGCGCTTTCGTATTCGAAAACCACTGCGGGATACATGTCCATTTCGTTCGAAGTGGGCGGAGTTCTCGGCACGATCGGCATGGGAATGTTGTCCGATCGCAACAAACGCGTGCCTCGATCCATGTTTGCCGCATCCTGGCTCGTGCTGTTGGCTGGGGCCATTTTCCTGTACGCGCAACTGGGCGCGACCAACATGGTGCTCAACTTTGCGATCATGGCGCTCGTCGGGGCATTGCTTTTCGGCCCGGATTCGCTCATCAGCGGCGCGGCCGCCCAAGATGCCGGTGGCCCGTATGCCGCCGCGACCGCCGCCGGGCTCGTCAATGGTATTGGATCCGTTGGCGCCATTCTGCAAGAATACGTCACGCGCGGCGTGAGCGAACGATATGGCTGGGACAAACTGTTTTACGTGTTCGTGGGACTGGCGATGTTCTCGGCCGTGTGTCTCGTGCCCACGTTTAGAACGCGCGGGAAGTGAATTCAGAGCGCGTTGCTCGAACTCGCCGCCAGCGGCAGCTCCCTCACCCCCAACCCCTCTCCGTGCTGACCATTCGTCTCATCGTTGTCCTGAAAACCGCGGTCTTTTGTGTGAGCCGCCCGGAAGCGGACCATTTCTCGGCGCCCGCGGGACCCCGAACTCGCCGCCAGCGGCAGCTCCCTCACCCCCAACCCCTCTCCGTGACGGAGAGGGGAGCCGCCCGCACCGCTACGCGAAATCCTAATGCGCACGCTTTCAGCCCAAAATCCCGAGCGCCTGGTCGACATGGTGGTCGCATAGGCCCTCGTCCAGGTCGGTGTGCACGTGAAACGCCGCAAGCTCTTCCAGCTCGATGTCGTCGAGAATGACGAAACTCTCGACCTCGAAGGACTGCGCATCGAGCCACGTCTGGATTTCGTGACAACGTATGGTTCCTGCACGCATGAACTGGGTCGGAACCATCGTGACGTGTTGCGGCGTGCAATCGATCACTTCGCCCCGAAACCCTGCCTCAGCGAGAAGCGTGCGTAATTCTTCCAGCGAATGCGTTACGCGCCAACTCGAAGATACGACGACTTTGGCTTGCGACCGATGGACGATTTGATTCAGTCGATCGATCGCCTCACTTTTGAAGCCCGAGATGCCAAAAACGATGTTGGTGAGGCTATTGAGGACCCCATCGAAATCGAGGAAGACGATTTTCATGGTGCCAGGGGAGGGAACGGCCGCGGGGCTTTTCAGTAATACAGAATTTGCGTCGGCCGTTCGAGCAAACCGCGCAAAGCCTTGAGGAACGTGGCTCCGACGGCTCCGTCGACCACGCGATGATCGCACGACAACGTCATCGCCAAACGCTTTCCAGGAACGACCTTGTCGCCTTGCACGACCGGTTCATTACGTACTTGTCCCACCGCCAAAATGGCACCTTCCGGCGGATTGATCACCGCGGCGAACTGGTCAATGCCGTACATCCCCAGGTTCGAGATGGAAAACGTTCCATTGGTCATCTCTTCGGGACGTAGTTTCTTGTTACGCGCTCGCGAGGCGAGATCACGCACGTCAGCGGCAATCGCTGCCACGGTCTTCTTATCGGCATCGCGTACGACCGGCGTCACCAAGCCATCCGGCACGGCAACGGCGACCGAAATGTCCACGCGACGATGAATGAGAATCGATTCCGGCGTGAACGACGCATTGCATTCGGGAACGCGACGCAGCGCAATCGCACACGCTTTCACGAGCAAATCGTTGACCGAGATCTTCGGCGCGTCCTTGCCCGGCTCGGCCGCTCCCGCCAGGTCCGCATTCATTTGTTCGCGTAATGCGGAAAGAGGCCCCGCATCGATATCGATCGTGAGGTAGAAATGCGGCACCGTTTGCTTCGATTCGGTCAGCCTGCGCGCAATCGCCTTGCGCATCATGCTGAGCGGTCGAACCTCGGGCGCGAGCAATTCTCCCGGTGCAGCAACCGGCGTAACTGGCGTAACCGGCGCTGCCGCGGGCACTTCCGCACGTTTTGCCAGGCTATCCAAGTCGCGCGCGACAATGCGCCCGCCCGGGCCCGAGCCATTCACTCCATGCAGTTCCAAACCTCGTTCGCGCGCCATCTTGCGCACGTACGGCGACGCTTTGACGCGCCCGGTTGCGTCTACGGCAGGCGCAGGCGGAGGAGCGGCCACCGGAGCCGGGGGCGGAGGCGCTGCAATGGCCACGGGAGCGGGCGGAGGAGGCGGAGCAGCAGGCGCAGGCTTGGCAGGCGCGGCGCCGCTCTTGGACGAGGCCGAGAGCGCGGAGATGTCTTCCCCAGCCGCACCGACAATCGCGACCGGTTGTCCCAGACGAACCATACTGCCCGCAGGCGCGAGAATCTCGAGCAACGTGCCCTTGTCGAACGACCGGTACTCCATCGTCGCCTTGTCGGTTTCGACTTCGGCGAGCAAATCATCGATGGCGATCGAATCGCCTACTTTTTTGTGCCAAACGCTGATCTGTCCCTCCTCCATCGTGGGGGACAGCTTGGGCATGTCGAGAACCTTGGCCATTTTGATGCGTCTTTCGCGAGTGCCTTGCTAAACGTCTAAAGCCCGGTTTGTCCTAACGGTAGAGCGTTTCCCGTACAGCGGCGGCGATCCGGTCGGGCTGAGGCAATACCAATTGCTCGAGCTTGGCGTTGTATGGCATGGGTACGTCGCGGAACGTCACGCGCAAAATGGGCGCATCCAGCTCGTCGAATGCAAGGCGCTGAATGCGATCGACGACCTCAGCCCCCACACCACCATAAGGCCAACCTTCGTACGCCAATACTGCACGATGCGTCTTGCGCACGGTACGCACGAGCGATTCTTCATCGAGCGGACGAAGCGATCGCAAATCGAGAATCTCGACGTCAATGCCGTCTTTCTCCAGCAATGCCGCAGCTTCGAGCGCCGTGTGTACGCAACGTCCATACGCAATGATCGACGCGTCTTTGCCTTCGCGTACCACATTCGCTTTGCCCATCGGAACGAGCAGCTCCGGATCGTCCGAAACCTCGCCCTTCATGTTGTACAGCGTTTCGCTTTCCATGAAGAGCACCGGGTCGTCATCACGAATGGCGGTTTTCAGCAAACCCTTTGCATCCGCGGCAAACGCAGGCGCGAGCACTTTCAAGCCCGGAATGTGCGTATAGAAATGCTCCATCGCGTGCGAGTGTTGCGAGCCCACTTGACGAGCCGAGCCGTTGGGAGCGCGAAACACGATCGGAATGTTGAACTGCCCGCCCGACATTTGTCGAATCTTGGCAGCATTGTTCAAGATTTGATCGAATGCCACGGCCGAGAAGTTCCAGGTCATGAACTCGACGATCGGACGAAGCCCGACCATCGCTGCGCCAATGGATAACCCGGTAAAACCACTTTCAGTGATCGGAGCGTCGATGACGCGTTTGGCGCCGAATCGCTCGAGCATTCCCTCGGTGACCTTGTAAGCGCCTTGGTAAGCGCCCACTTCTTCACCCACGAGGTACACGCGCTCGTCGCGCTCCATTTCCTCGATCATGGCAGCCCTGACCGCCTCACGGTATCGAAGTACGCTCATCGCGCGAATGCTCCTGCATAAGTGGTCGCTTCGAGAAGCTCGGGACCAGGTTCGGGACTCTCGTCAGCAAAGCGAATCGCATCGGCGACCACTTCTTCAATCTCCGCTTCGATCTTTTGCAGCGCATCACCATGGCCCTTCTGCTCCAGCTCGCCGCGGCTCACCAGCAACGGATCCTTGCGCTTGCGTTCTTCCAGCTCCTCCGCCGTGCGGTATTTGCCAGGATCGCTCATCGAATGGCCACGGAAGCGATAGGTCTTGATCTCGACCAACGTCGGCTCGCTCTTCTCGCGTGCTCGATCAATCGCGTCGGCCAACCGATCACGTACCTCGAACACGTGATGCGCCGTGAAGCGATCACGCGCCATGCCGTATCCAATCGCTTTCTCCGACACGTCTTCGTTCGACAACGTGCGCGCAATCGAAGTCCCCATCGCGTACTCGTTGTTCTCGCAGACGATCACGACGGGCAACTTCCACAAAGCCGACAGCGACATGCTCTCGTGGAAGTCACCGATGCTCACCGCGCCTTCGCCGAGAAACACGATCGCGACGCGACCATCACCGCGGTACTTCGAGGCAAACGCGGTTCCGACAGCCAAAGGAACATGCCCGCCGACGATGCCGTAACCGCCAAGCATGTTGTGCTCGCGATCGAAGAAGTGCATCGATCCGCCAAGCCCTTTGGAACAACCCGTCACC
>CAZETM010000553.1:0-6507 GCA_964514885.1 uncultured Polyangium sp. | reverse complement strand
GATCCATTGGCGCTTGGGCGAAGGCGTCTTTCGAAGCCGATAGTGGTGGCGATGCAAGGGTATTGTTTCACGATTGGGATCGAGCTGGCGTTGGCGGGTGACGTGCGCATTGCGGCGGAGGGGGCTCGATTTGCGCAGCTCGAGGTCAAGCGCGGCATTTTCCCATTCGGCGGAGCGACGATGCGTTTTGCTGCGCAATGTGGTTATGGCAATGCGATGAAGTGGTTGCTCACGGGGGACACGTTCGACGTGGTCGAGGCATTGCGGATGGGATTGGTGCAGGAGGTCGTCCCGGCGGCGAATCTGTTGGAAAGGGCGACGTGGATGGCCCAGCGCATTGCCACGCAGGCTCCGATTGCTGTGCAGACGACGCTGGAGTCGGTGCGTAATGCACAGGCGAATGGCCTCGGGGTGGAGAATGCAGTGTTATTGGAGCGAGCGCGCAAGCTAATGGCGACGGAAGACGCGGCCGAGGGTATGCGGTCGTTTTTGGAACGTAGAGAAGGGGTTTTTCGAGGGGCATGAATCAACTAACCCGGTAAAACTTTTGGTTTGACCGAGCGGCCAAGGTGAGCTATGCGGCTGGGCGGGCCCATCGTGACAGGCGCCCTGCAGAGCACTCACCAACAACCTCTTGCCCCCACCGTCAAACTCATGGTAGGTTCGTTTCATGTCTCACTTCGGGCGATCTCAACAGCCTTGGCACTTCCGACAGTCATTCCGACCTGGCGAAGCGCAGCCTTATCCCGAGGAATGGTACATCGACGACGAGGACACGGTGCCTGATTCGCATCCGCACGACCTTCGCGAGCGGCGGATCTTGTTACTCCTCGAAGGATGGCAGCGGCGCACGAGGCGCGGCGGCATGCTCGCTCGAGAATTGGCCTGTCGCTGGGACGAACGGCATCCCAAGGTCGGCGTCGACCCGGACGTTTGCTACCTCGAACAAACGCCGCCGGAAGGCCGTTACACGAGGAGCCTTCGCACGTGGGAAACTGGTCACTTTCCACCGAAGTTGGCCATTGAAGTCGTCAGCAAGTCCAGGCCCCAGAAAGACTACGTCAATGCTCCCGAGCGCCACGAGCTACTCGGCACCGAGGAGCTATGGGTTTTCGATGCCGACTTGCTCGGGCACGGTCCCAACCGACCGTCGGTCAAGTTGCAGCTTTTTCAACGCGACCTGGAAGGAAACCTCTGCCGCACCTATGCCGGCGATGGCCCCATGCACTCCGAAGTGCTCGACGCGTGGGTATTCGTTACCGGTGACGGATTTCACCTGAGCATTGCCGACGATCGCGAAGGCACCAAGTGGTGGATGACACCGGAAGAGACCGAACGGGCGGCGAAAGAGCAGGCGCTCAAAGTCGCCGAAGGGGAACGCGCTGCAAAAGAGCAAGCCGTCGCCGCAAAAGAGCAAGCCGTCGCCGCGAAAGAGAAGGCGCTCAAAGTCGCCGACGATGAACGATTGGCCAAAGAACGAGCCCTGGCACGCATCGCCGAACTCGAAGCCATGCTCGCAGCGCAAAAGTAATCGCCACTCTACTTCACGTCGAACACGAAATCCGTATCGTACGCTCGAACGTACAGCTTGCCGTCTTTCATGACCAGAAACGATGGCCCAGTGCTCATCGGCGTCTTCGATACGGTTTTACCATCGGCACGCGAAATCACGTACAGGAAGTCGGGCTCCGCGGTGAAGCCATATCCACAAATGATATGCCCGCCGTGAATGACGAAGTTTTGCGCATTGCACACCAGCGGCTCGCTTTGCCACAATAATTCGCCCGTCTTGCTATCCACAGCCGAAACGAAGGCGTTTTTTCCCTTGGAACTCTTCGCGTACGTGTTGTGTCCCGTCGCGACGTAGAGCACTCCGTCTTTTTCGATCGCCCAGGAAACCTCGGCATTCGTGAATTGCTCATCGCCCGGAACGACTTCAGGCGGCGTGACGAACGAATTGAAATCGAACACGGCTTTCGGCTTACGCCCGCCATCGAGCAACATCAGCACGCGCATTGCCCCGAAGCTCGGTCCGTACATCGCAATCACGTGATCGCCATGGTCGAGCAGGTGATGGAGTTTGTCTGGGCCCAGCTCGGCGGGCGTGGACGCAAGCGGAGCATCGACGCTCATTCGAGGTCCTGTCGGTTGACGACCGGCCAACTTGAGGCCATTTTTCTCGAACCACGCGGCATCGTCGGTGACTTTGTTCTTCTTTTCGGATGCTTTGGTGATCTTCGGTGCAGGTCCGACATCGATCGTCACCGCGCGTTTGAGCGTATAAGCGAATGCGGGACGTGCCACGACGAACCGTTCGAGCTTCTTTGGTGCATCGACAGGCGGTGACGCAGTCGTCGTCGTGTTGCCGCCAGCAACTTCCACGGGCTGAACGGGCTGGTTGGTAGAAGGGAGCGGAGCCGGAACGCTCGAATCGCCGGACGAAGTTGCGGCCGTGGGCGTTGACGAGTCTGCCGATGTCACAGGGTCGGGTTTGGGCGGACTGCCGCAAGCAACGAGCGAGAGGGAAAGAGCAAAAGAGAGCCAAACGTTGCGCATGCGCGCATGGTACAACGGTTTCAATCGGCGTGGCAAGATTCCGGTCTACAAGCAGTCATACCGCTGATAGCTCACGCCTTGCTCCGTGCGCACCGAATAGATCACGCCGCCGTCATCGAGCACCGCGAGGTCACGGAACGTCTCTTCCGGCATCGTATTCACCGGCAACGACGCGCTGCCCACGGGAAATCCATTCAATGGTTCGAGACACGTCAGAATGACGACCTCCGTCCCGTTTTGCTCGAGCAACGTGGCGATGTAAATGGTGCCCAGTTTGTCCGAATCGAGCATCAAGATCCCGTGGATCGCGGCGCCGAGGCGCAATTCCCTGGTAAAACGGTGCTGCATCGTCGGCCGATCGACCGCTGATACGTACATTCTGCCCGCCGGAGGATCGATCACCCCAGTATGCAGGAAACTTTGCCCATCGCGCGAAGGCCGCCCAGGAACTTCGCCACGATCCGACGCTGGTTGTCCGTCGGTCGTCCCTACGCGCACCAGCGATCCATGTTCTTTCTCGACGTACACGTCTTTTCCGTCGGCGAACACGCCCGTCACCAAACCGGTTTCTTCGATTCCTTCGCCTTGCAGCGGAATTTCTCCCGACACATTGCCTTTTTCGTCGTAGATCACAATCGATTTGCTCGTGTATCGATCCAACACGGCAACTTTGCCATCGTCGGTAATGGCCACGTCTTGAGCGGATTCTTGTTGTTTGAGCGACGAGCTCATTGGGGCGGACGAAAACATTGCCTCGACGACCGAGGGCGTGAGTGGTTCGTTGCCGGTGGGCACGACGCTCAAGTGTACGACGGGCGTGAACTTGCGCACGGGACCTGGGACGAGCTATTCGATTTTGCACGTGGTGCCCTCGGGCTCGCAGGTTTCGGTGGTCGCGCCGGATCCGGAGAATGGGTTTTACAAGGTCAAGCACAACGGCGTGACCGGCTGGAGTTCGGGGCAATACTACGCGAAGGTTTCGGCCGATGGCGATAGCGGCGGCTCGATGGTGGCGGGTCGTCAGGAAGCGCTTACGCGTGCGAAGTCGGTCGTGGGATTCTCGTATTATTGGGGCGGCGGCGCGTGGCTTGCAAGCGGTCCGACGTCGTCGACGAAGGGCTCCTGTTCGGGTAGTTGTCCGAGCTGCTCGCACAGCGGCAAATACGGCGCGGACTGTTCGGGCTTCATTGGCAAGGCGTGGCAGGTGCAAGGTGCAACGGGTGATTTGTCGACCAACCAGCACCCGATCAGCACGGGCACGATGATCGGGTCATCGTCGCAATGGTCCAGCGTGTCGCGTGACTCGGTGAAGTCGGCCGATGCAATGGTGTACAACACCAACGGCGCTGGTCATACCTTCATGTACAATTCGGGCGACGGTTGGAAATCGATGTATGCGACGGAGTGCAAGGGGTGCAGCGCGGGTTGCATCTATGGCATCCGCACGGCATCGTCGGCATACAAGGCGATCCGCCGCGCAGGTTTCTGAGATAACGTCACGCCCGGGCGCTGCAATGGCGTCCGGGCTGAATCGTCGTCGGTATATCCAGGCAATAAAACATTACGGTGCACCGAGGCGGGTACCGCCCGGAAGTGAACCGCTTACTCATGCCCGCGCGTCTAGCCAGACGTGCGTAAGTTCGATATCGACACACGGCGGCTCGAGTGCGCTTCGGTCGTGCAATGTGTAGATGATGTCGACATCCTCGGCGTGAGCACGAATGGTGCCATTACCGAGCAATGGCTTTAGGGTAGCGAACGGTCGCCTCCCATCGCGGACGTATGCCACCATCACTCCTGATGCCATACATTTGGCATAACGACCGTCGGCGAAGCGCCCGACTCCATCTTGGCAATATACACCTGGAGAGTGATCCGACCTCGGCTCGACTATCTTGCATTCGGCAAAAAGACCCCAATCGCTCTGATGTGTTACCTCACGCGGCGTGTTCTTCGGTTGAAACGTTAGATCCGGCGATTGTCGAAACGACGCGCCACTCGCTCGCTGCTGACCACTGCGCACAACCTTTCCAAAGAGACGCAGCATGCTGGCGCGACGCTGGCCATTGGATCGTTGGTTTAGAAGGTTCTCCACCTCGTTCGTAATCGCTTCCTCCTCAGTGTTCATGGGATCCACCGCGGTTTCATCGCGCAATCGAGACCATGCCCACCGCAGCGCTGCGATCACTGCCTTTCGCAGAGGTTCAGAAATGTCCGGCTGCGCGGGAAGTATGCCGATGGGTTGTGAGAAAGGAATGCGTGCGCTCACGAGACCTTCTCCGAAAGCAATGAAAGCGCGAGGAGCCGCGCGCGGGTGGGCGTCCAGTATCGGTAGTGCTCGAGAATCGCTACGAACGTGGTAACAGCATCAAACCGCACCGTCGTGAGCGTTGCACCGGATTCATCAGCTTCTTTGAGGATGGCTTGCCAAGGGATCTCGGCATCATCAGGATCTCGCCCGCGGCTCTTGCCTCGATTGACCTGAAGCACCCCCCACGGGCCAGCGGTCACGTCCCCTCGTACGCGGACATGAGCTCGTTTGCCGCAGGTCTCGAGAACGTGCGTGAGTTCTTCTTCGAGCGTGGCCGCAAACTTATGCCGTTCGGCTTCGATGGGCGGGCGCACAGCCTTTTTCCGCTGCTCTGCGTAAGGTAGCGAAGTCGCAAGTGTGTCGCGCACACTTTCGCGGTCGACATCATCGAGATCATAAAGGTCAAACGTGAGATTATCGATTCGCTCCTGAAGCGTCTCCGACCAGCCATCGGCCCAAAGAGTCTCCGAAAGCTTCAACGCAGTCTTGCGCTGCTGTCGCGCGAGCCGGTCATAGGGGACGATTGGGAATGCTTTTAGTGTTTCGAGAACGTAATGATCACGTTCAACGCCAAACCATCCGTCGGTTAGGAGGGCAAAATAGAGAAAGGCCCCCGATTGAAGAAGTAGTTGCAGCCATCGTGCTTGCGAAAGGCCGTCTTCGACGGCGGAAAAAGAGGCGCCATGCCAAGACTGTGAGAATGCGAGGCGTTGATCCGAGATCGACGTTCGTGGCAGGAATGGATTCGCGGGAGGCGACTTCTTGATCAGGAGCAGCGGAGCCTGACAATCCGCGAGCGCGAGTGGTGTCTGCAACCCCGGTTCGTTTAGAGGATGCAGGGCGCTCGTGTCGATCTTGAAGCCCTGCGGTGGCTCGTCGGGCGAGTCGCGCCAGCGCCGCTGCTCACTGGTGAGATTCAGAAGTCCGTTCAACGGGTGTGGTTTCGAGCGGTTTGCGACGATGTAACCGTTGCGAAGCTGGGCGCCGAGATCATTGAGATGCTTCGCAAGGCAGGGAAACCCATCCATGACCTTCGTCAGCACTCCAAGATCGAATGAGCACCCGCGAAACCGCAGCTTGAGAAGCCACGGACTAGCAATAGCGCTCCGCACGCCGACGACCTCCGCGTCGTTCCAGTCGATATACAGCCGTCGCTGTGCCTTCTGCGACTCTTCAACCAACGCAGGGCTGACGAACTGAAACGCAGCATCGGGGACTGACGGTTTCGTGTTGCGCGCGAACACGATCGCGAATGGCGCACGGCTCCCGGGCCATACCGAAGTCTCTCGCAAAGCCGAGGCGTTCAGGATCCCCGTGATCTGCACCATCTCGAGCAAATCACGTCGCGCCTCGTCGCGTGCCTCCCCAGGGAACAACCACCTTGCATGGGTGATCAGGGCGATCTGCCCGCCCACCTTGGCCCACTCCATCGCACGGTAAAGGAAGGGGATGTCAGGGTAGGTATCGGGCAGGCTGAACGACGTGCTTCTATCCTCTCCAAGACGCTCCTTGACGAGCCCACGAGTGTCTTGCGCCCAGCGTTTTTTCGCTGCAACAGTGTGCTTCGCGCTCCACGGCGGGTTGCCGATCACGAGATGGAAGCGATTCCGGAACGGTGCCTTGACTGGAGCAAGGCTCCC
>CAZETM010000552.1:0-6525 GCA_964514885.1 uncultured Polyangium sp. | reverse complement strand
GTCTGGCGGCAAGAGGTGGGTTGGTGGGTGCCGCGCGACGATAACCCTACATTGCAGCAGCGTGCAAGTTTCATCGCCGCCCTACGAAGCAAAAAAACTCCCTCGTCGTCGCATCAGGTGCCCGGGCCGCAATTCTGAGCTGTGGGGGTGAGGGTTCGCAGGTCAGGTGCGCGAGCCCAAGAGAGGTCGACACACTTTCGGGGGTTCTGAGCGAAGAAATGCTGGGTGTCGCGGGGCTCGTCGAGACGCCGGCTCGAAAAAAGCCGGTTCGGATTCTGCGAAAGTCGAGGTCGCGTTCGCCGATGGAGGGAGAAGGAGCGGATGCTACCCGACGATCGCGCCTCGCTCGACCGCTCGAGCATGCCTCCTATTGACGCCGGGTGGATTGTTTTGCCATACTGTCGCCGGTGAAGAACCGTCTCGACGCCTTCCGTACGTACATGGCGCAGTTCGACGCTGCCGCCGACCCAGCGCGAGCGATTGGTAGAGGCCAGTACGTTCCGAAAGCGAAGCCTCTCGCCGACCGCATCGTACCGCGTGCGGAACTCGAACCCCATGCGACGCACCTGCTGACAGGTGGCGTCGGTTCAGGCAAGACGACGCAGCTTCTCGTGATACGCGATGCGATCAGCAAGCTCGAGGACACCACCGCGGTGTATATTGATGTCACGCTGGAGCAGGACATTCGCCAGATCCGTGCAGGCAACCTTCTGCTGCTCGTTGGGGATGCGCTGAATGATCTCCTTCCGGCGAAGATCCACGTGGATGTAAAGAAGGCTAGAAAATCACTTCGCGAATTCATTCAAGGTAGTGGAGTGTGGCGCCACGTTGATGAGGAACCTGATTGGGATAACGAGCAGCCTGACGACGACGGACCGCCCATGGAATACATTAAGTTCCCTGGGGAAATCACACCACCGGATGGGCCAGGACCGCTGACAAGCGCTACAGAGGAAAAGCTTCAAATCATCAATACACTTCGAAACGCGGCACAACCCAGCGGCAACCATTTCGTCGTGCTTCTCGATGGTCTCGATCGAATGCGCGACATCTCGCAATTTAAAGATCTTGTCGAGCAAGACATTCAAGCACTCCGATCGGCGGGCATTGGTGTCGTACTCGTGGGCCCGATTGATGTTATCTATTCGAAGGAGAAGGCCACACGCGACATGTTTGACGCCCAATGGCACCTCTCACCCGTGGACACGACGGATCCTGAAGGTCTCCGATTTCTTCTGCAAGTTCTTCGTAAACGTGCGTCAGTCGAAATTATGCCAGATAAAGCGTGCCAAAAGCTCGCCGAACAGTCTGGTGGCGTTATGCGCGATCTCATCAAACTCGCGCGTTCGTCTGGATACGAGGCCTATACGGTAGGCGCTGATCAAATCGGCGTTGAGCATGTCGAGGCCGCTGCAGACGCTCAGGGGCGGGCACAGTTGCAATCGGTGGGGCAAGATGGAGTCGAAGTGCTCCAGCGTGTGCGCACGAAGGGAAAATTCATTCCGACATCCGATCGCGATTTGGCGCTGCTCGCGTCCCGCAATGTCCTCGAATATCAGAATGGGGCAAAGATTCGTTATGCGGTTCATCCGGTCATCGAGCCGTTGCTTGCGAGGCTAGCGACACCATGAGTGAGTCGATCCGTCCACGCAAAATGGGCTTGCTAGAATTCGTCATTGCAGTGAGTACACGGGCCGGTTCGGGCGATTGGTTGGTTTTCTGCGTGCCCGAAACGGAAGACGTTTCGGCGGTGGCCAACGACGTTGCACAACAACTCGAAATATTTACGAATACAGCCGTGCATCTATTGGAAGCGCCGAACGATGCCGAATTGATTGTGCAGCGATTCAAGCAATCAGGCCCAGGGATTCTAATCGTCAAAGAACAAGAACGTTTGTCACGGCTGACGCTCGAAGATCTCGACGCTGCGCGCAGCCGGTTGGTTCGTGACGATGCAGTGGCACTCATTTTACGAGTCGCTACGTTGAAGGAGTTACTTCGCTCAGGGCAACGGAGGTGCCATTCAAGGATACGTTTCCGCCGGCAATGGATAGTGAACACTGAAAGCACAAGCGCCATGAGAAACACGGATCACTGGAAACGCATTCTTCGCTAAGGGCGGTGAGCACACTGCTTGCGTCGCGCTGCTGACCGTGCTTCAGTGAAAGTCGAGGTGCTCTCGATGAAAGCGAGACGTACTGTTGTGTTTGGCTAGTTTTATTGTATTGGGCTGTGTACCCGATGATGGCAACACTCTCGAGGTGCGCTGTGATCGACGCGCCGTCGCTTGCGTGAATAGTTGTTACAAGGCTAGTCAGGGCGGCGCGTGTCGCGAATGTTGCAGTAGCGCTGCGGCTGCGTGTAAGAGGGAGGAAAGCTTCCGCTTCTACGCTTGTCCGGACATGGGTGATCCACGATGAACCGACGGGCACTTTACGCATTCGGTCTCATTTTCGCCTTCCGTCCAGGATGCGGACCATTCAAACCAGAAAAGTCGGAAAAACGGGAGGCACATCAAGTGCCGAAACACTGCTTGACTGGATCCAGCGCGTGCTACGACGGGTGTTTCAAACGGCAGGATGGGGACATTTGTACCTCGTGCTGTTTTGAGAATCTCATTCTCTGCGATGATGGAACGCCCTTCGACTTCAAGAAGTGCGACACCATTGCGCGATAAGCACGAGGACCGTGAATCCCACGCATTTTCGCGATCCCAAAAACGCGATTCCTATCCGCGGCGCAATTCGAACGTGGCCCCTTGCCCAATCAAGCTATCGAATGCGACATTTCGTATCCGCGCAAAAAGCTTTCAGCGTAATGGTGCATAAATCCGATATTCGCTCCAGCAGCCGATTCGAGCGCGAGCAATACCACCCATCACGCAGTACCGATAGCTGCCCGCACCATAAACATAGAAGGTATCCCAGATCACATGCGCCGAACCCAACACCGCCTCCGGCCTTCATCGAAGCGCCTCCATTTGTGAGCTAACCACCTGCGGCTACCCCAACACCGCCTCCGGCCATCCTCGAAGCGCCTCCATTTGTGAGCTAAGCACATGCGGCTACCAAAAGACCGCCTCCCGCCATCATCAAAGCGCCTCGATCTGTGAGCTAACCACCTGCGGCCACGACACCGACGCCTGCGGTTCCCAATCCGTCGCTTCCGGCCAATCAGAGCCCGTCTGCGCCGTTCAAGTCCTCCGCAACCTAAACGCCCCCGCCTTGTGCACCTTGCCCGGCAAAGGCCGCCCTAGCGCCCTCTCCGCCACGTTCCCAGCCTCGATCAGCTTGTCCAGGTCGATCCCCGTCTCGATGCCCATCCCGTCCAGCATGAACACCAAGTCCTCCGTCGCCATGTTCCCCGCCGCCCCCGGCGCGTAAGGACATCCGCCCAGCCCGCCAACCGACGCGTCGAAGTGACGCACACCGAGCTGCAACCCCACCAAGTTGTTCGCCAACGCCGTCCCCCGCGTGTCGTGCAAATGCAGCGCGAACTGATCGATCTCCATCTCGTCCAAACACCGCAGCACAATGTCCCGCGTCTGCTTCGGCGTTCCCACCCCGATCGTGTCTCCAAGCGACACCTGGTAACACCCCATATCAAGCAGCTTGCGCGCGATCCGCACCGCAACTTCCGCGCTCACCGGGCCTTCATACGGACATCCCCACACCGTCGACACATACCCACGCACTCGCACGCCCGCTTCGAGCGCTGGAGGAATGATCTCCGAAAACACGCCCAGCGTCCGATCAATCGGCTTGTTGATGTTCTTCTGATTGTGCGTCTCGCTCGCGCTCATGAAGACCGCGATCTCTTGCAGCCCCGTCGCGAGTGCTCGCTCGAGACCTTTTGCGTTCGGACAAAGTGCGCTGAACGTAACGCCTTCAGGTGCACGCATCGTCGACGCCAACTCTTCCGCATCGGCAAGTTGAGGCACCCACTTCGGAGACACGAAACTCGTGATCTCCAGGCGCTTCAAACCCGCATCCACGAGCGCTTGGATGAGCTGCTTTTTCCATGCGATGGGAACGACTGTCGTTTCGTTCTGCAAACCATCACGCGGACTCACCTCGTAGATCGAAACTCGATCCGGCGAGAGCGCGAAGAGGTCAGGTGTTGCAGTGCGCGACGTCGAAGGGCGATCCGTCATGTCCCTCGTCCATTGTTCGGCAAGCTCGCGCGGCGTCAACGTCTCGCCGCAAAGCGCCACACTAGCCGTTGACGACCCGCAAATGTCGGGACTTCTGCCCCGTCACGAACGGCACCGGATACGCCCCGTCGAAACATGCCAGGCAGTAGCTATCCGCAGGCGGATCTTCTGACTTTCCGCTCCGCTCGATCGCTCGCACCGACTCCACCTCCCCTCGATGGACAAATACCCCAACGAGTCAGCCGTGATGTACTTGCAGATCTCGTCGATGCTGTGCGTCGCCGCGATCAACTCCGAACGAGTCGGCGTATCGATGCCGTAAAAACAAGGCCATCGAGTAGGCGGGCTCGAGATGCGTAGATGCACTTCCTTGGCCCCTGCATCACGCACCATCTTCACGATCTTGCGGCTCGTCGTTCCTCGCACGATCGAGTCGTCCACGATCACCACGCGCTTGCCCGTGATGACCGCTCGGTTCGGCGACAACTTCAAGCGCACACCGAAGTGCCGAATCGACTGCTGCGGCTCGATGAACGTACGCCCCACGTAGTGACTGCGGATCAGCCCCATCTCGAAGGGCACGCCCGAGTGCTGCGCAAACCCAACCGCCGCGGGCAAACCCGAGTCGGGAACTGGAATCACCACGATGTCGTTCTTGTCCCCCGTACTCGGGATCGGCTGCTCATTCGCGAGCCTTCGTCCCAGAGCTTTGCGCACGTCGTACACGTTGGCGCCTTCGATGCACGAATCAGGACGCGCGAAGTACACATGCTCGAAGATGCACAGCTTGCGTGGCTTCGGTTGGAAAGGAAAAACCGATCGAGTTCCATTTGGACCAACCACGATCATTTCGCCTGGAGCAACGTCGCGCACGTAGGTCGCTCCGATCAGATCGAACGACGTCGGCTCACTCGCGATGACCGTTGCGACGCCACCTGCGTGATCGAGTCGCCCGATACAGAGCGGCCGAAAGCCCATCGGATCACGCACGGCGATCATCTCGCGCGTACCTAGGAACAGCAGCGAGTACGCACCTTCGACTTGCAAGAGCGCATCGGAGATTTGTGCTTCCATCCCGTCGGCAGAGCTTGCCGCGATGAGGTGCACGATCACTTCCGTGTCACTTGCGCTTTGGAAGATCGAACCGCGATCTTCGAGCTTCTCGCGAAGCGCTTCGTGATTGGTCAAGTTGCCGTTGTGCGCGATGGCGATCGACCCATGCGCGTAGTCGACAGCGAACGGTTGAACGTTGCGAATGTGCGAGCCGCCCGCGGTCGAATAACGCACGTGCCCGATCGCGCGATCGCCTTTCAGATTCGACAAATCCGCCGGCGAAAAACTGGCTTGCACCAGGCCCATCGTCCGGTGGTACGTCAGCCGAGCACCATCGCTCGCGACGATTCCCGCCGACTCTTGCCCTCGATGCTGCAAGGCGTGCAGACCGAGGTACGTGATGTTTGCTGCCTCGGGATGGCCGTAGATGCCGAACACGCCGCACATATGCGCCGTCTCTTAGTACGAAAGCGCGAGGCGGCCATGATCAGCGCGGAGAAAGGTGACTTGGAGTGAGCGAACGAGGCCAGGGGAACGAGGCCAGGGGAGAGGCTGAGTTCGAGGGCTCGTCAGGAGATCCCGCGAATCACTTTGCGGCGATCTTCCAGACGCTCTCGAAGATCTTCAGTTCCATCGTGTCCGTGTGACACGTGGTGCACTCCATCTCCTTCTTGTTCGCGCGCGTGAGCTTGTGCTCGTACTCGTCCTCCATGAACTTCTCCATGGCTTTGCGATCGCTGCGATCGAGGTTTTTCGCGGAACCGTCATGACAGGTGTCACAGAAGACCGGGCCGCCTTTTTCGTCACGAACGGCAACGACGAAGTGCTTCCACATGCCGCGCGTGATCTTCAAGTTGCGCGTCTCGGCCTTCCAGTCGTCCTTGACGTGACAACCTTGGCAGTCCGCAAAGCCCATCGCTTTTTGGAAGAGCGGCATGAGCTTCTTCTTCTGCGCGAGCGGCATCTTGTCGAACTCGGGCAGCTTGTTGATGTCGAGGCCGATCTTCTTCACGTCCTCGAGCATCTTGCTTGCGCGGATCGGCGTCGACGGTTTGCCCGCGGGCGCAGTCGGTGCATCGGGCTTCTTCACTTCACCCGTTGCGTCGGGTTTGGCTCCGTCAGGTTTGGCCGCATCCGTGCCAGCACCATCGGGTTTCGCTGCATCCGTCGTGGTCTGCTCGCCCTTCTTGTCCGCGGCAGTGTCCGGCGGCGGAGTCGATCCGCACGCGGCAGCAACGCCCGCCATCAAAAGAGCAGCAACAAGCGCAATATGTTTCTGAATGCCAACCATGCGATCTCCTCGGTTTATCGCGCAGACA
>CAZETM010000551.1:0-6535 GCA_964514885.1 uncultured Polyangium sp. | reverse complement strand
TCATTCACGTAATGAGAGGCGGCAGTCGGGCGATCAAGTCACGATAACGTCCCTCTAGACGATTCTCGTCCACGGTTTGTCGCAGCGATTCAACGGAGTCACGCGCACGTGCGTCGAGCGAGCCCAATCGTGACGCTTCGAGATACAGCTCCAATGCGCGCCTGCGGCCGGCCAGCGCTTTGCGCAAATCACCCGAGTCTTGCGCAATCTCCGCCTCTTCAGCCGTCAACGCCGCATAGATCGATATTTTCTCTGCCGATCCCAGCAAGGCGGCGGCTCCGCCGGCATCCACACGCTCGAGCATCATCATTAATGGCCCAAAGATGCCGTCCGCCGTCGAACGTAGCAGATCGCGCGCCTCGTCCAGGTTCCCCGCTTTGCGCAAACCTAGAATCCGCCCGAGAGCCTCCGCAAATTGCTCAATGAGCCTCAGAATGTAATCTCGTCGCAAAATAGACATCAATCCCTCCCAACCAAACAATCATCCGCGCCGCTTTATTGCCTCCGCAGACATATCCAACGGACGCGGACAAACCTGACGCAACTTGCAGCCCTTGCATTCTTTGCCCGTCCAAATTCGATCAAACACTGCCTGCATCTCGTCAAGCAGCACGTCGTCGTCGAGAAGCACACCGGTCTCGAAATTGCGCCTGCCCTCTCCCTTCGCGCCAAGCCCCGCACCCGTCAAATTCGCCGAACCCAAGTACAACGAAGAGCCGTCGACCGCGATCATCTTCAAGTGCACGCGCGGACAACACCGCATCTCGAGCGCACCCGCGTGAAGTTTGTCCTGACGATCCAGCTCCGCACGGAACGCTCGCGATGGCACGCCGGCATGCAACAGCCGCAGCTCGACACCACGCGACGCAAGATCCGAGAACAGATCGAGAATCGATACGTAGCGTCCTCGAGCGCGCGCGCGCGACCCCACCGGCGCCTCGATACGCAGCTCCTTCACGTTCGCCGTGGCAATCCACAAGCTCACGCGCGCCTTGGCCATCACGCGCATCACGAGCACGTCGTAGTGCTCGCGATCGCGGATGAGCTTCAGCTCGACGCGCCGGCCTGGAGCGCTCACACCGCGGGGACCTCGACGATACGATGTTCGTCGAAGATCGCGCGCACGTCATCCGGCATGTCACACGAGGTCATCGTGGCGAGGTTTGTTGTGACAACCGTGTGCTCGACTTCCGCAGACAACACGCCATCACGCTCGCGAAACATACGGTAACGCAAGGTCGCGCTGCGTT
Organism: uncultured Polyangium sp.; assembly: GCA_964514885.1. Classification (GTDB taxonomy): domain Bacteria; phylum Myxococcota_A; class Polyangia; order Polyangiales; family Polyangiaceae; genus Polyangium. The sequence goes on along the minus strand of CAZETM010000551.1, from coordinate 5,285 downwards.
TGCCCAAGTGCGCAGTCGTCGTCTCGATACGCAGCACATCGCCATATCGCGCCGGCGCATGGAACGACATGCCCACCTTGACCGCGGGCAGACCAATCTTGCGAGTCACGATGAGAAACGCGTAGCCGCCTTCGAGCCCACCGAAGAAGTGCTCCATCGCTTCGTGAGCGAACCCGAGGAACCGCGCAAAGAAGACAATGGTCGCCGCATCGACGTCCTCGAACTTCACCGGCCGCACGTACGCGATCATCGTCAGGAAAAGTCTTCCGCGAGGCTAGCGATCACAGCCGAAGACAGCTCGGTACGCACTACGTACTTCGGGTGATCGACACGCACTGCAACCTTCGCGGTCTTGGAACGAATCGCGCTGCACGCTTGCTCCGATAGTTTGACTTTGAAGTAATGCACCGCAGTCGTTCGGTCAGGCATGACTCCATGGGGAGGGTGCGTCGCGACAAACACCACGCCATCCACTTCGACGCCGACTTTCTCTTCGAGCCCACGAAGGTCGATCAACGTTTGCTCACGAAGCACCTGATCGAGGATCTCGATGAAGAGCGTCATGCTCAATCCGTCGTCGGCCGGGATGAGCTCGTTGTACGTGGAGATCTCGTGATCGATGGAGCCTTCCTTGGTGATGCGCTCGGTGCGCAGCATCTCTTGGATCTGCAAAAGCGCCGTGTCGCGATTCTCGAACACCGCGGACATGTGCTGCCCCAATGCGACACGACGACTGCGTTTCTCTTGGACGACGCGCGCACGAAACCGCGTCCTCACCATCTCGTACTCACCGATGGGCAGGACTTCACTTCGCTCGATCGGACGCATGTTGTTCGTCTCCTCTTCGATCTGATCAGGTGGCCGAAACGCTCGTTGCATCGCCCGCAGGCAGCAGGCCATACGCACGTGCGAGCGCTTCGATCGGGTGCATCACGTGACGCCCCGTTTCTTTGACGACGCGCAAGCCGGCAAGAGTGCAATCACTGACGACGAGATCGGGTTCGTTGCTCGAAACCTCGCGGACCAACTTCTGCGCGTATTTTCGTCCGGTTTCGTAATGTTTCGCCTTCATGCCCCACGTGCCATCGACCGCTGAACATTGCTCGATGACATTCACGTCCGTGTTCGGAACGACGCCGAGCACACGCGCTCCAGGGATGCCGATCTTCTGCGCGCGGAGATGACATGCCGCGTGATACGAGACCTTGCCCAAGCTGACGGGGAACTCGCGCACGAGCTTCTTCTCTTTGCCGAGCTTGACCATGAATTCCATGAGGTCGACCGTTGCCGCCGCAACCTCGCGCGCCTCACTCGTGGGCACGTACTCGACCCACTCTTTCTTCATCGTGTAGCCACAGGTCGGGCCGAGCACGACGATCTGTCGACCACTGCGCACGTGGGGCAACAACAGGCTGACGTTGTGATTGATCTTCTCGATCGCTGCTTTCACATCGCCGCCATCGAGGTTTGGCATTCCGCAACAAGTCAAACTTGCACCAGCGTCGTCACCAACACCCGGGAAACGAGTTCGGATGCCGTTGTGCTCGAGCACCAACGTCGCGGCACGCGCAACATTCGGCACGTTGTACTCGCCGTAGCACGTCGCAAACATGACGATTTCGCCGTTGGTTCCGGCCTTTTCGCCAGGGGTATGTCCGGACAACCAGTTCGAAAACGACTTGCTGGCCATGGGCGGCAAAGGGAACTCGGCCGAGATGCCGGTCACCTTCTCTTGCACCTTGCGCACGAGGCTGCTGGCGAGAACGAAGTTCGAGATGGGAGCCATGGGGCCACCACCAAGTGCGCCGATCACTTGCGGCTCACCAAGGATTTGATCGACGAGAGGGATGCCTTTGCGCCCGGCACGGTTTGCTTTTTCGCGAGCCATGAGGCGCGGAAAGTCGAGCATCTCGGAAGCGCCTTCGTCAGGCGTGTACGGGCACTTGATGTAGCAAAGTTTGCACTGCCAACATTCGTCACTGATGGCTTCGATCGCTGCGTCGTCGATCGTTTCAGCACCTTCGGCACGGCCGCTGTCGATCGCTTTGTCGACGTGGTTGAACAGCAGCGGAAACGATCCGCAGTAGCCCACGCACATGCGACATTCGTGGCAAATCTGAAACGCGCGTCGCAGCTCGGATTCGAGATCGCGAGGGTCGTAATAACGCGGGTCGTGAGGGCTGACGGCCGGGGGCGCGGATGGTTTGCGAGGGATGACGCTCACGGTTTTTCCTCGGCGGATGAGAACGTTGGAGCTGCAACGAATTGAAGCGACAAGCGCGAGCGACGTAGGTTCATACGCCACTCGCGCTCGGTGTGGTGACGATCAGAAGTCGAGGCTGTCGAGCGCCTTTTGGAAGCGCCCCGCGTGCGACTTCTCGGCCTTCGCGAGCGTCTCGAACCACTCGGCGATGTCGTCGAAGCCTTCTTCACGCGCGGTCTTGGCCATGCCCGGGTACATCGTTTCGTACTCGTGCGTCTCGCCAGCAACGGATGCCTTGAGGTTTTTCTCGGTACTACCGATGGGCAAACCCGTCGCCGGATCGCCCGCTTGCTTCAAGTAGTCGAGGTGTCCGTGCGCATGGCCCGTTTCACCATCGGCAGTGTCCTTGAACAAGCCGGCAACATCGGGACGGCCTTCGACGTCCGCGACCTTGGCGAAGTACATGTAGCGACGATTCGCCTGCGATTCGCCGGCAAATGCATCCTTGAGATTCGTATGTGTCTTGGTTCCGGAAAGTTGCTTCGACATGAGTGAGGGTCCTCCTTGCATTGCACTGCATGCAGGTGATGAGCATCCACCTGCGCGACCGGAGACGAACGATGTCGCAACCGGCCGAAAAGATCTTGGAAAAACGCTAAGGTTTGTCCGAATGGCCGAGCGGTTTTTCCTCCGCACAAGATGCGCAAACGCCGCGGTAAATCTGCTCGACGGTACGCAGAGAAAAACCTGGAACGACGGCAGATGGTGCTGCGAGATGAGAGTCGGGCACGTCGCGCGTTTCGATGCACGGGACGTCGCGCACGAGGCCGCAACGATCGCAGACGGCGTGGTTATGCGGCTGCATGTTCGCATCGAAGCGCGCTGCGCCCGGGGACAAACTCAACGAGACACACAAGCCCGCGGAAGAAAGGGCGTCGAGCGTGTTGTAAACAGTGGCGAAACTCATCGTCGGCATCGCGCTGCGCAAGCGTTCGAAGAGCTCCTGAGCCGTCGGATGAGTAGGGTCCAAGGCGATTTCACGGACGATGGCCATTCGCTGAGGAGTCAACTTGAGACCCGATGCGCGGACTCGAGCGAACATCCCCATGACGCACGCGTCACCATCGATGGGCACTGCAGCCTTCACGAGGCGGGACATACTTAGAAAGATTCTCAGGTGCAAGTCTTATGAAGGAAAGAAGTTCAAGAAGAGCCAAAGCCGACCCAGGTTGAACAGTTTAGCGATCTATCCTACCGTGAATATTCTTAAGGAATCCAGGCAGTCGACCCAGGTTAAGCTCTATCCGCAAGCGAACCCACATCATACAAAGCTTCCGCGGCCTTCACTCCTTGGATCTGCCGCCCTGAAACATCCATAACCCGCCTTGCCTTGTGAAATTCCCCCTGACATACTGCGCGCCCCGCGAGGTCCCCCATGTGCGTGCGTTCATTCGTGATCGCATCGGGTGCCTTAACGCGAAGAACAACAGATCAAGTGCGTGGCCCGGAGCAACGGCACGCACGCAACAGATTACCAACCCGTAACGAAAGAACCGAGAGGACGCGTTCAGAAATGCCGACCGACGCCATTCAGTGCAAACCGCTCGAGGTCGCAGTAGGCGACAAGGGAATCGAGCGCGCGATCAAGCACCTCAAGCGGAAGATGGCCGCTGAGGGGATTCTCCGAGAGCTCAAGCGGCGCCGGCACTACATGAAGCCCTCCGTGAAGCGTCGTAAGAAGGCCTCGGAGGCAGCTCGTCGCCGTCGCAAGCGGTCGAAGATGGACGTCGTGGCATAAAGGCCGACGCGTTCAACCACCTCGAAACGCCGATCCCCTCGCGAGTGATTCGGCGTTTTTCGTTTTGTATCCCTCGCCGACCACGCATCGGTCACCTCGTTGAAGCTACTCCTCGTCACCACCTCGTATCCCGCTCACGACGACGATCCCTCCGGACACTTCGTCCGCACCGAGGCACGAATGCTCGCGCGAAGTGGACATCAAGTGCACGTCGTTGCCCCACTCGGATCCCCTTTCGCTCCACCCGAGCCCGACTCCGCGGCACCGTCGCTCGTCGTGCATCGCGCTGGCGGCGGATCACTTTTCGGCTGGCCAGGCATCGCTTCGCGTGCCCGGACAAACCCACTGCGTTTACTGCATGGACTGCCGTTCAGTGTCGCAGCGCGAGTGTGTATCGAACGTGTTGGACGAGTCGATCGTGCCATCGCGCATTGGATCGTTCCTTCTGCTGTCCCTTTGCTTCTCGGGCATCGCGCGCCCCTCGAAGTTGTTGGGCATGGCGCGGACGTGCGGTTGCTCTGCGCGCTGCATCGATCGTTGCGAGTCGCTATCGTTGAAGCGCTCCTTGCGCGAGACACCCGTTTTCGTTTCGCGGCACGAGCGTCGCTCGACATGCTGTGCAGAGCGCTTCCGGCGCATGTCGAAACGCGTCTCGTTGCCGTTGCCCATGTCGAGCCTGCCGCGATTGAGCTACCCGATGTCGCCGCACGCGCTCGCGAGCTCCGCGCTTCGATAGACGCGGATTCGCGTGGGTTTGTCGTGACCGTTGGACGACTTGTTGAGCTCAAACGAATTGACTTGGTGATCGAAGCGGCGGCCGTTGCGCGCGTGCCGATCGTGATCGTTGGTGAGGGCCCTGCACGCTTGCAGCTCGAACATCTCGCCCGCGCATCTGGCGCGCGAGTCTCGTTCGTAGGACTTGTTTCGCGACACGAAGCGCTCGCGTGGATCGCTGCATCGAGCGTGCTCGTGCACGGCTCGCAAGCCGAAGCAGCTCCCACCGTCGTGCGTGAGGCGCGAGCGCTTGGAGTGCCCGTGGTGGCCTGTGCCGCGGGTGATCTGGTGGCCTGGGCTCGCACGGATCCCGGTATCGTCGTTGCCGAGCCGTCGATAGATGCGTTGGCGACCGCGATCGACGCAGCTCTGGCAGGCCGCCAAATCGAGTGATCAGCCCGACCAGGCCCACAACTTTCGGTAATCACTTGCATTCCGTCGCGGTTCGACTACCGTGCCGCTCGCTCTTGGGGGTTTTGCCCCACGGAGACACTCGGGGCGTAGCGCAGC
>CAZETM010000550.1:0-6538 GCA_964514885.1 uncultured Polyangium sp. | reverse complement strand
TGGCGGCCGCCGTGTAGCGCTACGTAAAACCATTGAGAAAACTGCACGAATTCGTTTGGCACGGCGTGCGCATAACGCGCGTGGATGCTTGCATCCGAGCAACATGCGAATCACGCAGAGGCATATCGTTACGAGCGTCGTCGTCCTGAGCAGAGTATCCTTTATCGGGTCGTGAGCGACCATTGGCCAGCCTTTCGTGAGCGCATTGAAGGACTGAGCGATTTGCCGAAGTTCGTCGTGAATGAGGTGGACGAGTATTTGCGTTGCGGGCTGCTCGAGCATGGGTTTCTCCGGGTACAATGTACCGATTGCAGATTCGAGCGATTGGTCGGGGTTTCGTGCAAGCGCCGAGGATTCTGCCCGTCGTGTTTGGGTCGTCGAATGAGCGACACGGCGGTATGGCTAACCGAGCGCGTGATTCCCAGGGAGCAAATTCGCCAATGGGTGTTGACGTTGCCGTGGGGTTTGCGAGTCCGAGCGGGCTACGATCGGACATTGTGCGCTTTGGTGGTGGATACATTCATTCGAGAATTACAACGCAGTTATCGATGGCGCGCGAACTCCCCCTCTCCACGTGTGGAGAGCAGGTGTAATCGAGGTGGTCGGACCCGCCATCGATGGCGCGCTTCACAAACGGGATCGTCGAGGGACTCCCCAGTTTCTGAAGTGCTCTGGCGACCTGCTGATGCGACTGGTGCCCGGGAGCAATCAAGAGTTCGTTCAGGAGGTCGGTCATCTCCCCTTGGGGCTCGGCCGACAAGACGAGCTGGGCGACCATGTCGATCGCACCGATGGCGAGTGATTTCTCGCTCGCGCTTGGTGTCGCCTACCTTGCAGGCATTTACTCGGAGTTTCGCGATCGATGCGAAGCTCAGCGTGCCGCTGGGAGTCGACACGCGGACGAGATTGGGCCGACCTGAAGTCCTCAGGACCGAGACGACACAACGAATCCGTGACAATAAGCGCGGAATCGCCATGAATTGGTGCGCACAAGACGTCTTCGACTGCCTTGTTCCAGCCAACGTTGGCACTCGTGTTGATTCCCAGGATGTAGGGACCCCCTAAGGCGGAAACTCTCACGAGCTTTCCCCCCTCCGCGACCATAGCCGCCGGGCAGCCGAACAAATCATTGTGGCTTGGGAAGCGACAACCATCGAGCCTTGTGGACGTGCAGGCCACATCCGCGCGAGAGGGGCCGAGTCAGGTCCGGGTACTCGACGGCAGCCATCGAGACGACGAGCGCACGGATGGCCGCGGTCGATGAGGCACAAAGATTGCTGTGACTTCCTCGTCCGCCGTGAAACCCCTTCACACCGTGGAAAATCTGTTGTTTCATGGTTCTTCTGCACCGTCCCCGGTGCCGATTCACGTGGTGATTCCTCATGGTGACCTTGCAACGAACGTTTCCCTTTTTGCTTGCCGCGATCGCTGCGATCGCTGCGATGACCGGCTGTGGCTCGCCGGTCGTGCCCGTCGTCGCCCCTTTACCATTCGCCATCGCACGTTCGGTGGACGTGCCCATTGCCGACGAACACGACCCTCTTATACCATTCGCCATCGCACGTTCGGTGGACGTGCCCATTGCCGACGAACACAACCCTCTTACGCACGTGAAGAGACTCTCGGATCCAACAGCCAGTGGAGTCGCTGCGTACCGCCTCGGCGAGTTCGTCAAGGAAGCGATGACGCAAGACGACAACGACCAAGAATACCCACACGTCAAGCAGCTCCTCGACACGATCATGGTGCCGATGTTGCAGCTTTGCGAGGCTGGATCTCTCGTCGAGGACACGCGGTCGACGGTCGTCACGATCATCGTTGACGCGCGAGATCGTCGCGGCGCGATGTGTCTCATCAAAATGATCGAGAGTTTTACTCCGAACAACACGGAAGGCCTCGACGACGCCGTTCGCGGTGTCAATTCGATGAAAATCAAGGACGCGGCAGGTCCGCTCTTCAAGCTCTTCATCAACCTTCAAGACTCGAAGCTGAATACGAACACCACGCAGTACATGGGCAAGGCCATGCTCGAATTCGTGGATCCCTCATGGGAGGGCCAGTGCTTGACGATGATCGACGCGCCTGTCCGCGACGAAAGAGACGTGGAAAGGGTCCGCGACCAGGAGTACATGCAGGGCATCTGCGCAGCGATCCTCGGCCGTTTGAAGAGCGTGCGCGCGGTCAAACCTTTGATCAAATTGGTACTGTCGCCGATGAAGCCGTATGCGCAGTGGCAAGCGAAGACCGCACTCCTGAAGATTGGCAAGCCTTCGGTTGGCCCGCTCGTGACGTTGCTCAAAGGCGAAGACCTCGAGCTCATCGAATACGCCAAGGTCGAATACCTCAGGGCGAGTGCAGCGTCGTATGGCCCGTCGTCCGTATCCGCGAAGAAAGCCGCACCAACGGCATACCTCGTGCCTGCGGCTCAAATGCTCGGATTCATCGGCCGCGACGAAGCAACGCAGCCCATGCTCGACGCACTCACGAAGGCCAATGATGTGGACAAGGTCCTGATTGTTATCGAGCTACTCAGGCTGCCGAGCACGCCGGCAAGTCTCGACGCGGTAAAACGTATTTATGAAAAGACGCCGATATCGCTCGCAATTCAGGAGGGCTCGGGCGCACACGAACGGATGATCCGCTCGATTGGCAAACATGACGACGCGAGTGTCGTACCGTGGCTCGTTAGGGCAGCGCTCGATGCGAAGGGCGCAGCCGTCGACGTCTCATCCGTGCGTTTCGAGGCGCTCAGAACGGCCATGCGGCTCATGAAGGCCGATCAAATCGCCATTGTCGATAAGCTCGCGCGTGCGGTGATTCACAACCTTGACGACAAATCTTCGCCGCTCGGCACGGACCCTGCAAACCGGGACAAGGACGAGTATATGCTTGCCAAGGATCTGCTGAAAGAGTGCGGTGATTCCATTGATTGTTACTACGGGAAGCTCAAGGATCTGAACTCGTACACCGGTGTCAAGGCGATCCTCGCTGACAAGACCTTTACGATGATCGGCGTTCTTGGCGGACCCGAAGTGCCCGCCAAGCTCATGGGGATGGTATCCCCTACGTCATCATCGTTACTGGGCTCGTCTGCCGCTATTCGAGTGATTGAGCGTCACGCGCCGAAAGGCGACGTGACGATCGCGACGCAGCTCCAGAAGATCGTCGACGAAGCGAAAGCAGCCGCAGCGGTAGTGGAAGCGAAAGAGCAAGCGAAATGGCCGTTCGCCAACCCTGAGATAACGGTGGTGTATATCATGTTCATCGCAAGTTTGGAGCCACTCATCGATCGGCTGAATGCGCGTGCACAATGACTTCGGAAAAGAAGAAATGGTCGTGTCGTCATGATGTTGGATTTTAAATTGCGCGCTTTCCCGTGGCGCCTGCTGAGCGTGTTGTTGCTGTCGCCGATCGGGTGCTCGGGAGCCTCGGCGCGTCCGCAGGGCACGCACGCGATTCCATTGTCGTCAACCGTGGCGGGCGTGACGCCGCTGCCTCGAAATCCGTGCGAAGTCGCTGCCGAGCTTCGGGGAAAAGTCGCCGGGTTCCTCGCGGAAGGGCGGCTCGACCGAACGGTTCGACTGATTCAGAAGGCCAATCGACTGTGTGTCACGAGTGCGCCCGTGACCTGGGGCCAGGAGGTGTCGACGCTGGCGGAGCTGGGCATGTATGCGGAGGCGCGGGAGCTGGCGAAGACGATCGAAGCTGCTGCGAATGCTGGGTTGGATGCGAAGAACTCGGCAGCGGAAGCCCTGGCGCGGTGCGCTCGATTGGACAAGGAGTTTCCCGATACGGACGAAGCGAAGGCGGAGATGTGGCGGCTCTCCGAGGAGGCGAGCAAGGTGCAAGACAAACCAGACGAAGCCTCTCAGCGATTGGTGAAAGAAACGTTTTTGACAGCCTGGGAAGCATGGCACCCGAATGCGAAAGCATTGGTCTCGGCGGGCCTCGCAGCGAAAAAGCTCGGTCAGAACGCGGACGCGCAGCGGCTTTTTGACAGAGCACTCGTCGACGCGGAAAAAGAGCAGGGCCACGCAGTGGCGCTCGAACTTCCGGGCGGACTCCGAGGGCGACCAAGAAAGCTTGCGTGGTCGAGGGACGGGCGCTTCATTGCGTTGGCAGAGTGGCATGAGAATTGGGGAACGATTTCGATTTTCGATCGCACATGGCGAGTGCGGGTTCGGATCCAGCTCTCCAGGTTCGACGGCAGCGCATCCTTAGCCTTCTCGCCCGATGGGAAGACATTGGCTTCGGGAAAAGATAATGGGAAAGGGATCATTCTGTGGGACGCAGCGAGCGGCAACGAACTTCGAACGATCATGATGCGTGCACCGGCGAGCTATTCCATCGAGTATTCGCCGGACGGCAAGACCTCAATTGCGTATTCGCCGGACGGCAAAACCCTGGCTGCAGGTTTGTCGGACACAACGGTGCGTGTATGGGATGTCGCCACCGGCAAGGAGATCCAAGCGCTCGAGGGACATACGGGCAAAGTCACTTCGGTTGCATATTCCCCAGATGGCAAGACGCTGGCCTCGGCGTCGGCAGACAAATCGGTGCGTTTATGGGACGTTACCAGTGGCAAAGAACTCCGAAGGTTGGCACATCCAATTGATGTGACTTCGATTGCGTATTCCCCAGACGGCAAGACGCTGGCATCAGGGTCGCGTGGTCACACAGACTATACGCCCGACGGCAAGACACTGTTCTATGGTGATACCCTGCATTTCTGGAATGTCGCGACCGGCAAGCCGCTTCAAGCTTTGAACGTAGGAGGCGATGTGACTTCGGTTGCGTATTCGCCAGACGGCAAGACATTGGCTTTGGGTGGCCGGACGGCGATCCTATGGGATGTGGCGAGCGGCAAGGAGCGCCAAAGACTCGTTGGACACACGTTTGGGGCGAATGCCGTCGTGTATTCCCCCGATGGGAAAATGCTGGTTTCTATATCAGATATGGCACGCGTGTGGGACGCGGCGACAGGCAAGGAGCTACAAGTGCTGGGGGAGCGTTCGACTTCGATCCAGGCGCTGAGGTATTCCCCCGACGGCAAAACACTGGCATCGGGGATGGCGGATAACACCGTGCAGTTATGGGATCCGCACACGGGGAAGCAGTTTCGAACGCTTGCAGGACATACCGGGGCGGTCCAATCGGTCGCGTATTCTCCGGAGAGCGACATGGTGGCAACGGGTTCGTCGGACAAAACGGTGCGTCTGTGGGAAGTAGCCAGTGGCAAGGAGCTTCGCCAATTCGTGGGACACACGGAGGCTGTCAATTCGGTCGCGTATTCCCCCAATGGCCTCACGCTGGCGTCAGGTTCGGACGACAAGACTGTTCGCTTATGGGACGTGGCCACTGGCAATGAGCGACAAACGCTCGGCGAGTACAGCGACGGGGGCCATGCAGTCGCGTATTCCCCGAATGGCAAGATGCTCGCTTCGGCCTCAGAGTATTCCCAGGTACTCCTGTGGGACGTGGCGACCGGCAAGAGGCTCCGGGCGCTCGTGGGACATCAAGCAGGGGTCGTTGCTGCTGCATTCTCACCCGATGGGATGACGCTGGTCTCGTGGGGCGAGAACGACGCGGCACGCCTATGGAACGTGACGACCGGCAAGGAGCTCCGCGCTTTCGACGAATGGTCGAGCTACCCCATCTTTTCACCGGATGGCAAAACACTGGCGGGCGGCGAGCAGGACAACAGCAAGGTGGTTCTGCGGGATATCCGCGGCATGGAGCTAAAGCGGTTCAAGAGCAATGATTGTGTGTTCCTTTCGTATGGTTATTCCCCTGATGGTGAGACATTGGCCTGCGGCACACGCGATGGTTCGATTCTGCTTTTCGCGCTCGACGAAGGCGTCCTTGCTGCGACCTTGCGTGACGCTGGTATCCCAGGCACCAGCTATGTCTTCACTCCTTCCGGCCATATCGACATCCAGGGTCCCAATGCCTGCGCCGCCCGCGACAAACTGGCCTGTCGCGTCGGCGTCGTTTTCTTCCCGTTTGACGTATGCGAAGAGCGCTTTTTCGTTGCCGATCTGTTGAGCAACCACAAGCTTGGCGCCACTTCTTTTGCCGAACCTGAATCGGTCACGCCGCGGATGCGTTGCGCTGGCGCCTCGCCTCCGCCAGTACCGTCCCCTGCAAGTCCGTGACCATCTGCGTGGCAGCGCTAAGGGCAAACAAAGTGCCATTTTCGAACTTGGCGGCCCTTTTCGACGAGGTCGACGGTGCCTATCGCGCCGTATTCCTGCACGGTATTCGTGAAGCGCAAAAGGTTCAAGCGCGCGTGGTCGTGGAGCCCCGGGCTTTAGAGGCTGTCTCAAAACTTGTGACGGCGTCGTTCTTGTGAAGGCGGAACGTGTCAACGCAAATGAGACAGCGTCTTCGAAAGTTTTATGAGCGCAACGGGTTCACAGCGGTAGCTTGCGTCTCGCGTCGCGGCGCGAGACGCTTTCTTTGGGTTTCGGGTTTCAGGTTCGAGGTTTGGCGCGTCGTGTCGGGGCGTCTTCGCCACGGCACGACGCGCCATTGTCTC
>CAZETM010000549.1:0-6549 GCA_964514885.1 uncultured Polyangium sp. | reverse complement strand
AAGCGTCGTCGCCGTCGACGTTACGCGAACCGCTGCCCGAACAGGTGCCATCGCCGGCCGACGTTACGCGAACCGCTGCCCAAACAGGTGCCATCGCCAGCCGACGTCTGCCGATCGCGCCACCGCGCCGTTCGTGCAACTGTCGATAACGCTTGATCCGCATCGCGAATCCGGAGTATGTTCCGCCGCCTTGCCTGTCTTGCAAGGAGACCGAAGCCCAATGCCCGCTCGTACATTGATTCAACGTATCGCCCTTGTCGCGGTGGCCGGCGAACTGCGTTATACGACCAGTCGCCTGCGTGCGTATGATGAAGGCGCTCCCCATGTCGCCGATTTCCAAAGCCTCTGCCAAAAATGCACCATCGTGCAGAATCACGAGCAGTCGCTCCGAGATGGCGTCATCGATGCTCAGGCCATTGTGGATCACGTCGACGACCTGCTCGACTTGTTTACCAAAAAGTTTACGCGGGCCGTGGACACGATTACCAACGATGACCGGACGCATTCTCTCTATCGCTTCTATTTCGGTAACAAGACACCGTCCGATTTTGCAAAACCTGTCCTTGGCCTGCAGCTTGAAGAAATGAGCAAATGGTTGCCGTCGCTTCAATCGAGCGAACATACGTCCTTGAAGGCCCTCGCGCCAGAGCTTGCCGAGTTGATTGCAAAAGGGCAAGGCGCGGCGAAAGGCAAAGCGGACGCGGAGCAGGCGAGGGATCATTTCCGCGACGTTGGCGAACGATACAAGTTCATTGAAGAGGTCAACGCGAAGCGTAAAGAGCTTTACGGGAACCTTGCTAAATTGCCCCACGAAAAAGACACGTTGCCGCAGAATTTTGCGGAACGATTCTTTCGTCGCGAGCCGCGGGCCAAAGAGGACGATGAACCGTCGACCATCGAGGAAATTGACGAGGCAATCCAAACGCTCAACAAGCAGATTACGGCTCTGCAGGAACGCCGAGCTGAATTGGTGATCGAAGCGGAAAAAGTGGCCAAGGCGAAGGTGCAAGAGCACGAAGAGGTGCTTGCCGCGCTGGCCAAGAAGAAGGCCGAAGTGGAGGCAGAAGAGGCCATCGTTCGCGCGAAGATTGACGCGTTGACGAAGTCGTAGGGCAAGGGATTGGCGCCTCTCCACCTGAGCATTCGTCAGTCGGCCAATCGTTGCGGAAATGGATTTTTGTAGAGCGGCCGAACGGAGGTAGGGCTCTTCATCGCCGATGGTGTCACGGGGCCATGACACTGTCACGAAGCGATTACAGCACCGAGTCGACGAATGTCGCGTGCGCGTCACACTCGTGATGTCAGGTCAGCGCTGCGTGACAAGGACGAGCACCACGAGCGCGATTGCAAGCAGAACGAGCACGACAAGCCATGTATGGGTGGGAGTTGGGGTTCGAGAGGTCGGCGTGCCGCCGGGATCCATGACCATGGGCGTTTCGGTGCGCTTTGGTGGCGGCGGGGTCTGGGCGATCGTTTCCGGCGTCGCGTCTTCGATCATGGCGGCGAGCAGCGCGGCTCCATCCACCGCTTGAGCAGGCGCGCTCTTGTCTTTCGCGGGGTCGTTCGCGGGGTCGTTCGCGGGGACGAGCGCGCGCAGCGAAGCCGCCGTGGTGGCCACGAGGCGCCCGTGGCTGAACAATCGCAGCTCGGCGTGTTGCGGGTGCAGTTCTCGAATAGGGGTGACCTCGAGGATGTCGGCGGGATACAAGCCGGTGCCGCATCGGGGGCAGCGGACGGGCCATGGATCTCCGTCGCTCCGTAATTTCGTGCGAAAACCACGCTTGCAGAAGGCATCGCCACAAAAGAACTCGACCAAACCATCGGCGGGTTCTTCTCGCGCGGGAGCGGGCATTGCAGAGGCATCGTCGAGCAAAGAACCAAGCATCGAATGCACCAACAAGCCTCGCTCATGCCGCCGCTGGAGCACCCATTCATGGGCATCGCGGTACACGTCCGAGCCGAGATAACCGAGATGAACCTGCTCGCGGTTGCTGGTATACCCCCGCATGACTCGATGACCGGACAAAACAAGCTCACCGAAGCCACAGATGAACATGGCAATGTCCGTGGTGATCTCGTCGAGTTTCAGGTCGTCTTTCTGAGCGAGGCCTGCTTGGAGCAAAATATGATGGCACGCCTCGTGGCAGAGGATCATGAGCAGCGCCGCGTCGTTGTCGAGGTACTTTGCCGAAACGGTGATGGACGCATAACCTTCGTCGATGAGAAATTCTCCTGCCGATTCGAGCGGGCCGATCCGGATGGGAGGGACGAAAAAGGGGACGTTGAACCCCGGCGCCCATCGCCGCGCGTGTGAATAAATCGATTGGAGTGCGGCATGGAGGCTATCGGCGGTATTACCGGGGGCCAGATCGGCCGAGCTGAGGACGAACCGACCAGGTTGTTTACCGGGCGCTTGCACCCACGCTTTGTGGGCCAGGCGGTCCAGAATCGAGACAAGTTTATCGTCCAAGGTCATAGCGATCTCGCGTAGTCGTTGTGTCACGTCGAGCGGACGGAAGCAACCATGGTGCCATCGACGGTGGGGGCGAATTTCGGGGGGCATCGAAACGACCCGTACGCGCTCACCACCCGATTAAAGACGCTTTCTTCGGGTCGGCGCCGCTCGTAATGGCGACTTGCTGTGCGTATTCCGCTCGTCGTTCGGGCGCGAGCCTGCGCGCGGTATGCAATCGTGACGTCGCGACAGATCCCCATCGACATGCCAAAAACAGTTGTCATACGGCGATCTCGAGATTGTACTTTTTACGTTGCATACAGTTCCATGTCGTGAGATGTCTTGGAGTATGGGCATTCTTTCCCGAGCGGCTTACGGGTTGGCGACTGGATTTCTCCTCGTATCGTGTGGGAAAAATGGGACCCCCTTACGACCGCAAGAGCCCATTGCGAAGGCGGAGTTCACGCCTGCCGTGGTGGCTCCGCCGGCACAATGCAAGTTGGCTGCTGCTCGCGAGCATCGGGTACATCCGACGTTCAAGAAGGGTGACGAGAACGCATGCGCGGCGCAATGCCTGAAGCATGATTGGGAACAATGCGTAGCGCTGGCGCTGCTGGTTTTCTCGTTTGACCCAACGGACGATGATCGCGATACGATGCGGGCGATGTTGGAGGATGCATGTGCGGATGGCTTTGCACCGGCATGTGGCCATTTGGCAGATATGGTGCGGGAGCTCGACCGAGATTTCGTTCTCGCGGTCCAGTTGTTTTCGCAAGGTTGCACGGGCAAAGATCCGTATTCCTGTGCCAAGCTCGGCGTCATGTTCGACGAAGGATCTGGCGTCGATCGCGATTTGAGGCGCGCGGCTTCATTGTATGAATCGTCGTGCGCGGACGGCGAGAGGCTCGGCTGCTACAACTTTGGCGTCATGTGGTTGGATGGTCGCGTGTTACCTCCAGATCCCGCGCGAGCCGCCAAATTTTTCACGACGGCTTGCGAAAAAGGCCATGATGATGGTTGTTACGCCCTGGGCGTGGCATTGCGCGATGGTTTGGGTGTAGCGAAAGACGAGGCGCAGGCGGCAGTCGTATTCGATAAAGCTTGCGGACGAGGATCAGGATCCAGTTGCAGCAGCCTTGGGCTCATGGTCCATGACGGTCGAGGCGTACCCATGGACAAACGACGCGGCACGGAGCTGTTGACCAAAGGATGTGAGCTTGGGGAAGCGTTTGGTTGCCATCATCTCGGGATCTTCTACGAGCGAGGCATGGGAGGTACGGGCATCGATGAAACACGTGCCCATTTCTATTATTCGCTCGCATGTAAACGCAGGGTTGCCGCGGCGTGTTTCAATCTTGGAATCATGACAGCCGACGGTCGCGGAACAAAGAAAGACGAGAAATATGCGACTGTTCTTTATTCGATGGCGTGTGGTGGCCGCGAGCTTGCTGCGTGTGAAAATCTAGGCCTTGCGTACGTGTCCGGCATGGGGGTAGCTGTCGATTTGGACCGAGCC
Source organism: uncultured Polyangium sp. (assembly GCA_964514885.1). Classification (GTDB taxonomy): domain Bacteria; phylum Myxococcota_A; class Polyangia; order Polyangiales; family Polyangiaceae; genus Polyangium. Next base: position 2,578 of record CAZETM010000549.1, on the reverse strand, counting down.
CTCGCGTTGTTCATGACGAATTGTGACAATGGCCGTGCTCGCAGTTGTGGTCATGCCGGGACCATGTATGCCACTGGGAAAGGCGTAAAGAAGGACGCGACGGTCGCGGTCAAATTGTTTCAAAAAGGGTGTGACGGCGAGGACTTACAAAGTTGTTCGGATCTTGGGGTCATGTACATCAAGGGACAGGGGGTCCCGAAAGATGCGGCGCGAGGTATCGGCTTGCTCGACAATGCGTGCCAACGGAGCAACGCGACGGCGTGCTTCAATCTTGGTGTCAGTTTCACAAAAGGAGATGGAGCGGCAAGGGATGCGACGCGGGCGCAAGCCTCATTCGCGCGCGGATGTGCATTGGGCCACAAAGAATCGTGTGCGGCGCGTTGACGTCCTTTACAGCGATATCGTCAGGCGTAGAGTGAGTGCGTCAACATTGGAGCGCTGGGTGGCGCCTTTCGACCCCACATTGTGCGGAGAGGCTTGCGCCTCGCGCTTTCGGCGTTCTACCGTGCGTTATGGCGCAGACTATCCTTGGAGAGATTGACCTTCGTTCCGGCACTCTCGTTGTTGTTGACTTTGGCTGCTTGTCGTTGTTTGGGGACGGGCCGGAGGCGATCCGAAATAGCCTTGGCCGTGCGCTCGAGAGTTCAAGCACCGAAGCGAAGATCGGCGCGCTTGCGTTCGTCGTGGTGCGCGACATCCCGCCGGGTCGTTACGTCGCCAGCTCCGAGATGCTCGGCGAGGGCGAATTTCAAGGTCACCGTGTAAATGCCGTCGTCGAGATTGCTCCGGGTGATACTGCGCGCACGATCCAGCTCGGCACCGTGCTGGTCGATACCGCACGTCTCGGCTTGTTCGACCTCGTTTCGGTGTAGGGAAAATCGCTGAGGGCGTTTATGGCGTGGAGAATAGGCCGTATGACGAGGCGATTGCGTTCAGTCGCGCGCTTCAGGCCCTTCGCGACAGCCGCGAGCAGATGTTCGCCTTCGATTTTCGGCCACACACGCACCCGTTCTACATGTTCGCTCAAATCCGCAGCAGTGTGACGGAATCGGGCACCATCGAGGTCGGCGGATTGCAGGCGTGTGGCTTCATGACGACCTGGGGAGACGGCTGGTTTCCTGTAGAACTCGACGTCGACACCGAGGGCAAACCGCTTCGTGTGCGTATCGTATTCGACACGGAGCCTGTGGAGTAGTGGTTCTGCGCGTCAATTTTATTCGACGAAAACATCGTCAACGCCCACGCTCGTCCTACCTCGAAGACGAATTCGTGATAATCGAGCACGCGCTCGCTCGAGATCCGTGGGAAAATCATCGCCAATCACGGTGGAACCAACCGAAGCCCGGCGCGTACACTTGACGCATTCAACCCATCGTGTAGGTTGCGCGCCGTCGTCGAGTTTGACGGGTACCATGAACATTCTTCGATCTCACAACAAACTTCCTCCGTACCTTCCCCTCATCGATCCCGATCACTTTCGTGAGCCGAGCTTTTTCCAGGAGCTCGAAGCCATCGGTTATCGCCAAGTCCTATTGGGGGGCACCGGGGGTGCGCGCATGCGTGAACCGCTCGACATCGTGCGTGCTCGGACGTACCTCCAGGTCGTCATTCACCCGTCGAGCCCCGGCGAGGTTTTACCAGCCGACCTCGTTATCTTGCCAGTCGTAATGAATTCGAATTCGCACTATGTCCGCCCCTTCGGTTCGGGCTCGGTGATGTGCGCGCTCGCGGTGGCAGAGCAGAATCTACCATTTTTGCCCGTCGCTTACTTCGTTCTCGGAGAATCGACGGCGCGTTGGTATGCTGATGCCTTCATCGTCCGGTCCAAAAAGATCATCATGGCGTATGCCATTTACGCCGCCATGACCGGCTATGATCACATTTTGCTCGATTACGAGGATCCAAACATTCAAATCGATTGGGCCCTCGTCACGGAACTCAAGCGGCTTTCCGCCATCCACGTCATCGTGACGGACGAATTCGATCCCGAGACGGCTCGTGTAGGCCGATCGAAAGGTATCGATACGATCATCACGCCAAGCAACATCCTCGAGCAAGCCTCGAATCCGCTTGGGCTTGCACGGGACTTCCATGCGGCACTTCTGAAGAATCCATAGGCAGGGCGTTTCTCCAACGCTTCCTTGCCTGCGACGAGCGGCCTGTTGATTTTTCCGAATGTAGGGGCGTGATTCATCGCGCCCCTGAAGGCGTTTCGTGAGGCGCAAAAAATTGCGCCTCTATAATGCGGGCCCTTGCCAGAGCAGGATACCGTGAAGCCAACCTCAGTCGTTTAGCTCGAAGACCTCGTCGAGCGTCGCAGCGGACAAGACGCGTTCGCCCCAACGCTCGATCTGCGAGCCATCGGCGCTGTCGACGCGCGACAGGGTCGACGCGGGCAAGTCGCCAAATCGGTTGCGAAGCAAGCGCAACAGCAGTCTGCGTTCGCCTTCATCGACGCCAAGCTTGCGGCCTTCATCGACGCCAAGCTTGCGGCCTTCATCGACGCCAAGCTTGCGGCCTTCGTCGACGCCAAGCTTGCGGCCTTCATCGCGCAGCTTGCGTTGATAATCCTCGAACC
>CAZETM010000548.1:2295-6560 GCA_964514885.1 uncultured Polyangium sp. | reverse complement strand
GGGTCGAAGCTGGCAAATTGCGAGCGGCCGCCATTGGCGCATTGGGGCGCTTACGCGCAGCATTGGCCGATGAAATGTCGGTGAATCCAAACTTACCTGCCGATTTGGATGCCAAAGTGTTCGGCTATTTCGACGAGCTGGACAAGATGGGCGCAAGTGCCGCAGCTGCTCGAAAAAAGCCCGCAGCGCCACCGGTGACGCCGACGCCTTGAACGAAGATTCGTTCATCCCACCCGAATCAATCTCACCACACTCGATACGGCGGCGTATACCCTGGCCTCTTCAGCGTTTGCACCTGAAAAAACTGACGCAACAGCGATAATGGCCTAGACAAACGCTCTTCGTCGTCCGCAAGAGAATTGGTCTCTCCAGGGTCTGTACGCAGATCGTAAAGTTCCACCGTGTTCATTCGATTGTCGACGATCACCTTGTGGCCGTCCGGCAAAACCAGCGATTGCTTGAGCCGCGCCTCGGAAATGATCGGCCGGTGCAGGGTGGGTTTTTCTCCACGCAAAAAAGGCACGAGGCTTTGACCCATGAAGTAGCTCGGAATGGGCACGCGGAAAAGATCAAGAATCGTGGGCGTCAAATCGATCAGGGAAACAGGCTCGTCCGTCGTCTGACCCGTTTGCCCCGGACGCCAGATGAGCAGCGGCACGCGCACCAGCTCGTCGTAAATCGTCGATGAATGATGGAATGTATTGTGCTCACCGAAGGCCTCGCCATGGTCGGCCGTGATGATGACCAATGCCCGTTCGCGAAGGGGCGTTGATTGAATCAACTTGGTCAAGCGGCCAATTTGTGTGTCGACGAGCTTCAGCTCCGCGAGATACCGCTCGAATGCGGTGCCGCTTTTTCCTGCGCGATTGTAAGGCGCGTGCGCATCGAGAAAATGCAAATATAGAAAAAGCGCTTGGTCCTGCGTCTTTTGGATCCGCTCCAGCGCGGCGCCCATGAGCACTTCGGCACTTGCGTACTGGTGATCTTTCTGTAAATGAGTCGACTCGGAAAAACCGCGCACCAATCCCGCTGTTGGCTTGAGCCCCACGGCGCCTGTGAAAGTCACCGAAGTGATGTTCGCGCGGCCCAATAGCTCGGGCAGTCGAGGGCTTTCATCCGCATGCGGGGCGATTCCAATTTCGTACCAGCTCCAATATTGTTGCGAATAATGCGTCCCGATGAATACGCTCGTCAAGCTGGCCCAGGTGCCCGACGAAGTGGAGCGAGCATTCGAAAACGTCGACGAAACTCGGCGCAAACGACCAAGCGTCGTAAGCTGATCGTCGTGCTTGCCCGACATGACCACGTCGGCCCTGGTGCAATCGATCGTAATCAAAATGAGCAAAGGTTTGTCGGGTAAGAATGCAGGCTCGGACGGCGCCAAGGACGGAAGGTTTTTCCGGTCCACGAACCAAGGCCGCATTTCGACAGGTATTTCTGCTTGGCGTAACGGCTCGGGGGCGTGGAGCATTCGCAGCAAAAAATGCGGCAAAAGCGAGCTTTCACGCTCCGCCAAAGCAATGGCGACCGCGGACGGGGGTTTGCGTCCAATCGAAAAGGCTGCAAACGCAGCGAGCAAAGCAAGCGCCGCCGTGCGTTTCGTGGGGCTCGTAAACCATTCCAATCGGCGCGCTACGACGACGGGAATGGCGGCTCCCGCGAGCGATGCACCGAAAAGCGTCGTGCCCGCAAAACCCATGAACAAGTGCAGGCCGTGATAAGTGGTTGTCAGGACGAGCGAATGCGTCGTGAGAATCGCCGCGGCTGCACCAATTCCGAGCCAACGTACGAACGGGCGAGCAAGCAGGCGTCCGAGCCCAAAAGCAACCGGCACACCGAGCGCTGCGAGCACGACAGTGGCCGCGAGTAATGCGTGAATTGCCAACTTGCCGTGAGGTCCGGCAATTCGTTCGCTCATGTTCGACAGATCCGCCGGGAGTACGAACACACCAATGCCGAGCGAAGCCGTCGTGATCGAGAGCAGCTCACGCGATATCCGGCCGCTGGTCCATTTGCGAAAAGCGCCGCAAGTTCCTGCGGTAACGAGACCGAGCGCCAGAAAGTGGCCGGCGTCGTAGGCTATTTGCAGTAAACGTACATCGAGCGGTAATGGGCGGAGGTAAAGGTTGGCGGCGACCGCAGCGACGATCCACGCGACGAAAATGCTCGCGGGACCCGAAAAACGAAGGCTGTCTGGAGTTTGGTCATCAATGGGCAGGAAGCGACGCATATCGGACCTTGCCCAATGTTACGCTTCAACGAGGGCTGTCGGGACGCGTGCGATGGCGCGGGTCGGTCAATGTTTCCACGCGGAACTTCGCCAACTCCCAAACGATACGAGCGACGACCTTTACCGGGAAACCAGCCAGGAACGATTGGCCCGCCCGGCGCTGTTCGAACGTCGTATCCACTTCGGCGACGCGGAATTGGCGCACTCCCGCAGCCGCTCCAATGAAGCTTTGGAAGTACCGATATCGATACTTGTGATCCAATATCGCGCGAAATACTTCTTTGCGACAAAGGATGAAGCCCGATTTGCTATCTCGCAAATGCGTGCCGAATGTCACGTTCAACATCACATTGAGCGTGCTGCTGAATACGAGCCTTCGGCGCTCGACACCTTGCGGATGACGCACGGCTTGGACCATGTCCACCGATTCGCGTTTGTAGGTTTCCCAAAGCAATTGAACGTCTTCGGGACGGTTTTGCAGATCAGAATCGATGAGGCAAACGAGGTCGGCTCGCGCATTGTCGAGCCCGCTCGTCCACCCGCCTTCGATACCGCGATTCTTGATGTGCCGAACCCCGCGTACCTCCTCGGGATGCGCCTCCATGGCGGCGCTGATATGCTCCCACGTCTTGTCGCGACTTCCGTCGTCGATGAGCACCAGCTCGCCACGAATGCCCATTTGAGCAAATGTGGCCAACGTCCGCCGCACGAGGGCATCGACGTTGTGCTCTTCGTTGAAGCACGGGGCGATAATCGAAAGCTCAACGTCCGCCATGGCTCGTTCCAAAGGAAGCTGTGAAGTTCACGTGCAAAGCAATGCCTGAATCAGGCGATCTTTTTGGCCAGCGTGCTGATGCCGGATTCTTGCTCGTCGACGTGCTGAATTTCCAGCCCGAGCTCCTGACACCATTGCTTGACTTCTTCGAGCGTATGTCGATGCGCATGGAGCGGGTGATACCAATCGAAATTGGTGATCACATTGGCGTCCCAATCCATCGTGTCGTTCCAGTAGCACTTGAACATGTTCCAGTAAATGAAGCGCTGGATGTCCTGCTTGCCGGCCTTGATTCCGAGAATCGGAATGTCGGCAGGAACGTCGACCGTGACCTTGAGATCGCTCAAGGCTTTGCCGAGCATCGTAATGGCCTCGGAGACCTTCATGCATTCATCCGGCGACATGTGCACCGTCTGGGCGCGAATGTGATCGTCGCAGAACTCGCGAACCGGGCCCTTCTTTTTGTATACGTAAAATGCAATATGCCCGCCGGGCGCCAGGCGCGTCACCAAATGCCCCAGCGACTTGCGCGTATTGGGCGTGTGGTGAATGACTTGATCGCAGCCAATGAAATCGAAGAACGTCTCGGGGAAGGGAAGTTGCGTCAGGTCAGCTTGCACCAAATGCAGTGAAGGCAAATGCCCGATGTCGCGGTAGGCATTACGAATGCCGTAACCAATGTCGATCCCGAACACCGTGGCCTTCGAATTGCGCACGTACATTTCGGCATCACGACCGTGTGCCGTGCCCGCATCGAGGATCGTTTTTTTGCCCTCGAGGAACTTGGCGAGGTTTTCCTCGGTACCGAAACCATAACGATCAAGATACCACTTGATGTAATGACCCTCGGTCGTCTTGCGGTAATGTTTGGCCTTTTCCCATTTCCAAGAAAAGCTCTCGACGGTCTCTTTTTGCCCCTCGGCAAACTTGTCCTCGCGCACCATGCCGGCAACGCCACCGGTAATTCGGTATTCGACGCCGGAGGTGGATTTCAATAGACCCGAATCGAACTCGTCGCCTTCGGGAGCTTCCGTCAAGGTGAGTTGATCGCCGGTTTCAGGGTCGCGCAGAAACGGTACGAGGCTTCGCTTCATGAGAATTCCATTACCTGTGTTTGGGATGATGCGCGTGTGCCAATTGTTTCAAGCACTCGCCCAAAAGGACGTGATTCCAGTCTTTGCGATCGAATGCGCTGCTGTTGAAGAGCCACTGATTCACCGGCGCCGGAAGCCCATGCTTGATCATGCGCTTCGTAATGCC
>CAZETM010000548.1:0-2195 GCA_964514885.1 uncultured Polyangium sp. | reverse complement strand
CGATCTTCGCGCCACAGCGGCGTGAAGAACTCGATGAGGTCATGCACGCCGGTCAATCCTTGACGGCTTGCCATGCGGCAAAAACGTTCGACATCCGAGCCGAAATAACGCTTGCAAAGCGTCCCGTACGGACCCTTGAAGTCGCTCTCGAGTTCGGCGGTTTCACGAAGCAGCAGCTCGTTACGGTAGTAGCCGTTGAACAGCTCGTCGGCGCCTTCGCCCGAGATCGCTACGACAAACCCGTCCCGACGCGCTTGTCGCGCCAAACAGAACAGTGGCAGCACGCTGAAACTGCCCACGGGGAACTCGATGTGCTTCGCAAGATCCGAGAACGTCTCGAGAAAATCGTCGCGCGTGGGCGTGATGATGCGCGCCTCGAAACCCTTCTTCGCCGCAAATTCGCGCACCAAATCTTGCTCGTTGATCTTGTCGATGAACTCCTCGAACTGGACGGTGTACGAAACGTCGAGCGACAAGATTGCCTGGATGAGCGACGAGTCGATGCCGCCGGACAAGAAAATCGTCACGGGCACATCGGCAACTTTGCGAATCCTGCACGCGTCCTCGAACAGCTCGAGGAACTGTTTTACAGCGGCCTTTTCGTCGTGAATTTCCGACGTCGGCTCGGGGAACGTCCACCACGTTTTGCGCTCGAGCTGGTTGGTCGCGGGACGGTAACGGAGGTACTCACCAGGACGAACGCTCTTGACATTGCGGAAGGGCGTGTGTTCGTCGAAGTAGAACTCGAGCGAACGGCAGATCGGAACCTCGCCGAAGTCGAGATCGCGCATGGCCTTGAGCTCGGAAGCGAAGCCCAAGCCTCGCGATCCGTGCGAGTAAAACAGGGGTTTTTTGCCCACACGATCGCGCGCCAAGAAGAGTTCATCGTCGTGCCAAATGGCGAGCGCGAACATGCCGTTGAAGCGTTGCAAGCACGCCGGTCCCCACGTTAGGTACGCGCAAAGCACGACCTCGGTGTCCGTCTCGGTCGTGAAGCGCTGGCCCTTGGCTTCGAGGTCGGTGCGGATCTGACGCCAGTTGTAGATCTCGCCGTTGAACGAGATCGTCGCGCCATCGCGCTGCAGCGGGGTCTGCACGTCTTCTTTGCACACGACCGACAACCGCGTTTGACCCATCAGGATCGGCGCGTTGTTCGACGCGTGGAGCAATGCTTGGCCGCTCTGGTTCGGTCCGCGATGCCGAAGCAGCTTCGCCGCTTCCTCGCTGACGAGGTCAGGGGAGCCGCCGAAGATGCCACACATGATACACTCCGAAGACGGTCGCAGCGCACTGCGGACACGGCAAATTCACTAGAGAACCAAGACGCAAGAGCACGTCGGGGGAGCGTTGATAGCGCGTCTCGTCGGAGCTCGTCAATGCCTCCGGACGGATCTTCATCGACGGCGCGCGATGGCGAGGATCGAAGTGCCCAGCGGTAACGTGCCGCGCTTGAGCCACTGTCTTTCACCTTCGAGCACGGCGAGCATGACGCGGTTGAGCGCGTCGATGTTTTTCGACTCGGTCAAGTCCGCGATACCGCGTGCTTTTTCGCCGCCAGCCAAGGCGTTCTTCAAGGTGCGTACGCCTTTCATCCCGAGCGCGGCGAAGAAGAGCGGACCGAAAAAATACGTCGACTGCGCAACTTCGAAACCCGTGCGCGAAAGCAAACTGGTGAGACCATCGAGCGTGTAGCGACGCTTGTGTTTTTCCACGTCGTCCCAAGGCGACCAGAGCAATTGGAACGCGGGGACGGTGATCATCACGAAGCCGTTTGGTTTGTCCGAGAGCGCATCGCGGACGCTTTCGAGCACGCCTTGGTCGTCAGGGAGATGCTCGATGACGTCGAAGAGCATGATGCCGGACCACTGTTTCAAAGGCAGTCCACGCGTGACATCCATGCGCACGAAGCGGCGCTGATCGACCGCGCTTCCCAAACGGTCACGAGCGCGCTGAGCGGCGATCTCGAGCGCTGCGCCGTACACGTCCGAATAGTCGACTCGGTAGCCAGCTTCGTTCAAGTGCGTCGAAACGGTGCCGATGCCACATCCCAGCTCGACGAGCGGACCGCAGGAGTTGGGCGAGACAAACGTGCGAAGTTGGTCGAGGATGATGCCACGTCGATGAACGTGCCAATAATGGCTTTGCTCGATTCCCGCACGCAGGGCGAATTCTTCACCGTCGAAATAATCTCGGCC
>CAZETM010000547.1:0-6573 GCA_964514885.1 uncultured Polyangium sp. | reverse complement strand
GGCCCTCGATTTTCTCAATACGTTTTGGTTTGTCCCCCGCGCGAAACCTGGCACCGTCGAGCATGAACGTGCTCACTACACCATCAAGACGCTGCGCCTCAATGAACGAGAATACCTGCCCTTGGCCCGTCGAGAAGCCTTCAAAGATTACCGCGCGTTGTTGAAGCAATACCGAACCGATCGCAACAGCGGTGCGTCGATTCGCAAGTTGCGCTCCATTGAAAAACACATTCGCGGGCGCAACCATCCCACCGTTTGGTTCGAAATGAAGCGCCAGCACGACCTGATTCCCGCTCTGAAAAAGTTGTTCGACGCTGTTCCCGAAGCCTTGCACTGGTGACCCAAAACCAGGGGTGGAGGGTGTTCGCCCGCTTGTCGAAATCGAAACCCGGCGGCGTCGGCTCGGGCTGTTTTTCTACGTGAATCATCCAAGTAAACCCGCTTGATGTGCCCAAAACCGAAAGCGTACCCAAAAGGGGTCGACATCGGGCAAACTTGCATGCAGTTTCGCTCGCGCATCGTGGAATTCTTCCGGCGTAGCCTGATTACGGGCCATCAACGCTTCGGCCGCGACAATGGCTTGTTCCGCTTCCAGCGAGCGGGGTTCTTTCAAGTCGAAAATATCGGATACCAACCACGCATTGGCATCACCTCGCCTGCGCCAGACTTCTTTTCGTGGAACGATGGCGCCGTTCTTCAAATCGAGATTCCACAGCGCATCTTGCAATGGATCGAAGAGCGGCTCCAGTGACGCCAATACCAGCGGCGAATGCGTGATCGCCAGCGCCTGCACTTCCACTTCCACACCCGAGAGTTCCGCCATCACGCTCAATATCGAACGAAGCACGGTTCGTTGCCATCGCGGGTGTAAGTGAGCCTCGACTTCATCAAGCAGAAAAACGATTTGTCGCGTCGGCTCCTGACGCATGCGCTTGCTCGCCTGCAAATGCCTGTGCCACGCCCAAACCAACAGATACGCGATGGCAAGGACGCGCTTTACGCCCGCTGATGCATATACGACGGGCACTTCCTGGCCATAAGGTGTCTTCAGCGTGGGAATGATCCGAGACTCGTCCCCAATCTCAGTCAAATTCCCAGGTTCTAGCAATTCGTCTCCGGAAGGCGACAAGGCGACAAGGGCTTGCTTTAATTGTTGATACTCTTCGGTATTGCCGTTCTGCCAGAATGCCCAATCGATCAACAATCCGTTACACAAATCTTTATCGTCGCGACGAAGGCCCCTCCAGACTTCGTTTGGAGCGAAATGGAATGCGGCTGGCCGGTCTGGTGCAGCCACGCCCATCGAGGGGGCCTCTTTCCAATAATTCCGCGCCGGATCCCACATCGAGAACGAGCCATCGACTCGAGCGTACAGAACCATTCCTGGGTTTGCTGGCCGCCCGGGCTTGATGGGCCACGACTGCGTCGCAAAGTCGTATTCGGTCGTATAGGAAACGGACTTCGTCTTGGCCCCGAAGCGAAACGATAGTGAAGGCGTAACGGCAGGATCACGGTGCGGGGCCGCTGGATATCCGGGCCAGTTGCGGGTCAGCGCCCACCAAGCAACGTCGAGCAAGAAGGTTTTCCCGACACCATTGTCGCCCGTGATGAGATTCAGCCGCGGCGCGAAGTCGAAATCGAGCTTCGGTGCCGGACCGACATGTTGGAACTCTAGCCGTTCGAGCATTGGTACCGCTCTCTCCTCTATGCGCTTCGTCTTGTGGCCACATTTCAGGCTGCGAATCAAGCTCTGCGCAACGGTTTCCCAACGATTTCGAGCTGCCGTTCGTTCTCGGCTGCTCTGCGCCACCGAAAGGATGCTCTCCCGGCAAAAACGTGGTAACTCGCCAGCCGTGCGTAATCATCGAAAAGCTAGCTGGATCGGTTTGGCGCTCGGCGCTGGATTGCTCGTCGCCCCTTCCGCTGCCTGGGCAGATGCTTCGGCATGGGCCTACGCTGGCGGCGGGGCCTTTCTGCTCAAAGAAGGCACCGAAGCGCTCACGCCCCGAGCCGCTATGTCGTTCGACTTTGGCATGGGCACCAATCCCGATGGCAAGTTCATCGTCGGCGGCCTCTTTCGCCTCACCCCCGTATTCGGCCTCGGTCCAGATATGGCCGTGATGGCTCGCGCCGCAACCCATGGCTTTCAAGCGTCCCGATTCGGCGCGGCAATCGATGTGGGGTATTTCCAGCGCTTGCATGGATCGTATTCGAGCGGCGTCACGGGCAGCTTGACGATCGGATTCCCGCTCGGGTTTTCATTGGCCATGCATGGCGTATACGGGACAAACGACACGCTTGGATTCGGAGCGATTGCAGGAATCGATTTCTTGCGCCTGACCGTGTATCGCCAGGTATTGCTCGACAAGTGGCCCAATCCCTCGCCCGCGCATCAAATCCCGCCCGCACAAGCAAGGCTTGCGGGACCGTTCGAGCGATTTTGAGGTTTGGGTTTGGGGGGCCGACAGCGACCCCCCATCGTAATCAGAAGGCAGCGAGCGCTTCGACCAAGCGATCCAAATCCGCCCGCGTATGCCGCTCGGTCACCGCAACCAGCAATTGGTCGCTTCGCTCCGCGCTCACGCGGCCCAGATCATAGCCCGCAATGATGGCCTTTTCGGTCAGCGCATTGCATAGCTTCAGCGCCGAGCCTCCGCGCACGCGCACGACGAACTCGTTAAACGTCGGTGCGCTATACGGCAAAGAATATCCAGGCAGGTCGCCAATCTTCGTCTTCAAGTATTCCGACTTCGACAAGCATTGACGTGCCGCCTCGATGAATCCTTTTTTGCCCAGCATGCACATCTTGATGGTCAACGCCGTCGCGCATAAACCACTGTTCGTGCAAATGTTGCTGGTCGCTCGCTCACGACGAATATGCTGCTCGCGTGTCGCCAGCGTCAGTACATACCCTCGCTCGCCATTCTTATCCACGGTCTCGCCGACCAGTCGACCCGGAATCTGTTGCAGGTATTTGCGATCGTCTCGACACGCAAATAAACCCACATTCGGACCTCCGAATTGCGGCGGCAAACCCATCGGCTGACCCTCGCCTACGGCAATGTCGGCTCCAAACGACCCCGGCGGCTCCAGCAATGCAAGCGCATAAGGATCCTGCGTGACCGTAATCAGCAGAGCGCCCTTCGCATGCACCAGTTTGGTCAATTCACGCAAATCAGCGACGGACCCGTAGAAGTTGGGATACCCCACGAGCACGCACGCCGTTTCATTCGTCACGGCAGCAGCAAGCGCCTCGATATCGGCCCCGCCATCTTTTCCAACGGGCACCACCGTCAGCGATTCTTTGCCCGCTCCGATCTGCCGCACGTGCGTTTCTATCGTTCCGTAATACTCGGGATGAATTCCTCCCGAAATCACCGTGTGCTCGCGATTTACCAGCCTACGCGCCATCAGCACCGCTTCGGCCGCCGCGCTCGCCCCGTCGTACATCGACGCATTGGCGACCGGGAGTCCGAAGATCTCACTGACGATCGTCTGAAACTCGTAAATGACCTGCAGCGTGCCCTGCGCAACCTCGGGCTGATACGGCGTGTATGCCGTGTAAAACTCGCTGCGCAACAAGAGCTGATCGGCAGCCGGCGGAAAGTGATGCTCATACGCGCCAGCACCGAGGAACGAAAGCATGCTGGCGGCACGGTTTTTCCCGGCCAAGTCCTGGAGATGTCGCATGAGCGACGGCTCGTCCAAGGCCGGAAGCATCTCGAGCGGCTTCGTATAACGAGCCTTCTCGGGAATCGAATCGTAGAGCGCATCGAGCGACCCAAGGCCAACGGCCTCGAGCATCGACGCAATCTCCTCGGAAGTATGGGGGAGGTATCGCATGGCGTTGCAGACAGATGGCAGCAGATTGAGTGACTGGCTAGTGACCGGCCGTCTTGAGCAATTCGGTATAAGCAACCGAATCGATCAAACCAGCGAGTTCGGCCGCATCCGACGGCTCGATCGCGATCATCCACGCCTGCTCGTAACAGTCCTCGTTCACCAGCTCAGGCTTGGACTCGAGCTTTTGGTTGACACGGGCAATTTTGCCACTGATCGGCGCAAACAAATCGCTCAGCGTCTTGACACTCTCGATGGTGCCGAACGCTTTGCCCGCCGTGATCGTTTCACCAGGCTTTACGTCGAGGTTCACGAGCGTGATGTCGCCAAGCTGGTCGACAGCGAACGCGGTGACTCCAATGAGCACCACGCCATCATCCTGCTTTGCCCACTCGTGATCTTTTGTGTACCGACGATCCGATCGTACATCATCGCTGGCCATGACGAACCCTTTCCTGTCCAGTTCCTCTATGAACGCTTGTAAAACGGGGTCTTGACAACGACCGCTCCCACGGAGCGACCACGACAATCCACCTCGAACTCCGTCCCGATTTCAGCCATCGGCGCCGGAAGATACCCGAGCCCAATGTTCTTGCCGACCGTCGGCCCAGGACTGCCGCTCGTGCACACGCCGACCTTCACGCTGTTCTTATCGAGCAACGGATACCCATGTCGCGCGATGCCGCGTCCCGTCACCTCGAAGCCCACGAGCTTCCGGGACAAACCTGCGGCTTTGAATCGTTCGAGCGCCGAGCGACCAATGAAGTCGCCTTTGCTCATCTTGACGACCCAACCAAGCCCCGCTTCGAGTGGGTTTGTCGTTTCGTCGATCTCGTTTCCGTACAGCGACAAACGAGCTTCGAGACGAAGCGTGTCACGCGCTGCAAGCCCCGCAGGCTGAAGGCCGAGCGGTGTTCCAAGTGTCACGAGCGTGCGGAAGATTTGCGCCGCTCCATCGACGGGACAGAAGATTTCTACGCCGTCTTCACCCGTGTATCCCGTGCGCGCAACGGTGCAGGGAACGTTGGCGAGAGTCGCGTCGCGGAAGTGAAAGCTCGGCAATTCAGCGAGCGCTGGGCCATCTCCACCTGCTTGCGCAAGAACCTGAAACGCTTTCGGACCTTGCAGCGCGATGAGCGCAGTTCTGTCGGAAGCATCTTCGAAGTCGCAGTGGTGGTCTGTGGCAGCTCGGAAGTGCGCGACGATCTTGTCGCGATTCGATGCGTTGCAGACGATGAGCCACTTTTCCTGCGACACGCGGTAGACGATGAGGTCGTCGAGGATGGTGCCCGATTCGTTGCAAGCGACGGTGTAGAGCGCTTGGCCATCGATGAGGCGACGAACATCGTTGGTGATCAAATAATCAACGACGCTCATCGCGTGCTCGCCGGACAGAATCAGCTCGCCCATGTGGGACACATCGAAGATTCCAGCGGCCGTACGAACGGCACGGTGCTCTTCGGTGACACCCTTGTATTGGACGGGCATTTCCCAGCCAGCGAACGGAACCATTCGTCCGCCGAGCGCTACGTGCTCGGCATGAAGCGGAGTAATGCGGAGTTGCTCGGAGGTCGACACGACGGGCGATGTAGTCCGAATCGAGTGCGAAGTCGATGCTCTATACGAGTACATGATGTGGCCGCAGCGCGTCGTAGGGCAAACCTGCGGCCAAGACGAGTCTGCGTTGGGGACGTTAGGGGCGAGGGCGGGACCGGACAAGCGGGTGCGTCATTGCAGGCGTGTTGGGTCGAGAACTTCGCCTCGAGGCGTCATGCCCACTTCACGCCAGCGTTCTTCTTCGGTGAGGCCAGGCTTGGCGGCGGGGCGTGTTTCGTCGCGGACGACGATCCTCGAGCGCATGGCGTCCTGGGTGATGACTTCGATGCGGAGTTTGTCTTTGGGTGCGGTCTTGAGTGTGGCGCCTTCGAAGACGGTTTTGGTGGCAGAAGTGTCGACACGTTCTGCGACGACGCGAGAGCGGACGTAGTTGACGACGTCTTTGGTCTGCGCTTCGACGGTAGCGAACGTGGCGTCGGCGAAGCGCGTGTTGACTTTGGCGAGCCGAGGCAGCTTGAAGCCGAAGGCATCGGTGGTGCCTTCAGCCAGCTCGCCGGGGAGGAGTTGATCGGGCGGGGCCAGGTTTGTCGGGGCCGGCGCCGGTGGGGAAGGCGGCGCTGGTTTGTCCCGACAAGCGGGCATGAGCAGACCGAGGGCGAGCAGTGTGGCCGCGGGTTTCATTCGAGCACGAGGCCCCAGGAGTCGACGCGAACGGAGGAGCGCGGAGGCGGCAGTGGTTTGGTGACGGTGTTTGTCTTGGACGTGTCACCATTGGATCCAGCGGGCGCCCCGGCTTGGAAATGCAGTTGGAATTGACCAGCGGTCGAATTGCCAACGGTGGTATACGAGCCGAGATAGGGATCAGGGAAGCTGGTTTCTTCGTAGCAGCCTGGGGTTTGCGCGACGGCAACACCGAATACGGCAGCGCCGGGGGGTTGGTCTTCAAAGAACGATTCTGCGCTCGGGTTATTGACGGGATCTTGGACGTAGCGGGGACAGGGCCAATTTGTCGGGGGCGTGGGGCCGGGGCCGCAATTGTCCTTTTTCAGGTAATCGACGCCCCAGATGGAACCGAAGCCATCGGAGCAGCTATTGATTTGTGAGCCGGTGGGAGTGAAGGTCGAGAAGTATGCGGCGCCATTGAAGAGGGCAATGGGTCCGGTGACGCGCACGCCA
>CAZETM010000546.1:0-6596 GCA_964514885.1 uncultured Polyangium sp. | reverse complement strand
CGCCGTGGATCACAACCTATCGGTCATCTTTGGCCCAACCTCGGAACAAGTCTACCCCCTTTGCGAGGAGAACTATGTGCCATTGTTGGGCATGGGGTCGGACATCGTCTTCCCCAACGTCGCGCATAGTGAGGTTGACGAGGTGCATTGGGTCCCCGTTGCGCAGATGGTGAACGCTGTACATGAGCTACATCGGAGGACCGGGCTGTTTGTCGGCCCAACGTCCGGCGCTGCATTGGCTGTGTCGAATTGGTTTGCCAAGAACCATCCGAACAGCACGGTGCTGACGGTGTTCCCGGACCATGGCATCCGCTATATGAATACCGTTTACAACCCGATCTGGTTGCGTGAGCGCGCCGAGGAGCTGCAGCGCAGTTGGGCGGAACCGGTGGTCTGTGCATCACCCACCGAAGTTGCGAGTGAGTGGACGCGTTTCGCGTGGGGTCGCCGCAGTTATGAAGAGGTGTTGGGACACCCGCCGATTGCCCGACAGTCTCGTGCAAGTTCCTAGGGCAAACGCGTCAAGTTTTCTCAAACTGCCGTGTTTGCTCCGTAAAAAGGTGACGTTGCAGCTTCCACGTGATCGAGCCGATCTCGTGCGTCTTGCTCAAGTATCCATGCAGACTTGCGAGCTTCATTTGTTGAGCTTCGAGGCGATGAGCCGACCAATGTCCCGCAGTGTATTGAGATGAATGGCGTCCGCTTCGTGCGCAGCAATCTGAATGTTGAATTGCTCCTCGAGAAACGTCACCAGCTTGAGCGTCGCCATCGAGTCGAGTATGCCTGCGGTAATCAGCTCCGTGGTCTCGGTGAGCGCCGCCGGATCCTCACCCTGCAAAAATTCCTTCAATAGAAAGGCTTTCACGATTTCCTGCACTTGGCTCTGTTCCATCATCGTTGGTACTCCTGACGAATCAATCGTCTTTTTTCAGGTCATGCGCGCAGCAAAAAAGAATAGCCATGACGGATTCGTTGGTTTGCAGTCATGACCCTACCTGCACGTCCGCATCCGCGTGGATTTCCCCCATGGATGCTCGACGTTTTTCCTCGAGAATGCGCCCGCCAGCCATGATCACCCAATGGTCGGCTCGCTCGAAAAAGCGCCGGTCGTGACTGACTGCGATCACCGTTTTGCCCGCCGCCAGTAGTTCGGGAAGCAACGTGTCGTAATACCAATGCGTACTTTCTGGATCCTGATTCGCGGTCCATTCATCGAAGACGCAAATCGGCCGGTCCTCCAACATGGCGACCACCATCGCCAAGCGCATCTTTTGCCCCGTCGACAGCGCCAGGTTGGTAAATCGTCCATCACGATACGCCGTTACCCCCGCAAGCCCAAGACGGTCGATCCATTTCGTCACTTGGTCGGCATCGATATTTTGCAAACCATAGAGCCGATCGAACAAGTGCTGATGGCTCATGATGGTCGTGAATTGATTGCGCCAATTGGCTCGTCGTTGTTCGGTCACCCGCACGCCATCCACGATCAATCGCCCATGATCGGGCACGTACAGTCCCATCAATGTCTTGAGCAACGTCGTTTTCCCGCTACCATTTCCGCCGGTTACGAGCACCAAATCGCCACGGCGAATGGTCAAATTGAGCGGCCCGACGCTGAAACCTCGCTCATCTGCAGCGCCCGCATACGAAAACTCTACGTCCTCGAGTTCCAACGTGACAAACGATTTGTTGCCCGCATCCGCATTCGCCTCGGGCTCTTGCGGCAAATTGTCGACAATGCGCAGGATTGCCTCGGTCGATGCTTCCGCTCGAACCATTTCCGGCGCCGCCATGAGCACGCCGAACAAGGGCGCCCACGCCAGCTCGAAAAAAACAACCAACTCGTACGCTTCGCTCGGCTGAAAATACATTTCGCCCAAGGCGGAAAACACCGCTGCACCCGAGCCAATGAGATACATCGTCGCGAACGATCCGATGTAGGCCCGAGCCTTGGTGTTCTCCACCTTGGTTTGAAGGCCATATAACGCCTTGCTCGCCTGCTCGATGTCCGCAGCAAGCGAGGCGGCGACGCCGCGATCCAATTTGGCTTGGACAAATCCATCCATGAGCTGCTCGACTTTGCCTCCCAGCACTGCGCTTTGATCGCCGACGTGCACGAATTCGGCGCGGATGGCCTGAAGCCGAGAGCGCAAATATCCACCAATGAGTCCGAGCGCGACACACCACAAAACTAACGCGCTGCGGGAAATCAACGCGACACTCATCGTCATGCAAATGATGAGCGCCACGTAGCGGACCCCAGAAACCCACGATTCGAGAGTGCTCGCCAAATAGGCCAAATCGCCGATGGCATGATTGAGGCGAGTGCCGAGAGTTTCGATGGATCGCAAAGACGCGCCGCGCACGTGCGCGGCAAATCGTTTACGCAGATCGGCGTTCGTAAGCTCGAAGATTTCGATGATTTGCTGCGCGGACGACCGATGGGTCAGATACATGCCGACAATGAACAGGGCGAATGTGATGGCATATTGCCACGACTCGACTTTCAATTCGGAGGCTGTGGCGCCATTGACGACCGTAACGACCAGCGTCGTCAGCAGCCCACCCACCAGGGTGGTCAGCATCAAGCGAGTCCAAGCGGATCGGCCAGCCTGGCGCTCAAATAGCGATACCAGCTTCATGCCGCGCCCTCCGCGATGAGCCCGCCGTCGAACCGCACGCAACGATCGGCCCGATCGAAGTAATTGTCGTCGTGGGTCACGACGATGACGAGTCGCCCTTCGTCGCGCAGTTGTGGCAAAAGGTGCTCGTAAAAGAATGCGCGAAATTCAGGATCCTGGTCGGCAGCCCATTCATCCAAAAGCAAAATGGGTTTGGAACTGAGACGCGCCAAGACCATTGCCAAACGCTTCTTCTGGCCCGTCGAGAGATTCCGATTGGTCACTCGGCCACCGACGATGCTGGTTTTGCCGGCAATGCCCAGTTGTTCGAGCAGCGCGGGCGCCCGGATTTCCGCATCCGCGCTCAGACCATGCGTACGATCGAACAAGCAATGCTCGACGAAAATGGTGGCAAACAACGACCGGTACGCCACCAGCGTCTCGTCGGTCAACGGTACGCCATCCACCCGAATGCTTCCATTCGTGGGACGGTAAAGAGCGGCGAGGAGCTTGGTGAAGGTCGACTTGCCACTGCCATTATGGCCCGTAATGAATACCAATTCGCCGCGACGAAAATCAAGATGGATGGGGCCCAGCGGAAAAGCGTCTCCCTTGCCCGTGTCCGGATACGTGAAACTCAGATCTTCGATGCGGATGTGCTTGAAGTCCTTGAATGGACCGCCGTCGAGGTCTTCTGGGCGACCGGTCGGTTCGAGTCGCTCATCGGCCAATTTCGCCTCCAGCTCACGCAATCGAGAAAGCGCCGCGCTGATGGATGACAAGCGTGGCAATGACGTTACCAATTTCACCGTACCGAGCACGAGCCAAAGGGTCACGAAATTCAATGCTCGAATGGCCTCGCTCTGAATGTCGAATACGAGCGGCAAAACGAATACGTTGATACCGAGCAAACCATAGACCAGAGCATCGCCCGCAACTTGTCGTTCGTAGAAGTTCGTAAAGATGCGCGTGCGCAATGCCCGAACCCGCTCGGAGACACCTTCGAACACGTCCCCCAAAGCGCGAGCTCGCGCCTGGTGCACCTTGACAGCGACACCTCCCTCGACTTGCCCACGAAGTAGCTCGTACATGCGCGCGTCGTCGGCTGCGACTTCGCCAAAACCTTTGCGCAAAACATGTTGCTGATCGATGGCCGCCAGGGCAATGAAGACGAGCCCTCCAAATGCAACCATGGCCGCGGCGGTGGACACGGTCATGGCGAAGAGGCCACCCAGGAGCAGCCGCAATCCGCCGCTGAGCACTCCAAAAACGGCCTGTCGAGCGCTCGCGACCTGATTGCCATCGCCAAGGATACGAGTCATGAGCGTGCCACGTCCGAGCGCCTCGTATTCGAGCAGTGGCATCCGCGGCAGTCGCCGGACGATGTAATTGATGCTCGTCCGCGCAGCTTCCGAAAATCGCAGGTTCATGACTTCGTTGACCCGCAAATTCAGAATGAAAAAGAGGCCCACGCCCAACAGAAACAAATAAATTTCCCGCCCCTGGATCGGTTGCTCGGCCTGCCGTTGACGGAGCGCTGCGAGCAGGCAGTACATGATCAAAAAATCACTTGCTACCGCTCCAAAAATTTGGAAACTCAGCCGTCTCGCTGCATGACGATCCTCGGTCGCAGCGATGGACATGAGTGCCCGCAAATGTTCGATCACGCAGGGTTATCCAAGGGAAAACAAAACGGAGGTGCCATGGTACGCGCGATCCTTCGTTTGTCAAGATTCTGTGACCCGAACGTCATCATGACGTAAACAGCCTCATCAAGCGCACCAAGCGCATGGCTGCAGTGAACAACCCTTGCATCGATTCCCCGAACGCTGGTATGGATACGTTCCGAACGCGCGACAATGACCACTCTGGGTGCGT
The DNA here is from genome assembly GCA_964514885.1 of uncultured Polyangium sp. Lineage (GTDB taxonomy): Bacteria > Myxococcota_A > Polyangia > Polyangiales > Polyangiaceae > Polyangium. The sequence continues at coordinate 2,097 of CAZETM010000546.1, read as the reverse complement.
GAAGCAGTTTCAATCCAGAAACGACATCGCCGTCATCCTTCCGTAAACGCAAGCCGAGAACGAATCATGCACGTCGACGTGATGACCATTATCGATCAGAGAAACCAACAGTTCATCGGACACGCGAAAGAGCAACTGAAGGACCTGAGCCGATTCAGCACGGATGCGTTGGAATGGCTCATGGTCGAGCACTACCAGTTCTCCTTCGCCAACACGAAGTTCTTGGCCACGGCCGCGGACGTCACCGGCGCCTTCGATAGCGATGCCGTGCGCAAGGAGCTGCTGCGCAACTGCGCCGAGGAAAATGGCCATGCGGCGATGTATCGCAAGGCGCTCGCCAAAATCGGTATCAACGTGGAGACGCGTGTGGAGTTCCCTTCGACGTCGCGTTTTCTAGGGGCGATTGGGAAGATTTGTCAGGACGAACCTTCGTCGGTGCTCGGCGTCATGTTCGCGACCGAAACCGCGGCCATTTTCGAGCACGAGGTGTTCCTCTTGATCTCTAAGGAAGTCATCGCTCGCCGCGGACTAGGCGATCGCGGCGGGCCGCTCGTGTACTTCCACGACATGCACTTGAGCGGCGTCGAGCAGGGCCATCGCGATGAGTTGGGCGTCTTCATTCGCGGAGTCAATCCTGAGCTTTCGCGGGTGGACAAAGAAGGCGAGCGGCCGACGCTTTGTCCCGCGCAAATGATTTCCGGCGCGATGAACGCGATCAGCGCGATGGAAGCCTGGTGGGCCGAGCTGTTTGCCCAAGCCGACGCGAGGACGACACAAGCTCGAACAAATTGAGCCTTCAAGCACGACCGCATGTCGTTTGCGCCTCGCCGGAGCGATCATTCGATCATCCAAGTGGATCAAAAAATCTGTTGACAATCCAGCAATAGGTAGCGCGGCAGCGCGCGAAGTTCCGCTTCCGACCGACAACGCATGGTGAGCGCCACCTGGGAGCGTCGAGCCCAGCGCTGGAAAAGAAGTGAGCATCGGCCCTCCGCGGGACGCCCATTTTGCGTGTCGAGTTTGGCAGCGCGAGGTTCGTCGAAACTCAAAGAGTGCCGCTGGGGCAGCTCTCATTTACGTTTCCGAAGATGGGTCCCGAGTGAAGCTGCGCCGCGTTTTGCGTGAGTCCGGGTTGATTTGGTTACGCATTTCGTTGCTGTGTTAGCGGTCGGTCAACCAAAAAGTCTCCAATTACAAGAGCATCTAAATCTGTTTGCAAAATTGAAGTTCCTATAGCCACGAGATTGCGAGGCAAGGATTCGAGAAGCACGTCAAGTTGAACAAGATCTCATTGCTCCGATGCTGGTGGCTGCGCAGCGAGGCCTGGTGGGGCGGCTCATGCTCGTCGCACTTCCTGTGCAAGCGCGTTTTGTCCGATCAATGCGGCCAGCATCACAAAAGTGAAGGCGGCAGTACGAAGGCTCATCGAAAGCTTGGCAGCGATCAATACACGTACCGGCCGGAGGTGCAAAGAAAATTCTCAAAGAATGTCGAATGATTTGCTCGTCGCTACTGCGTCCGAAGTCAGAGCGAGTGTTCTCGGGCACGCGCTCCCTCGCCTCGTGTTCGTTGCGGTTGGTTCGCGTCGATTTTTCTTGACCCGTGCCTAGGAAAAATAGCCAGGCAACTTCGCCATTGACGCGACTACCTCGCCACGCGCCATTGAACATACCTCGTAACGACGCAGTCGCAGCCGAGGCTGCGATCCCCCACGTCAATAATTAGCCGAGCCTTTCAATCGGACATCGACCGGCGAGGTCCGTGCACCTGCACAATCGATCTGCGTTTCGTTCTCGAAGGTTCGGGGACCTGCACAATCAATGCGCTACATCGATCGTGAAGGTCCCGGAACCTCGGAACACGATGTGCACATCGATCCGTTAGGTCCCAGGACCCGAAAAAACGATGTGACTTACGATCCTGGTAGACGGGGGGGCATGGCGAGAGCTCGCGAACTCTCACCCCACAATATCCAATTTCTTCGCCGAACTCTTTCCTTCAATGCCCGCAAAGAAATCATTGCCCTTATCGTCAACCACGATAAACGCCGGGAAGTCCACCACTTCGATTTTCCACACCGCTTCCATTCCCAGCTCG
>CAZETM010000545.1:0-6604 GCA_964514885.1 uncultured Polyangium sp. | reverse complement strand
CACCTCGATCGCCCTTCATCCTGACCACCCTTCGTACCCGCAGCGATTTTGGTCGTTGTGCTTGCTCCTCGGGGCGCTTACTGCGACCAATTCGTCTTCAGCGTCCTACCTTAAACTGCCCCTGGCCGGAGAAGTCGCAGCCCGAGTAAACAAATGGCCCATCTCCGCCTTTCCATTCATGCTCGTGGTTCCCGATGATGGCAAGGACGATGCGGGAGGTTGGCAGGAAACCCGCACTCGGCTCGGATTTGTAGACGCTCGCCAAATTCCAGTGCACACGTGGACATGTACTGTGCACATAGGAATGCCCATTAGATCGAGCACGAAAGGCGTTATTTCATTCGCTCAGGCGGCGCAATTTTATGCCGATGCTAGCGTCGAGGCATCCGACTTGGTAATGGAGCGTAATCCCAACTGGCTATCAAGCGCATTTTGCATTCAATTCGGCTCTCAATTGCTTGCGAGATTAAAATTGAAAGTGCCGGGTTCGACCGTCATGCGGAGCAGTTATCCGTGACGCACTCCATCGCAGAACTCATTCAGGTTGTGCATGCTCATTTCCCGGTTGGGCAAGCTCAACCGGGGGTCGACCGGAATGATTTTCCGCCGCCTGGATTTTATGAGACGGAAGGGCAGCGTCGTCTCATCGAAGCTCGGAAGAAGGCCGGTGAAAACAAGAGTATGTGGAGCGATGTGCTCCGACGTATTTCGTCGCTGCTGCCAGGCTATCAAATTGTAAATGGCTCCCTGCATCTGCCTACGGGACGTTTGGATAGCGCGTACGTCGCGAACGTCTCATTGCCCTTGAGCAACCCGTTGCAAGAACAGCATGAGTTGCGTCTCGCGGTCAGCTTTCTCGTTCCCCATTTTGCGATTGCTGCGTCGACCTACACATATCCCGCTGGATACCAGAAGCCGGAATCGACAGCGACGCATTTGACGGCCCCTGTCATCCTTCCGGCAGATTCAAGTATCCCGCCTGCAGTCGACTACGTCGTCTACCTGCCCAGCAACAGCGAATTGCCTACGGTTTTCCCCGAGTATGAATACCGTTTCGATCTTGCCGCAGGCGAGCAAGCGTGCGCGGAGATGATCGTCGGCGTCATCGAGGAGGCATTCCCCGGATATACCCTACTACCTCCCGAGGTCGGCACGGTGCGTTTGCCGGACGTGATTACTGATTTCAAGCCGCATGGAGAGGCGACAATCTATGATTGTTTGTTCACCCATCAATGGTGAGTGTATTCGTTTGGATGTCGACTGATCGAAAGTGGGGTATGTCCCAATCAGCGCGTTGCCACTCCTTGTACCGTGTGGCGAGGGACAATACGACTCACACGATGCTTACCCAACACGCCACCCACCCACCTCCACCTGTCCAAGTAGCCCCACCCACCTCGACCGCCATCTCAGGCACGTTATTCGCAATTGACGTCAGTGTTTGCCCGAGGTGTGCGGCGCTTGAGCACTTTCGAATGCGCGCATCATGAATGTCAAATAAGACTCATCGTTTCGTACATGAAATTTTCTTTACTTGCGATGGTACGTCGAGTAGATTCCGCCCGTGTCTCGAATCTTCCTGTCCTATGCGTCGCCAGACAAAGCTCGGGTGCGTCAAATCGCTGACTCATTGCAACGAGTCGGCCACGTTCCATGGTTCGACGAGGACGAACTCGTGGTCGGGGAACCCATTGCAGAGGCAATGACCCGTGCGTTACGTACCACGGATTTCATTGTGGTTTGCTTGTCCGGAGCAACATGGCGCAATGGTTGGATGGCGCACGAGTTCGACCATTTCATCAGGCCCGAGATTGCGCGTCGCCCAGGACGAATTCTGCCTGTTCGACTCGAAGATGTCGAACTGCCTCCAAGTCTGACCGAATTCGTATTTGTCGACCTTTTTCCGGACGATACCGCATACGAGCGAGGAATCGCGCGTTTGCTCCGTGCATTGGAAAAACTCGCGGTCCCCCCGAACAATTTGCCCCCGAGAAGACTCCTCGTCGGCAGGGAAGTGGACCTTGCGGCCATCGATCGAGCGTTTTTGGTTTCGCGGAAGTTGACCATAACATCGGTAAAGACATCACAAACTCATGGCATTGGGAAGACGGCGCTCGCGCTCGAATGGGCGCATCGTGCTGCAAGCCGCGGTCATTACAAAGGTGGCATCTTCTGGGTTTCGGCGAGCGGTCCAATGCAAGACATCTGGATGCGCATTCATCAGGCACTGCGTGACACAGCGTCATCCGAAATGGCAATTCGTTTGGCCGAAGTGTCCGTGGATGGTACCGCCAAAGCAGTCGCCCGAGCAACGCGCAAGATCCTAGAAGAATCGCGTGACCCGTGGCTGCTCATTCTCGATGGGATTGCAGATATCGATTTGCGAAGTCAATCGCTCATCGGTCAAGGCCATCTGTTGTTCACAGCGGATAGCGTGCGAGCGTCGGACACGGATGTGTATGTACTCGAACGCCTTTTGCCCTACGACTCCATTGCATTGGCACGCACCATCGCTGGAGAGCCGCGCACGAAAGATGAAGCGCAGCAACTCGAGCGAATTGTCACCGATGCGGGCGCGTCCCCTCTGTTCATTGAGTTAGCAGCGCCAGTGGTCGCAGGCCCGGGGGGATCGTGGCAAGGATATCGTAACCGGCTCCGGGCCCGAAACGTGCGTAGTGACGAACACGGGGAAGCCTTGGGCGATGATAACCGCCTCTTGTATCCCGCGATGGAGATAGCCCTCGAAGGATTGACAACGAGCCTGGCATGGATCCTTACGCGACGCGACCTGATGATTGCCATCGTGGCATTTGCTGCGGAACCAATCCCGATCGAATGGCTGGAGCGTGTACGTGACACATCGACGTCGGACCCCACGTTGCCCATTCTGATGGAGATCGAGGCCAAGGGACTGATTCGCGTCTATCCCACCAAAGCAATCGTTTCGATCCATTCCGCCATTCATGCTCGCGTGCGCACATGGCTCATGTCGGAGGATGGTTCATGTCTCGAGATTCGTCGTCGAGCAGCGACGTTGGTTGCAGACATCGTCGATGAAGCGCACGCCTCGGGCCAGACATGGCGAATCGGCGTATATCGTCGTCATGTCGAGCAGGTCATGGCCGGGATTGCTCCAACCCAAATCGTTTGGTTTCGTCTGGCATTGCCATTGGTCGAATATTTCGAGGCGCAAAATGCATACTCGCAGGCGCGAGAGTTGCTCGCTTTGGCTGTCAACCATGCGGAAAAACTCGATCCACATCGACCTGACATCATGTATCGAATATGGAGGAGCTCGGGGGAAGTCGATGAGCAACTGGGCGATGTGTCCGGCTCGCGGTTGGCTTATGGACGTGCATTGCAGGAAGTGGAAACAAAATTCCCTGCCGGTGACCCGCTCCTTCGAGAAGCGCTCAACAATCTAGGCGAATCGTTGCTCCAAGAATCGCCCGACCCCGAAAAAGCCATTCCGCTGCTCACCCGCGCGCTCGAACTCTTTCCCGATGACACCGATCCGGAGATCGTCCCGGTGCTTTCCAATCTAGGTGCGGGATTTTGTTACCAAGACAATCCAGCAGAGGCATTGACGCATTTGTCTCGAGCTTTGCCGATTGCAGAAAATGCATTTGGCCCGGACCATTCGCGTGTAGCAGAAGTTCTCCATAACCTTGCCAATTGCTTGGTGGACCTCCATCGTTCTGCAGAGGCAAAACCACTGCTCGAACGGGCGTTGAACATTCACGACCGTGTTTTTGGGGGCACGGATCCGCGAATTGCCGCCCACCTTTATGCTCTTGCTAGTGTGATGCAAGACTTGCAGCAATGGGAAGACGCTCGACCCGTTCTGGAACGGGCCGTCATCATTGACGAATCCTTGCATGGACGTGAGTTTCATCCGGATACGGAGCGAGATCTTCTCGCATTGGCTGAGGTTCTCGATGCCTTGTCGCTTTCCGCCGAAGCTCGCAACGTTCGGCGCAAGGCTCTCTTTTTGCCCGTCGAGGCCATCGAGATTCAGGCATTTCGAGGCATTTCCCAGGTCACGCTCGAGGGCTTCGAGCGTGTGAATTTGCTCGTGGGCGACAACAACGCTGGAAAGACGAGTCATCTCGAAGCCATTGCCATTTATGCAGAGCCCACGCGCGCGAGCTGCTGGACCCGTGTTGCGACGTGGAGAGGCATGTCCCAACGCGCCGGCGCGGCGGAATGGCTTTTTCCCCATGGCCGATCAGCAACGGAAATGGTCGAAGAACCTGCCGTTCGTGGGATTCTTATCAGTGGTATGGGCTCTGAGGGCCCCAAGGCGGTGCTCGCGTCGCTTGGCCCAAACGAGATCACCTCAGAAAAAAACGAGTCGACGACCTGGATTTCATTTCATGTCACGACAGGCAGCGGTGTCAAAGAAGGACGCGTACCTGTTCTTGGCGCCGGTAGAAGCAGTCGCGTCGCGCTTATTTCACCATTCGACCACAGTATCGAAAGGCGGTTTGCGGAGGGCTACCGGCGTGTCGTCGACGACGAGTTGAAAACGAGTGTCGTGGCGCTCATGGCGCAAATGGATCCGCTCATTCAAGACATCGAGTTTTTGCCGACGCCACGTGGCCGTATCGGAGGCATCTTCATTTTGCACAAGAAAAGCGGTCGAACGCCGCTTGGCGCATTTGGTGACGGTGTTCGTCGGGTGCTCTTGTTTGCGCTGACCATCCCGCTGGTGGAGGGCGGTATTTTGCTTGTCGACGAAATCGATACCTCCATCCATATTTCCGTTCTTGGCAATGTCTTCCAATGGCTTGTCGAAGCGTGTAGGCGTTACCGTGTCCAGCTTTTTGCAACGACCCATAGCATCGAGGCGATTGATGCGATGTTGGCTGCAAGCAAGGACAAGCTCGAAGAAATCGCTGGATACCGTTTCCCGCCTCCCGAAAAGGACGGACAACCAAGGCGTTTTGCCGGTGATCAGCTTTTTCGTCTGCGTGAGCGTGGGCTCGACGTTCGAGGCGGATCGACATGAATTATGGTCTTCTCGTCGTCGAAGGACCTCACGACGCCGAATTCGCTGCCCGCCTTCTCGATGTGCGTGGCTTCAAGCGGATTCGAAATCTTTCCGATTTGTCGCAGCGATATCCGCTGTGGAAAAACCTCGTACCCACCAAGTTTCCTCACGATGACGATCTTCTGAAGCGTATGCCGGTGCCCGTGTTCTTTGGTAATTCGACCCATTCGATTGCCATCTTAAACGCTGGAGGCGATAGTCGTCTTGTCGAGGCTGTTAAGGATAGTCTGGATTTTCTCGACGAGCCTGGCTCTGGCGATCGTGTCATCGGCGTGGGATTGCTCATCGATGCGGATTGGGACAAGAAGAAATCGGCGTTGGTGCGATTTGAAAAGTTGAAGCGCGATCTCGATGCCAAGCGTCTTCGTTTTGGACTCGCGTTTCCAGAAAGTCCCGGCATCGTATTGCAAGGGATGCCTCGCGCAGGCATTTTCGTTTTACCAGACAACACCAGTGCAGGAACGCTCGAGGTCTTGCTTCTCCAGTGCGCAGACGACGTATATCCCGAGGTGAAGACGGCTGCGCAAAATTATCTTTCGAACGCAAAACAGACAAAAAATCTCGACGAGAAAGACCTTAAAGAACTCAACAAACCTGCAGGTTTCGCCAAGGCCACCGTGGCATGCATCGCTTCGGTTCTGAAACCGGGCAAAGCCGTACAAAATTCACTACAGGACAATCGGTGGCTCGATGAGCCGTTGGCACGGTTGCCCGGCGTAGCAGCCGTACAGCGGTTCCTCTTCGATGTCTTCGACCTTGGATAGAAGGTGCAGCGCCGATCCCAAAGCGCTCCCCACCCAACCTGCCCTCCACCAACCGCCTCCGCCCGCTTCAGGGCAGCTCCGCTGCCTCCCACGACCGTTTCCGGTCGCCAGACACCAGCCGAGCTGCCCAAATCCCACCGAAATACGTCGCCGAGGAGCAGCCGAGCTGCCTTCCGCGCACCGTTTACGCTTGTTCCCACCTACCTCGACCGCTCCTCCGTTACCGGATTGACATCTGCGCCAGCACTCTCGTATTGTCGTGACCATCCCATTCCGGAGAACCGAACATGCCTACGCCCAAAAAAGTAGCCCCCAAGAAACCAGCATTGCCTCCCGATGCGCGTGCTGCGTATCTGCAAATCGAATCCGAACTGTCGACCATTGACGAGAGCGATTTTGCCACCATCAATATCGATATCCCACAAGCCGTGTCCCTCGTGCTCGGTACGTTGGATGGCCTGTCGCCATTGCGCTCGACAATCACCAAACAATTACCGAAACACCCGATGGACAGCTTCGACAAGCTCGGCACCTATGCGCTCGCCGCATGGTATGCCCACCTGTTGTTCATCAGTGAGACCGCTCCGCCCAATACCGTCAAGGAATTGATGGAGGAAGCGACCACCCTACGCGTTAACCTCCTTCGCGATGCCGAAGCGGCTGCGGGCCGGAATCTATTGCCATCGAAAACCGTGGAAGAGATTCGTGCCGGCCAAGGAAACCTGGATACTGCCAATGACTTGGTCGCCTTGTCGGCGCTTTTTGCGGATAGCTGGAAAGTTTTACA
>CAZETM010000544.1:0-6617 GCA_964514885.1 uncultured Polyangium sp. | reverse complement strand
GATGCAGCGCAGACGGTCATGCCGTTTGGCTTTTGAAAGCAATGGATTTGGACACGAGAGGCGCCAAGGACCCAACCGAAAACCAGCGCAATCAAAGCCGCCACCAATGCGGGAACGACGGTCCAAGCCCAACGATTGACCGGTGCAGCATTGATGGCCCACAGATGGAGACCCTCAGCGATAATTTTGTGGGCATTTTGAATGGCTTCTGCCACCTCGCCGGGGAAGAGAATGGTCGCATCGTCTTTCGACTTCTCATCCAATGCCATTGCGGTGTGAAGAATACGCCGGGCATGACGCGAATCGCCCTTCCTTGCCATTGCCTTTGCCAAGAACGCTGCGCCAAGCGCTTGCAGTGGACGATCGTTCGTCTTGCTCTCCGCGTCGTGACAAAGGACCTTGAGATAAGCGACCTGATCCGTCAAAGGGAGTTCTGAGTTGAATGCTTTCGAATACAAGTCGGCATATACATCCATGCCACGATCGATACGCGAGCACAACTGGGTAGCACGTTGGTATGCTTTTCGCGCACCAGCCTGATCCCCCGCTTTTTCCCAAACTCGCCCGCGCAGCACGTGGATACGGCATTCATCGTCGGGATTATCGACAATCTTTTCCAAAGCGTCGAGCATCTCCGACGCATCGGCAATGCTACCTCGACGCCGCGCCATTTCGGCCTTCAGCAATCCCAGCTCGATACGCAATTTCGGGTCCGTCTGCACGAGCGCTTCGGGAACGTCGGCCACGAGCGTATCGAATTCGTCGTCATTGCCGTCCGCCATTGCTTTGCGTAGACGGGCAATGGAAAGGATCTGCGTGCTCTGGCGATCCCCCTGGCGAATGGCTTCTTCCAGTAAGTCGTCTTTGGCTCGCTCTTTTTTAGCCACGACTTTTTTAGCCACGACTTTCTTGCTGGGGACTTTCTCTTGCGCTTCAATACGCCGCTCCACTGCGCGGACGGACCAAAAATCAGGCGCTTGTTGCCCGGTGCGTACCAAAAACCCCTGCGGCCCGCACCATAACAGCGGACAATTCAAATGCTTCGCAATCGCATCTCGCCGTTCGTTCAAAAGCCGCAGCGCAAGCGACAGGTCTTCTGGTTCATCGCTTCCCGCAATCACCATCACCACGCCATTTTTTTCGGGCTTGGCATTTAGCAGCCACGACGCGACATTTTGCCATTCTTCGTCGCCGTCTGGCGCATGCACCAGCGCGGGATGCGCCCCCGTCGCCAACCAATCCGCCAATAGGCGCGCCAAGTCAGGCCCTGGTACCGCAATAGGAAGCAATACGAATCCGCTCGACAATTCGACGACCCGCAACACTTCTGCGAAGTCGCGCTCGTATGGATCTACCGCGTCGAGGAACCGCTTGAAACCGCTCACGTCTTACCAGCCAACGCTTCCGCGACGACCGGCGCGGTCCGCACCAGCGGATGCAAGTCATACCATGGTTTCCCATTGCGATACGCGAGCACCAAATACCCTTGCAAGAGCCGTCCGAATGCAGCCAACCGCTCATCATCGCCGCGAGGTAAATCGTGGGTGCGAGCAATCTCGGCGAGCACGTCGGCATCATCGCTACGCACAGCCGCGACGTATCCTTCCGCCGTTCGTTCGATGATGCGCTGAATGGTTTTTGCATCCACCGGGAATACCCGCGCCCCCCATAACACTTCGCGTACCATGCGCAATAGATCCCGTGTATATCCGCCCGATGCCGCAATCAACGGGTGCAGCGTTTGCTCCAAGTCCTTACCGAAAATCCGTTCCACTTGCGGCGTTTGATTCACCAAGAGGCGCCGCGAAACCAAATCTACGAGCTTTCCATGACCGGGTGCATATCGATCCCCATTACGCTCGGAAACCTTGACCATCGGCAAAATCTGCGCGGGTCGATCGTAAAGCCCATCGAGCTGTGTGGTGCGAAAACGAAGCCACAGCGGAAACGTATACACGACATGGCACGGCAAACGCAGCCACGAGGCATGTTCGACGAATACCGTTTCGGCGCTTGCTTCGAGCAATGAGCGATCTTCTTCGCGCAAAGGCACCACTTTTTCGAGCGCATCGACAATGACCACAATTTGTTGGGTATGGGTTGCCTTGCGCAGACGAACGACGGCTTCGGCCATCACCTCCTGCGCCTCACGGGCGAATACCTGAAAACGCGGCGCCAAGGCTTGTTCGAGTTTTTCTCGAAATGTGGGATTGCCTTTGGCCTCGATCATCAACGTGCCGCCCAATTGCGCAAATCCCATCGACTTCAAATCGATGTTCGTCGTCTTCAAAAAATCGTAAAACCGTTTCAAGTAGCCCGGTTTGGTATCCGGATCATCGCCCTCCGCACGCGTTGCTGCCCGATCGAGTTCATACGCGAGCACACGCAACGTTTCGATGATGGAAAGTGGCGTCGGATCCGTGCGGTACTCTTGAAAGTCGATCATCACCACGTGCATCGCAACGAGTTTGCTTTGTTGCAATCGGTTCTGCAGACGGCGCAGCTCGGTGGTCTTGCCTGAGCCCGGAAAGCCCGTGAAAAGCTGGCACACCGGCGACATCGGATCGCTGAAGAGGATGGTCCGCTCGATCTCGTCGATGCAACTGGCGCCATCCGAGCCGCGCACCGGAACGCCTTCGTCCAGGTCGACGTACCGCGGATCGCCTGGATCCAGGGGCTGAAGCGGATCACATTGTTTGACGAAGTGCTGAAGGTGACGCAGGTCGAAGGGAACATGCAGCATGAGGCTGCGCGAACTGTAGTGCGAGGCGGCGAGAAGTTGAAGAAGAATTTGACCTACTACCGCCGCCTACTGCGAATCGAACTTCACCAAGCTTTGGGAGTGCTTGATTTCGCGGCGCTGCGGCTGGCCCCCTCTCCGCTTCGGAGAGGGGGTTGGGGGTGAGGGCAACGCGGTGCTAGACGGACCGCCGCCTCGATGCTGCAAGCCCCAATGCCCCAAGCGCGAGCATCAATGCGCTCGTGCCATTTCCGGAGCCTGGTGCCATTCGGCAATCGCAACTGCCGTCTTCGCCGGCATCGCCGCCGCCCGCGCCATTCGATCCGCCTGCGCCGGCCATTCCGCCTTCGCCAACCGACCCGCCGGAGCCGCCCATTCCGCCGGAGCCTCCCGCGCCCGCCATTCCACCGCCACCTGCGCCGCCTTGACCTTCGGTAGCGCAACCGTCGCTGCAGCCGTCACCGCTTTGCGTATTGCCGTCGTCGCATCCTTCGGCGCCGTCTTGCACGAATCCGTCGCCGCACGCCGCATTCTTGCAGCCTGCAACGCACGAATCCGTATTGCTCGCATTGCCGTCGTCGCATACTTCAACGCCCGCTTGCACGAATCCATCGCCGCACGAAGGCGCCAGGCACGTATTCAAGCAACCGTCAGTATTGTCCATGTTTCCGTCATCGCAAGCTTCATTGGCGCCCACGACTCCGTCGCCGCAACCAGGCAATGAACAGTTATTTCGGCACGCGTCGGTGTCGTTCATATTGGCGTCGTCGCAAGCCTCGACACCCGATTGCACGTACCCGTCGCCGCATGAAGGCACGGCACAACCAACGAGACACGAATCGGTATTGTTCCCATTGCCGTCGTCACATGGCTCCACGCCAGCCTGAACGAATCCATCGCCGCAGCTCGCATTGACGCATTGATTGAGACACGCGTCCGAGTTGCTCGCATTCGCATCGTCGCATTGCTCGACGCCCGCTTGCACGAATCCATCGCCGCAGCTCGGATTCACGCACGTATTGAGGCATGCGTCCGTATTGTTCACGTTCCCGTCGTCGCATTGCTCGAGGCCCATTTGGACTTGGCCATCGCCGCACTTGGCGGGAATGCACGTATTGAGGCACGCGTCGGTATTTGCACCGTTTCCATCATCGCATTGCTCGAAGCCCATACGCACGTAACCGTCGCCGCATGCTGCATTCATGCAGCCCATGACGCACGCGTCGGTATTGACCATGTTCCCGTCGTCGCATTGCTCGACGCCCGTACGCACGATGCCGTCACCGCATGCAGCATTCTTACACGTATTCAAACACGTATCTTCGTTGACCTGGTTGCCGTCGTCGCACTCTTCGCCGGCTTGCACGATGCCGTCGCCACAACCGGCGATCTTGCACGTGTTCGAGCACATGTCGCCATTGTTCATGTTCCCGTCGTCGCATTGCTCGACGCCCGTTTGCACATAGCCATCACCGCACGTGGCCACCAAACAGCCCATGACGCATCCGTCGGTATTGACCATATTCGCGTCATCGCATTGCTCGACACCCGCGCGCACGACGCCGTCCCCACAAACTGCAGTGACGCACGTATTTCGGCAAGCATCGGTATCGACTCCGTTTCCGTCGTCGCATTGCTCGGGACCGTTGGTCATTGCGTCGCCACAGAACGGCCCGGGACCGGTGCACATCGTATTGCATTTGCCGTATTGGCCATTCATCGCGCCGTCGTCGCACGCTTCGCCGGCTCCGAGAATCCCGTCACCGCACACGTTGGCCGTGGCGTATTCGTATGCGCCCATGTCATATTCGGCCCCATTGAGCCCGTCACCATTGAGCGGCCTGGTCGTGCCTTCGAGGTCCTTGTTCGGCGCGCCGGTCGCGGTTCCGACATCGATACAAAAGCTTGTGCTTTGAAGCTTCAAGTTCGTCGGAGCCATAACGTATTGCGGGTTGGTCGAAATCGATCCCGTTCCCGCAGTCACGCCCGAATAGTTGCCCGACGTATTGCCCCAAACGTCCGAATACGTGACCGACACCGTCGTATTACCGAGCGAGGTATATCGAGCCACACCGTATTGCTGCTGCGTGATGAGGCAATTTTTGATGTTCATCGTCGCCGCCGATCCGGTCGCCGATTCGGCATATACACCGTAGCTCACATTGCCGTGCAAGGTAGAATTCGTGATCGACACGGTGGAGGTCGAGCTGTTCGTCGTGTACATGTACACGCCTGCCACGAGATTGCCTCGGAAGAGCGAATTCGTAATGCTTCCCGCGCCATTACGCTCGAAGTACACGCCGTACGCATTACCGATCGCCGTGAACGCATCGATGGCAAACGTCCCTTCGGCCATGCGTAAAGCGAAAGTGGCATCGTTGACGATCATGCTGTTGAATACGTTGTTCGTCGACGTCGAGCGCATGTCGATGCCGTACCATTGGTTTGCCCCGGTCGTCGTCGACCGAATCGTAACCGGTTGCATCGCCGTCCCATTCGACTTCAGCGTGCCACGCACGATCAGCTCGGACTCGTTCAAGTCGCTATTCGACTGCATCAGGTCATTCGTCGGGAAACGCAGCGTCACGCCAGCATCCAGCGTGAGCGTCACGCCCGGCGCGACGGTCACGTCACCCGTTGCCGTATAGGGCGACCCGGCCAGGTTCAACGTCGTATTCGTCCACAAGACGCCGACCAGGCTGCTCGTTGGATCCGCAGTGTATGGCAATGCGCCAATGTCCGTCCCGCTGCTCGAAGCGAACCTGCAAGGCGAATTCGACGTGAGGCGCAGATTCGTCGGAGCCGTCACGTACAGAGGATTGCCCGAAAAGGTCCCCGTTCCTGGCGTAACGCCCGAATAATTGCCTGACGTATTGCCCCAGACGTCCGAATACGTGACCGACACCGTCGTATTGCCGAGCGACGTATACCGAGCCACGCCATATTGCTGCTGGGTGAGGATCGAATTCGTGATGTTCATCGCCGCCGACGAGCCCGTGGCCGATTCAGCGTACACACCGTAGCTCGTATTGCCATGAAGCGTCGATTGGTTGATGGTCACTGTCGCCATCGAGGAATTCGTCGTGTACATGTACACGCCTGCAACAGTATTGCCACGGAAAACACTGTTCGAGATCGTCCCACCGCCGGCTCTTTCGTAATAGACACCGTACGCATTGCCCGTCGCGGTCAAACCATTGAGCGTCGGCGTCGAGTCGCTGACCAAGAACCCGTACGTCGCATTCTGAACGACCATGTTGTTGGTCGTGAGCATCGCTCCGGCATTATCGATGACGATTCCGTACCATTGGCCCGCCCCAGCGCTCAATGAGCGAAACGTGACGGGGCTGGCGGCGGTACCCTGGCTGATGAGAGTGCCACGAATCGTAACTTCGACTTCGTTCAAATCACGGCCGGTTCCCAAGCCGTCCGACGTCCCAACCTGCACTTCGACGCCCGCTTGGATCGTCAACGTCGACCCCACAGGAACGGTGATATCGCCTTGAATGATGTAGGGACTGCCCGCCATCGTCCACGTTTGGTTGACGATATTGCCGCCCGTAATGGTGGTCGCGGCCAAAGCTTCGCGCGGCATGGCAATGGCGAGCACAGCGAGGCCCCCCAATCCCAGAGACAAGGTGAGCCTTTTGGTACGTTTCAACATGAATGAGTTCCTCGAATTGATGGTCCGCGCCCACCGTACTCGAAACGGACGAGCATATCAATGGGAACCATGCGAAACGCCTGCGGGTGAAGTCCCCTGCCCTCCCACTCGCACGTGGGTCGCTGCCGTCTGACCCCAAATGTTCGGCGCATACATTTGTTCCGCATGCGTGGGCGGCACCGAAACACGGCTGTTATCAACCGCCCGCGCCAA
>CAZETM010000543.1:0-6624 GCA_964514885.1 uncultured Polyangium sp. | reverse complement strand
GCTTGTCAAAAACTTGGCCCGCCTCGTCCGTTGCCTTTAGGGTGCGTCTCATGGCGATGAAAAAGCTGACGGCGACCGATCTTGCAGGTGGCCTGAAAAAGGCAACCTCGGCAGTCCTCATCATTGCATTGGGCGCCGTATCGATCCCGCTCGGTTGCGCGACGAGCGATGATTATACGCTTGTGCCGCATGAGCCGACCGCCGCGACTTCGGCGTTGCCCTCTGCGCCCGAAGAATTGATTCAGGAACTTCGTGAATGCCTCAAACAGCATGCGTTTGGCGCGGGCGGTGATTTCCACGTTCAATTCGAAGTCGACGTCACCAAGAACGGCCAGGCGTTCGACGCGCGCGTGAAAGGGTCGAACCTGGCCGAGCGCAAAATTGAAGAATGTATGCTTCAAGCGCTGCGCACGATGACGGTTCCTTCTGCCATTCTTGACGATTCGTCATCGTCGCCCATTTCCAGATCGCATTCATCGCGAGCGCTGATGGGATACGCGATACCGAATCCGGTGGTCGTCCTGGCGGGTTTCCTGGTTATTTACGGCATGAGCGTCATGGTGCAGATCACCCTGCGCGTGATGCTCAGCGGTGCATCGTTGCCGGCAATCACGACGCCTATGGCTACGGCGACCACCAGCGCGCCGCCGATAGCCACGGCAGTGACGGATGCTACAACCGATACGTTTCCGGAAAGCCCGAAAGACATCGAGCGAAAATGCGACGAGGAAAGGACGCTTTGCCTGCATACCAAGCTCGCGGATTTGGACGGCGGGAAATACGGGCATACACGGTGCGACATGTGCCGTGAATTTTGCAAAAAAGGCGGCGGCATATGGCCATCTCGTATCGAATTGGTAAAAAGCAATGTATCCTGTCAATATTGGCGCAGTGCAAAGAGGTGATCGGAACCAATGAATGAGCTGGAA
This sequence comes from uncultured Polyangium sp., assembly GCA_964514885.1. Lineage (GTDB taxonomy): Bacteria > Myxococcota_A > Polyangia > Polyangiales > Polyangiaceae > Polyangium. The sequence goes on along the minus strand of CAZETM010000543.1, from coordinate 5,695 downwards.
GAGCCTGATGACGATTTGGAAGAAGAAACTTTCCCCGACTCGACAAGTCGGGATTTCGCAAAGGCAATGGACGATACTTGGCTAAAAACACGAAATAGCGACTTCGCTACGCTGAGGCGCGAGTACCAGATGATGGAAGCTGAATACATCTCGCGCGCGGGTGACAATCAATTCTACGTGATTGAAACGAAGCGACGCGTGGCCGAGGCGATTCTCAAGGCCGCCGTGGATCGCGAAGAACCCTTCGACACCTGTGAAAACTTCTGGCGCGACTTGCTTGTTCTAGGTTTCACTGATCTCGAGCGACAATGCAGCATGTCGTGGTATTTTGCGGACTGCTGCCTGCGCAACAAGCACGCCGAACTCGGATTAGGCATAGTTGAGCCCGTAGTGATGGAACTGCATCGTTTACTTGCAGAACCGACCGTCGCCGAACAAGCCTCGAAGTTCTACCGACAAGAACTTGGCTTTTTAGAAAAGCTGGCCCGTAACCTGACAGCGCAATTGAACCCCACCTCGACCTGATCCCGCTGTTCTGATCGCACCCGTCGAAAAGGTGCCCTGCCGCTCTGCCTCGGCCGACGAACAGACCACGCCCCGCTGAGCTTGTCAAAAACTTGTCCCGCCTCGTCCGTTGCCTTTAGGGTGCGCTTTGACGCGGCTTTTCGCCGCGCTCCATGACCCACGAGGATGGCGATGAAAAAACTGACGGCTGCCGACCCTGAAACCAAATCCTCCGACCTCGAAGCGGAGAACCTCGCCGCATTGCGGACGCTTTTCCCCGAGCTGGTCACGGAAGCCAAAGACGGCGTCATGGTCAATCTCGACGTGCTCAAACAGCTCGTCGGGGACCGAACCGTGACCGATGCCGAAGAGAAATACGGTATGAATTGGCATGGCAAACGTCGCGCCCGACAAATCGCGCTCACGCCATCCACGGGGACGTTGCGCCCTTGTCCTGCCGAGAGCGTGGATTGGGACACGACGCAGAACCTCATGATCGAGGGCGATAACCTGGAAGTGCTGAAGCTGCTCCAGAAGTCGTATTCGGGCAAAGTAAAGCTGATTTACATTGATCCGCCGTACAACACGGGCAAGGATTTCGTGTACCCGGACAATTTCCAGGACAACATCAAGAATTATTTGGAACTGACGGGGCAAACGGGCGAGGGCGGGAAGAAGCTGTCGTCGAATACGGAAGCATCGGGGCGGTTTCACACGGATTGGCTCAATATGATGTACCCGCGGCTGAAGCTGGCGCGGAATTTGTTGAGGGAGGATGGGGTGATTTTTGTCAGTATTGATGATGGTGAGCTTGCCAATGCTCACACCTTGCTGAACGAAATATTCGGCGAGGAAAACTTCCAAGCGTGTGTTAGCTGGCAGAAGAGATATACGAGAAGCAATAACACTGTCGATTTCACTACGATGGTTGAGCATATCATTGTTTACTCCCAAAGTGAGCAGTTCTCGGTTAACCTTTTGGGGCGAACGGACGAGGCCGACGCACGCTACTCAAACCCCGACAATGATGAGCGTGGGCCGTGGAAAGGAGCATCCTTTCTCAATCCCGCTACGCCAGACCAGCGCCCCAATCTTTGCTACCCGATAAAAAATCCAAACACGGGGATTACAACGAATCCCACAACAAACGCTTGGCGTAGATCCAAAGAAGAATATATCAAACTCCAAGCAGAAGGGGTTTTGTATTGGGGACGGGACGGCGCTTCACCAGTGCCGTCAATAAAGATGTTTCTTTCAGAAGCGCGGAACATCACGCCAGTCAATTTTTGGGACCATGAATATGCCGGTAATACGGATGATGGAACAAAAGACTTAAAGGACCTTTTTGAATCAAAAGTCTTTGATAATCCGAAGCCTAAACAACTCATCCAAAGAGTGCTCGAGCACGGTTGCCAGGGCGATTCGCTTGTATTGGATTTCTTCGCTGGCTCTGGGACTTCGGGGCACGCGGCAATGTCTGTGAACGCTACTGGCAACAGTCAACTTCGGTTCATTCTAGTCCAACTCCCAGAGCCTTTAGACCCTGCGAACAAGGACCAAAAGGTCGCTGCCGACTTCTGCGACAAGCTCGGCAAACCACGCACGATTGCCGAACTGACCAAAGAACGCCTGCGCCGCGCCGGGAAAAAAGTTCGCGAGGACAACCCCATGTTTGCCGGCGACGTGGGCTTTCGCGTCTTCAAGCTCGATACCAGCAACATCCACGCGTGGGACCCGCACCCCAACAATCTCCACAATGCCGTGCAAACCTCGATCGAGCACGTCATGAACAGCCGCACCGATCAGGATATCCTCTACGAAGTCCTGCTCAAATTGGGCCTCGACCTGTGCATTCCGATCGAAACCCAAACGATCGCCGCCAGCAAAAAACACGGGCACCAAGTCCAAAACATCGGCGGCGGCGCCCTGTTCGTGTGCCTATCGACCAGCATCCCCCAAGAAGACGTCGAGCACCTCGCCCTCGGAATCGTCGCCTGGCGCAACGCCTTGTCCCCCGCCGCCGAGCCCACCGTCGTCTTCCGCGACAGCGCCTTCCCCAACGATATCGCAAAAACCAACCTCACCGCCATCCTCCACCAACACGGCCTCGAAACCGTCCGGAGCTTGTAGGAGAAGGCCATGAAACTCCACTTCGAGCCGAACCTCGATTACCAGCTTCAGGCCATCAATGCCGTCTGCGACTTGTTCGACGGGCAACAAACTTGCCGCACCGAATTCACCGTCACACGCACGGCCACCACGATCCAAATGACCATGCTCGAAAATGAGCTGGGCATTGGCAATCGCCTCAACTTGCTGGACGACGAAGTGCTGGAGAACCTGCACAAAATTCAGCTCCGACATGGCCTCGCACCTTCGCCCAAACTTTCGTCGCGCGATTTCACCGTGGAGATGGAGACCGGGACCGGAAAAACCTACGTGTACCTGCGGACCATCTTCGAGCTGAACAAGCGCTATGGTTTTACCAAATTCGTCATCGTGGTCCCGTCGGTGGCGATCAAAGAAGGCGTGTATCACACGATCGAAACCGCCGCGGACCACCTGAAGAACCTGCACGCAGGCACGCCTTTCCATTACTTCCTGTACGATTCTGCGAAGCTGAACGAGGTGCGCAACTTTGCCACCAGCCCGCAAATCGAAATCATGGTGATGACCGTCGGCGCCATCAACAAGTTCGGCGACGAGCAATTGGCGCAGGCGGAAGACGCGGACGAGATTGCCCGGCGTGAAAAATCGAAAAACGTGATGTATCGAGCCAGCGAAAAGACCGGCGGGGAAAAGCCCATCGATCTGATTCGCGCCACGCGTCCGATCATCATCGTGGACGAGCCGCAAAGCGTGGAAGGCGGGCTCGATGGCAAAGGCAAAAAAGCCCTCGAACGCATGGATCCGCTGTGCAATCTGCGTTATTCGGCAACGCCGAAAGAGGCGCATCAAATGGTGTTCAAGCTGGATGCCGTGGACGCGTATGACCGCAAGCTGGTCAAGCAAATCGAAGTGGCGTCGGCATTGGTCCAAGACGGGCACAACAAACCGTACGTGCGGCTGATTTCGGTGAGTAACAAGAAGCGGTCGATCACGGCGGTCGTAGAAATCGACGTGCAGGCGGGAACCGGCGTGGATCGCCGCAAAGTCACCGTGCAAGATGGCGACAATTTGGAAATGACCACCGGGCGGGCGGTGTATCACGATTGCCGCGTTGGCGAAATCCGCGTAGCCAAGGGCAACGAGTTTATGGAGCTACGTTATCCCGGCGGCGAGCAATACCTGCGGCAGGGTGAAGCGTATGGAGACGTCGAGCCGCTGGCCGTGCAACGGCAGATGATCCACCGGACGATCAAAGAGCATTTGGACAAGGAAAAGCGACTACGGCCGCAAGGGATCAAGGTGCTGAGCCTGTTCTTCATCGACGCGGTGGAGAAGTACCGTCAATACGACGCGGCAGGCAACCCGATCAAAGGCGACTACGCGCGCATTTTCGAGGAAGAATACCGGCGCCTGGCAAAACATCCCGATTACCAAAGCTTGTTCAAGGAAGTGGACCTGACCGCAACGGCCGAGGATGTGCACAATGGATATTTCTCCATTGATAAAAAGAAGATCGGCACCAAAACGATCGAGGTCTTCAAAGACACGAAAGGCACGACCGCGGCCGACGACGATACGTACAATCTGATCATGCGGGAGAAGGAAAAGCTGCTGAGCTTCGATACGCCATTGAAGTTCATCTTTTCGCATTCGGCGCTGCGCGAAGGCTGGGACAATCCCAACGTGTTCCAAATCTGCGCGTTGCGCGAGATGGCTTCGGAGCAACAACGGCGGCAGACGATCGGGCGTGGATTACGGTTGTGCGTGAATCAGAATGGCGAGCGATTGCGTGGTTTCGACGTGAATACGCTGACCGTGATCGCGACGGAGAGTTACGAACAGTTTGCCGAGAAGCTCCAACAAGAGATCGAGGAGGACACGGGCATTCGTTTCGGGATCGTGGAGTCGCATCAATTCGCGGGGATCAGCACGACGGAAGCGAACGGGCAATCGGCGCCACTGGGTTTCGAGCGGTCCAAGGTATTGTGGGAGCATTTGAAGGCCTCCGGGTTGGTGAATGCCCAAGGCAAGGTGCAGGATACGTTGCGTAAGGCGCTCGCGACTGGAACGTTGACGCTTCCGGAGCCGTTCGCGGCGCAATTGCCGCAGGTGAACGAGATTCTGCGCAAGCTGGCGGGGCGACTGGAGATCAAAGATGCCAACAAACGGCGGCCTGTGAAAACGCGGCAGGCGGTGCTGCACGGGGCCGATTTCAAGGCATTGTGGGATCGGATCAAGCACAAGACGACGTACCGGGTGCAATTCGACAACGAGGCGTTGTTGGTGACGTGCATTCGGTGGCTGGCGGATGCTCCACCGATTGCGAAAACGCGTTTGCAATGGCGGAAGGCGGATCTGACGATTGCGCGTTCTGGGGTAGATACGAAAGAGACGGCAACCTCTGCGGCGGTGACGCTGGACGAGGGGAACGTGGAGCTGCCCGATATATTGACGGACTTGCAGGACAAGACCGCGCTGACTCGGCGGAGCATCTGCCGCATTCTTCTGGAAAGTGGACGACTGGACGACTTCAAGCGTAACCCGCAGCAGTTCATTTAATTGGCCGCGGAGATCATCAACCGGGCCAAACGTATGGCGTTGGTGGATGGTATCAAGTACGAGCGGATTGGGGACGACGTTTATTACGCGCAGCAGCTTTTCGAGACTGAGGAGTTATTCGGATATCTGCAAACGATCAGCGCGAACAAGTCGGTGCACGAAGAAGTGGTGTATCAATCCGAGACCGAACGAGCGTTTGCGGAGGATTTGGAAAAGAACGAAGCGATCAAGGTGTACGCGAAGCTTCCGGGCTGGTTCAAAGTGCCGACGCCACTGGGGGCGTACAATCCCGATTGGGCTATATTGGCAATCAAAGACGGCGTGGAGCGGCTTTATCTGGTGGTGGAAACGAAGAGCACGTTGTTCGTCGACGAATTGCGGGACCGCGAGAGCAAGAAGATTGAATGCGGTAGGGCGCACTTCAAGGCGCTTGCCGTTGGCGAGTCACCGGCCAAATACGTGGTGGCAACGTCGGTGGATGAAGTGCTGAGCGGCGGTTGAAGGGGTCCTGGGGGGTTTTTCA
>CAZETM010000542.1:0-6641 GCA_964514885.1 uncultured Polyangium sp. | reverse complement strand
CGAACTGCTGCTGCTCGAACTGCTTGAACTGGAGCTTTGCTCCATACCGCCGTTGCCACCCTTGCCACCGGCTCCGCCGAGCCCACCAGCGCCGCCTTCTCCCACTTCGCCGCCAGCACCTTTCGCCGGTGCCTGCGCAAACAGCGATTCGGCAGTATCCACATTGCATCCAACGATAGCCGCAAGGCCCAGAGCCATTGCCGCGCCAACCACGCTCGAAGATAAACGCATAAACCAAGCCTCCTGTCGCCACGCATCGTAGCGTATCCTTCAAAGAATGCAGTTTTGTTTCGCGATCAAGAAACGCGAACACGTCGCCGCGCAACACGCCGTCGAGACGCCAGCATAGCCCCGAACAAGATAGAGGCCGCCCCAAAGCCGCTCATCGACGAATCATCCGACGTGCGACAACCACAACCACCGAAACGGATTGGCTCATTGGTTTTCGGAGGACCATCGGGACCAGGAGGAATGGCCGAGCATTGCCCAGATACGCACGCGGAACCGTCAGCACAAGTGCACGTGCCAATGAATCGCGCACGCGCTCGCGGTGCAGCATAAGGCGCGTCCGGCACGAATCGTGAATATGCGACGAGGGCCTGACCTTCAGCCTGCGAGGCAATGAATGGCGATTCCTCGGCTCCGAATTCGTCCGAAACGACGAAGGGCGAGCTGATTACGCCAGCTTGATCGATTTCGACACCGACCACATCCAAGCTGAATGGATCACACGATGCCAGATTCGATGGCTCGCTCCACACGACGAAGGTCTTGCCCGCCGTCGATGCGACCGCTGGATGCAATGCACGTTCTGCAGCGACGCCACACCCTTCCAGTTCAGCCACGACAAACGCTTCGGGCGTCAAGGCTTGACCATCCGGCGACACCTGCAAGCCATGAATTTTTACGGTCCGCGCAACGTCTGGCCAATAATAGCCGTCCTTCAACTCTTCCGTGCGCCAGAGGAGCAAATGGTTTTTCCCGTCGAACGCAGCCTCGAACCATTCGAACATCGTACTCGGCGCAGTAACGAGCGGCTGCCAGCCCGGTTCCAGCACTTCGCCTTGTGGAGACACACGCGCTGCATGCAATGTCGCCGGAGCATCGGGGACGGGGTAATCGCCCGCGGGCGTGGAACAGGTTAGCAAATAAGCGCTGCCATCGAACGTCAAGCTATGGGGAAAACAGGGCTCGTCCTTGAGAATGACGGCCGGCGATTCGACTCCATCATTCGAATACCGAACCGCAAAAAGCCTACCCATGGCATTCGTGACTTCTTCCCCGACGAACAATACGCCTTCGGGATCCGCTGCGCCGACATATTGATGCGTCACCAGCGGCCCAAGGTACGACTTCGGCATTTGAATGGGCACCGCGTCGAGCAATGAGCCGTCCGAAGAAACGCGAGCCAAACGATTCGTCTGAATTCCGGCAGCATCCGGCGCCGCCGCTACCACCCACGTGGGCGCCGAAGGCTTACCGCTCGACAAAACGTGCATCACTCGGTTTTTGTCACCATTGCCATAATCTTCATTGGCAAACGGCAATGCAGGAGCGCCCAGCAGCGAGCCTGATGTAGACACCCGGGCCAAGACAAACCCTGTTGAATCTTGCCGCGCAAGCAGATAACCGAGGCCATCGAAAGCGACACGCGGAGCGCGCTCGGGGTTGGCTCGAACGGACATCGGAAGCGGCGGCGCATCGATTGCAATGCCCGATAAGTCCATACGCGTCCCCATCCCATAACCAATCGCCGGCGTAATCGTGTCAATCGGCTCGTTCCACACGACAAACGCTCCGCTACCATTCGAAACCACGCGCGGAGCGATGCTTTTATCGGCCACGAGCACCGCAGAAGGCTCGACCATGTTTCCTTGTGGAGTCAGGCGGAACGTATACGCTTTCTGTGCCTTTACATCGTCGAGCGCCACGAGCAGGTTTTTCCCATCGAACCCGAAATCCACAAACAAGGGCGAGCCTGTCGTGGGAGCAATCTCGATCGCTGCGGGATCCACTGCCCCACTTCCAGCCACGCGCCGAATACGAACCGTGGGAACTCCGTTCTTGTCGATGCTCGAGCCGACGAAGAAATTCGTGCCATCGTAAGCCACGTTCACATTCGAATAAATGATCGGTGCCTCGTCGATGACGATCGGCTGTGGATCAATCACGCTGCCTGATGTCGAGACGCGCACGCCAAGAATTGGACCGGGATTCGGATTCCACGCGACGAGGTATTGGTTGCCATCGAAAGCCAAACCGGGATACATCGCCCAAGGAATGAATTCGGCCACCAGTCTGCCGCCTGGATCGAGCACGGTGCCATTGGCGGCAATGCGTGCAACTCGAAGGGTTCGTTGGATCTCGGGAAACATCACGGCCTCGCACCAAGCGACCATGAAGTCCACGCCGTCGGTTGCGACAGTGGGGTATACAATGGTCAACGTCGAGCCATCATGCGGGGCCACGACGACGCCACCCGGGTCGAGAACTTGTCCCGACAACGATACCCGCGTCGCTCGAATATCGCCGCTCGGACTATCGGTCGTGGGCGTCGAAACGATGAGGTATTGCCCACCCGCAAAAGCGACCTCGGCAGGATATCCGCCACCAATATAAAAACCCGACGGATCGAGCACTTCGCCATTGGCCGTAATTCTCGTGCCGTACATGTTCACGGAAGATGACGTCGTCGGCTGTGACCAGACGACGAGGTATTGTCCTGCGCCAAAGGCTACTTTTGCATGGGAGCTGAGCCCGGGAGCAAACTGAGGGGCGTTGATTTCGATTTCCGTGGATATGGGCGGATCGATGGCCATCAATGCCGACACCGCCTCGGAGGTGACGTCATTGCCTTCGGACGAAACCTCGCCGCAGCCAAGTGCCACGAAGCCCATAATGACTGCTGCAAGCCGAATCGAACCCGATCGGATCATCACACACCTCCAAAGGACATCATGCTCGTGAATGTCCTGGCGCATCTAGAATTTTTCGCACCATCGCCAAGGAACTCGGTGAACAATTTCAGAGCGCCAATGTCATCCCACACCCCGCGACAGCTCGAAGCATCTGCAAAAGCGTCCACGCCTCACGCCCGAGAGCCCTGGCGTCGCCAAGTCCCACGCCAGCCTTGTGCGTATGGCCATAAAACCCCGTCACGTGCAGACCCTGCAAAATTCCTTCCGGTAGTCCCTTCGCCAATGCATACGCCTGCTCGTAGGGGATCACGTCATCATCTGCGCCATGAATGATGTGCACAGGACAAACTATTTTGTGCAAAAATCGCGAAGGGTCCAGCCACGAAAAACTTTCCCTTGCTTCCGCGAGCGCCAAATCAAAAAGCTGCGCGGTTTGTCCCTCCACGCCTGTCGCGGCAAAAAACAACGAATGCAGCTCGTCCGGGAGTTTCACCGCCACCCGTCGCGCCACCGCTTGCCACTTTCCATCAGCTTTCATTTCGGGCCTGCCCCACGTGGCCTCGACATACGTGCGCAACGCGGAAAAGAGCATCTCCGGATCGTCGGGACGCCCTTCGACCCACGGCATCAAGTTCAAAAAAACCACGGGCCGATTCAATGGATCATGCGCTGCGCCCGCGCGACCATGAATGCAAAATCGAAGCGTTTCATCGAAATCGGCATAACCGCCGAAAACAACCAGCTCGCCAATCTCGTGGCGTAGCGAAGATTCAGCCGCCAACCATAACGACGGCAAAGAACCGAACGAGATACTGAATACGCCAGGACGACCAGGTGGACGGTCGGAAAGCCGCACAAGCGCTTCGAACGCGCGCTCGATATCGACAAGAACGCCTTTACCGATCACGAGCGACGCGAAATCGGGCAGTTTCGGCGCCAGCACGACCAAACCAGATGCCGCGAGAATCCGCGCGAATCGATCCATTCGAGGATCCAATGGCCCATTGTAATGCAGTCCCGGCACGAGCAGCAATGAGCCCACTTCAGGACGACGCTGCGGCCGATACAAATACGCAGAAAAATCGCGCTCCTCGGGTCGCCGCGCCAACAGCCGCATCTCGTGGCGCATGACGCCCAAAGGCACCGCTTGCCCATCCGCCCACGGACCTAGCCACCGCCCGAGATTGGCCATCGCTGCAAACTTCTGGAGGCGGCGCTTCATATCGAGGGATGCATCGCGCCCACCAGCAATCGTCACTGCCGATGAGCGTGCACCTCGATCAATACACGAACGGCGATCGAGTCACAACGCCGCAGCCTTCCACGGCTCCAATGCTTCAAGCGCTCGCGCAGCCATTTCTTCATACTTCGCACGCTTGGCGAGCTTGCGTTGCTTCGCATCTTCGAGCGGCGGCACATGCGCCCACGTAATGTTCGACGGCTGATACGACGGCTGCTCGCGACCAAGATGCGTCATCAGCCCCCCAAACGCCGTCGTCGGCGGAGGCGGCACGATCTCGCGTCCGGACAAACGCTGCGCAAGCATCACCGCGCACAAGAACCCCGCCGCAGCGCTCTCCACATACCCTTCGACACCCGCCACTTGTCCCGCGACAAACACCCCCGGCATCGCCTTCAGCTCCATGCCCGGTCCCAAAACCTTTGGAGCATCAACGAACGTGTTGCGATGCACCGAGCCGTAACGCAAAAATTCTGCGTTCTCGAGGCCCGGGATCATCCGAAACACCCGCGCTTGATCCGGATACTTCATCCGCGTTTGAAAACCGACCAAGTTGTACGCCGAAGCCGCTCGATCCTCGGGACGTAACTGCACCACCGCATACGGACGCCTTCCCGTGTGCGGATTCTCGAGGCCCACGGGTTTCATCGGACCGTACGCGAGCGTGCGCTCTCCTCGCTCCGCCATCACTTCACACGGCAAGCATCCTTCGAAGTATCGTACGTCCTCAAACGGTCTCGCTTCGACCTTCTCGGAACCGACGAGTGCCGCGACAAACGCCTTGTACTGCGCCTCGTCGAACGGGCAGTTCACATACGCTTCGTCGCCCGTTTCTTGCGCATCTTCCGCCATCAGCTTGCGTGCCGGATCGCGCTCACCCGCGCCTTTGCCCCAACGCGACTGCTTCCACACTTTGTTCTGGTCGATCGAGTCTGCTGCGACGATCGGTGCGATCGCGTCGTAATACGCCAAGTGCGGCGCTCCAACAGCCGCGGCGATACTTGCCGCCAGCGCATCCGACGTGAGCGGTCCGGTGGCCAAAATGACCGGTCTTTCCGCGGGGATTTCGTGCACTTCCTGGTTCTCGACCGTGATGCGCGGATGCTCATGCATCGCCGCCGTCATCTCCGTGCCAAACCTCTCTCGATCAACCGCAAGCGCACCACCCGCAGGCACCGCCGTCAGATCAGCCTTGCGCATCACGAGCGATCCACATCGTCGCAACTCTTCCTTGAGCAGCCCCACCGCGTTCGCGAGCGCAGCTCCTCGAAGCGAGTTCGAACAGACCAACTCTGCGAAGTAGTCGGTCGTCTGCGCAGGCGTGCGCTTGACCGGTTTCATCTCGAGCAGCCGCACGCGAAAGCCGCGCTCGGCAAGTTGAAACGCAGCCTCGCAACCCGCAAGACCCGCACCGACGATGGTCACATCAAAGTTTGTCATGGCCAGAAGTGCCCCCTCTCCACACTCGCAGAGAGGAGGCCATCAGAGGGATGAGGAGGAACGAACTTCAGCTCGGCCGCGCCGACCGATCAACAGCTTTGCGCTTGATGATCTTCATGCCGGATTTCTTGGCCGCAGGTTTCGCAAGGGCCGATTTCTTCGCCACGACCTTCTTGGCTTTGAGTTTGTCCGCGACCTTCGCACTTGCTTTGGCCTTGGGTTTGTCCTCAGGTTCAGCCTTCGTCTTGTCCTTGGCCTTGTCCTTGGCCTTGGGTTTGTCTTTGCCTGCTTTCTTCGCAGACTTGGACGTGCCCTCCTCACCATCTTCTTCGTCACGAACGATGCGCGGCCCGAGGCTCTTCGGAGCTTCGATCGGCCTGGCCGCCAGCTCGGCCTCCATCTCTTCCGTCAGCTCTTGCTTGTGCCCACATTCTTTCGTCCCACACACCAGCATCGGCGTCTTGCCACCCGCTCGCGTGAGGAACGTCGCGCCACAGGCCGGGCACGGAATCGGCACCGGCTTGGCCCATAACTTGAACTCGCACTTCTGCTCGGCGCTGAAGTTCGAACACCCGTAGAACGTGCGTCCACCCTTCTTGCGCGGACGAACTTCGATGAGGTCTCCGCCGCACTGCGGACACGCGACACCGAGCGGAACCGGACGCGTGTTCTTGCAGCTCGGATACCCCGTGCACGACAAGAAGTCGCCGTAACGACCACTGCGCACGACCATGAGTTTGTCGCACTCGTTGCAGTGGATGTCCGTCTCGCGAACCGATGCAGCCGCAGCTCCATCGACCCCGAGATCCCGCGTGCCTTTGCACTTCGGATACCGCTCGCAGGATAAGAACCAACCGTTCTTGCCCCACTTCTTCACCATCATGCCTTCGCCGCACTCGTCGCACGTGATGTCGGTCTTTTCCGAAGGCGGCTTCCACGACGCAAGCTTCTTGGACTTGTCGAGCTGCTCGCGGAAACGCTTGTAAAAGCGCTTCAAAAGCTCCGCCCGCTTGAGCGTCCCGGTCCCTACCTCGTCCAGCTCC
>CAZETM010000541.1:0-6654 GCA_964514885.1 uncultured Polyangium sp. | reverse complement strand
ACTCGAACGAGACCGAAGAAGGCCGTCAAAACAACCGTCGCGTGCAGTTCCAGATTGTGGAGCGAACCGAGGCGGCTGGCGACACGCCGAAAGACCCGACAACGCCGGCGAAAACGATCCCGACGCCGGGTACGACGACCAAACCGGCTGCTCCTGCGAAGCCTGCGGCACCGGCGAAACCGGCTGCTCCTGCGAAGCCTGCGGCACCGGCGAAACCCGCTGCACCTGCCAAGCCTGCGGCACCGGCGAAACCCGCTGCGCCCGCTCCCGCCAAGCCTGCTGCACCTGCCAAGACGAAGTAACCTTCGCGTTATGCCAATCCTCGACCGGAGCGTGGACGTCGATGCCTCGCTCCGGTTCGCGCCAACCTCGAACATTTACGATTACGCGGCATACGGCGCTGGATTTCCTGAAGATCCAGCCGATAGCCGAGACACGAGTTCGATTCCTATGCAAAAAGAATCAATTGTAAAACGTGCGCGTTATGCATCTCTCCTGTCGCTTTTGCTCACCGGATGTTTTGCGCACAGCGAGCCGCCGCCTCAGCCATTGGAATTGACCCGCGCGCGGCCCGCTGTGGCTCCCGAGCATTGCGAGCCAAGCGGCGAACCGGTCAAACCCGCGGGCAATACGCCTGCCCCCGAAGCCGAGGGCGAGTTCGCAATTGCCGATGTCCGTGGCGATGATCGTTTCGCGATGGCAGGCAGAGCCGTATTTGGCTGGTCGAGCGATGGCGAGCAAATCCTTGCCGCAACGACGGACAGCGTGCTCATTTGGCGTGCGAGCACCGGGGAATTGGAACGACGTATCGAGCTTGGCGTGCGGCTCTATGGGCCGGCCCAAGTAATCATGTCGCCCGACAGCAAATGGATTGCCGTGGCGGGATATCTACCAAGTGAAAAACCAAGAGGCAAGCAAAAGGAGGAAAAGCCAGTCGGTTTTCTGTTGCGCAGCAATGGCTCAGGCGACATCAAGCGATTGCCAGGAGCGTCAGGGGGTTTGTCTTTCACGCCCGACAGCGCTCGTTTGACTCTATACCGCCAAAGCTGGGATGTCGAAACGGGAGTGCACACCCTTTTGCCCTCGGTTCAACAAGCAGTCTTCTATTTGCCGGACGGACAGCGAGCCATCGTCGTCGTCAGTCAGGGCAAATGGCCGAAGCAAACCTATGTGCCCGAAATGCGCGACTTGAATTCGGGGCGCGTGTTGCATCGCTTCGACCCCGTGGATACATCGATTGGCATGTCGCTTTCAGGTGATGGAAAACGTTTAGCGCTCATGCAGAATGGCCAGCTTTCGGTCTATTCGACGCACACCTTCGAGCGGGTCGCGCACATAACCGACGTCGAAGGCGCGATGATGGTCAACCTATCGCATGACGGTCGTCGAGCGGTTGCGGAGGTGCTGCGTTGCGTGATTTTGCTCTCGAACGGCAGTGAAAAGCAATTAAGCTGCCCTTCACCTTCCCTTACCGTGTGGGATCTCGACAATGGTAAACGACTCCTGCGCACGCCCAATGGCTCGGGCGATGGATGGCGATTCACGCGCGACGGTGAATATCTGACGGGCCCCGATACGCGCCTGGTCCAATACATCATTCGTATTCGTGACGGCGCTGAGCTACGTTTTGGCTCACGCATTCGCTCCATTTCGCCAGACACGCGCCGCGTCGTGTTTGATGGAGCGCTCGGTTTGGAAATCGGTGCGCTCGACGAAAAGAGCCCCGTCCCTGCCCTCGTCCGTGCGCCGCGCGTGATTGCTCGCAGCGCGGACGGGCGCCTACGAGCAGGCATTGCATCGGATGGTCGACTGCGCATTGAAAGTGCGACGAGCTGTGTTCGCCTGGGCGTCACCACGGCACAATGGCGACAGGCGCTAGACCCGCTCGATCATTTGGATTTGGGCGACGATCAGGTGATTTTTTCGCCGGACGGCACTTCGTTGTTTACGGTGCTGAGCGCTTCTTCGATGCATGCGAAGTTTCGCGCGTATGACACGAATACGGGAATCGAGCGGTGGTCAACACGCGCCGAAGGTCGCAACAGTGGCTCGGCGTATGTGCTCCCCGAGGCAGGACACGTGCTTTTCCAAGCCAACAATCACCCGGACGTCATTCGTTTTCGTGCCGATACGGGAGCGTCCATTCACAAAGGATCGATGCCTCGACTTGGTTATGCCCTCTCGATCACGGGAGCAATGCACGAGGTGCGTGATCCCAATGGTGACCGAGCGGGGAATCTCTATCGCCCCGTCGCCGGCAAAGATGGCTCGCGCGTGGCCATGTCGACGTTCATTGGCAGCAAGTGTTTTCTTTCGATATGGGATTTGCGCAATCCCCGAGCGGTCGAGGATCGACCGACGGGTTGCTTGACCCGTCACAAGGCGCTTTCGCCGGACGAAAAGTGGCTTGCTGCGAGCGAAGAAGGCAACAACGTGCGCATTTTTGCGTGGCGTGACCATTCGTCATCGTTGGTCTCGACGGGCCACACCGGACGGGTGACCTCGATTGTTTTTTCGCCATCGAGCAATCGAGTGGCGAGTGCGGCCGAGGACGGGACGATTGTGTGGGCAGATCCGAAAGACGGCAGCATCAAAGGCCGGGCTAGGTTGCCGCTGGATTACGCCCAGCGATTGTGGATCTCGGCCGACGGACGCGATCTCGTCGCAGACACGGCGCGCGGGCTCCAGGTGAGGTTTCGAATTGGTGCGAGTGCGCCTCCACAATAGATCATTCCCGACAACTTTGTCTTGAGCTTGGGACAAAGTGTTGGTACACAACCATTCATCGACGTCATGAGCCACTCCACGATCGAAACCTTTGAAGCTCGGCTGCGAAACGCCTGGCACCGTTCCGACCAAATTCTTGGATTGATTCCGGACGACGCGTGGCACGAGCGCCCGATCGGCTTGCGTCACCCATTTCTTTTTTACCTGGGACACCTCCCGGCGTTCGCGTGGAATCAGGTTTGTCGAGGCGCACTCGGGGAGGGACACCTCGACCCCAAGCTCGACGTGCTCTTTGAACGGGGCATTGATCCCGACGATGCCGCGCAAGCCCAAGGGCAATCCATTCACGAATGGCCCACGGTAGAGGAAACTCTTGCGTATCGCGACGAAGTACGGCGCGTGATGCTAACGCGTATTGGCGATGTGCTCGCCCGAAGTGACGACGAGCTGTGCGAACATGGTCGTGTTTTGCAGCTCGTGGTCGAGCACGAAGCGATGCATCACGAAACGCTATTGTACATGGTCGCCGAATGCCCTCGCGGAATGATCGTCCGTCCGGCAACCATTGCGGCGCCCAGCAGTGGCGAAGAGCGAGCAGCTCGGGCGATCCAAATTCCCGCGGGTCAAGTCGTGATGGGTGCAAACTGGCACGAGATCCAGTTTGGCTGGGACAACGAATTCGGCAAGGACGTCCAAAACGTAGCCGCATTCGAGATTGATTCGCTGCCCGTGACCAACCGCGAATGGCTCGAGTTCTACGAGCGCACCAATGCCTCCAGCGTCATGTTTCCCAATACTTGGCTTATTGGCTCACGAGGCATCGACGTAAAAACCGTATTCGGTCCGGTACCTTTCGAGCTGGCGGAGCGTTGGCCGGTGCAAGTGACGGGCGAGCAAGCGCGCATGTATTGCGCTCATCGCCGAGGTCGTTTGCCTACGGAAGCCGAAATCAGACGCGCTGCGTATGGCTCGCCGGACGGGGAATCCCGACGGTATCCATGGGGCAACGCCGAGGCTTCGGCGGCGCACGGAAACTTCGATTTTTATCATTGGTTTCCGCTCCCGGTCGGTTCTACTCCCGCCGGTTCGAGTGCCTTCGGCGTGGAGGAACTGGTGGGCAACGGTTGGGAATGGACGAGCACGCCATTCGCACCATTGCCTGATTTTCGACCGTGGGCGCGCACGTATTCTGGCTATTCGGCGGACTTTTTCGATGGTGCACACGACATCGTGTTCGGCGCCTCGTGGGCGAGCGATCTTGCGCTATTGCGGCCAAGCTTCCGCAATTGGTATCGCCGGAATTACCCGTATCCATTCACGAGTTTCCGCGTCGTAAAAACGCCGGCAACGTGAATGACTCGGCTAACGCGCCACTTCGACGATCGACTTCATCACCTGCTGCCATTTCCAAAACGTTGGTGCGATGATATCGAGGTGATCCAGGCCATCGATGACGTCGAGCGCCACATTGGGCTCGCCCGCTGCTTTTGCCGCATCGTAATAATGCTGGCTCATAATCACGGGGACCAAAACGTCATTGTTGCCGTGCACGATGCGCTGCGACACGCCAATGGGCAAGAGCGCCTGCGGAGACGCTTCGGCATAACGCGCCGGAACTTCGGATGGGCTGCCTTGCAATAACTTTGCAGCCATGCCGCTACAAACCCCAAGATCGATTGATTCGGCCAGATCCAGCACGCCTGCCAGCGAAACGGCCGCCCGCACGGGTAGCGGATTGGTGCCTCGTAATGGGTTGTCCGGCGCGAGTTTTGCTCGAGCTGCAACCCAAACACCGAGATGCCCGCCTGCGGAATGCCCCACGGTCGTGACTTTGGACAAGTCGAGGCCAAACGCTGGAGCAAGCGTACGCAAATGATCGACGGCCAAGCCCACATCGAGCAACGTATTGGGGTAATCGCTCCCCGGATCACCAATGCGTCGATATTCGATGTTCCACGTCGCAAAGCCCTCGACTCGAAGCGCTTCGGACATATCGTGCATCAAACCGAGGCCATAAGCATTGACCCAACAGCCACCATGAATCACCACAATGACGGGATGAGGCCCGGCGCCCAAGGGAACGCGCAAATCTCCGAATTGTAACGGGTCTGAGCCATAACTGAGCCGCTCGGGCGCAGGCGGCACAGGTGCTGCGACGGACGAGGAAGCGGTGGTCTTGGTGTTTTCGTTGCTAGCGCAACCGGTGACCAGCCCGAGGAGCAAAAGCCAGGACAAACGCATTAGTTACCGTCCCTTCCATGCGCTTTTTCACATGCCTCGTAGCCTTTACGTGCAGCGGATTCCTCTTCGAGCAGGTATTGCACACGCTGGGCCGGTGACAGACAATCCGTTGTGGATGCTCGTAACACTTTATGCAATCGCGGCACATCGACGAGATTCACGCGCGCGGTCCCATTGGCGAATTGCACGAGCACCCGATCACCCTGCGGGCTCCACGTCGCCTCCATGGGCAGAATGTCGGAGGAAATGTCGGGGTTGCTGAAGACGACGATGCGCCCGCCCGGGCCATCTAGCGGCTCGATGATCACGCCCACGCCCCAGTACGCAATGCTTAGAAACCATTTGCCATCGGGGCTCCACGCTGCATTCCTGAACTTGGTGCCGTGTTTGTCCAAGACCTTTGGCCCGCCAGTACCGTCTGCTTTCCATATCCGCGGCGCCATGTCGTACGATTCTGTGGCTACCTCGGTGCCATCGGGACTCCAAGCTGCATAATAGATGGCGAAACCGAAGTTATCGAGCACTACGGGGTTGGCGCTAGGATTTTCTACGTTCCAAATGCTGGCGACTTTTTTCGCCGTGACCAGGCGTTTTCCGTCACGGCTAAGGGCTGCGAAGTCGTCATCCGGCGAAAAAACAATCGGCTGTCCCGAGCCATCGGCATTCCACATCCGCACGCCGGCTTTGGTTACTTCTTCATTTCGCCAGCTACTTCCTACGGTGAAAACTCGTTTACCATCGGGGTGCCACGCGACCCAAGTGACCGTATTTTCATTGCCTTGCAAAACCACGGTTTCGCCCGAGCCATCGGCATTGAAGATGCGCGCCATCGTGTCTTCCGAACCGGTGAGGATTCGTTTCCCATCCGGGCTCCACGCGGCGCACCGAATCTCCTCGATATGGCCGCGAAGTATGATTGCCTCGCCCGAGCCATCGGCGTTCCATACCCGCGCGGTTTTATCTTCGGCGGCCGTGAGAATACGCTTCCCATCCGGGCTCCACCAAGCCTGCGCGATGTCTTTGCCGTGCCCACGAAGTACCACGGGCTCGCCCGAGCCATCGGAATTCCACACGTGTGCAATGGTCGAATCGCCCGGAATCATTTCCATTCGCCGATCGAACCTGCGTTGCGAGCGAACATAAAGATGATCGGAATCGTCCGTCGCAGCCGTCACGATGCGCGAGCCATCAGGGCTCCAAACCGCGTAAGAAGGAAAGCCACGCCATTCGAATAGAGGAAAATCGGACGAACGAAATGAATTCCAAATACGGGCCGTCTTATCATAGGACGCCGAAATGATTTGGTTTCCATCGGGACTCCATTGAGCCGTGAACACATCGGCCTCGTGTCCCACGAGCACGATCGGCTCGCCGAATCCGTCCGCCGTCCAAATGCGCACCGTTTTGTCCCGCGACGTGGTCACGATTCGTTTGCCATCGGGGCTCCACGAAAGTGACATTACGTCGTTTTTGTGCCCGGGCTGCGCGACGATTTCTTTGCGATTCTCGACATTCCACACGTGCACGATGTGGTCTTCCCGCGTGGCGACGGCAATACGTTGACCATCCGGGCTCCATGCCGGACGAAACGCATTCTGCAAAACCCAAGGCTCACCCGATCCGTCGGCATTCCACACGAATACCCCGACCCCCTCCGCCAAAATGCGTTTACCGTCAGGACTCCAC
>CAZETM010000540.1:0-6661 GCA_964514885.1 uncultured Polyangium sp. | reverse complement strand
CAACAGCGTGCGTCGATCGGCATCGGACCCGCCGCCTTCCGTGCGTCTTGCGCCATCGATTCCACCGCCGCCTGCGCCGATGTCGAACGTCGGCTCGGGCTTCGAGTCATCCGTTCCATCGTCCCATGGGGACAAACCCACCGTGCTCGGTCCTGGAGATGTTCCGCGCGCGCTTGCTCGGGCCATCGCGAGTCGCGTGACGGGATCGCTTGCGCTGCACGCAAGGGGCGCAGTGAGGCGCGTCGTGTTGCACGACGGCGATGTAGTGACGGCTGGATCGGGCGTCGCGGAAGAAACGCTTTTGGCGTTCCTTGCAGCACGTGGCGACATCGAACGGGAGGTGGCTACGCGTCTTGCGGGCAAGCTTCCGCCTGGTGGTCGGCATGCAGGTGCGGCGCTCATTGCGCATGGTTATCTCGGACAAGATGCGCTTTGGCCGGTGCTTCGAGCGCATGCCGAGTGGCTCATTGGTGCGTTCTTGCTCGTCGAGTCCGGCACGCTCGAGTTCGAGCCCGAGCCGCCTGGTCGTTTGCGTGCCGAGCCGAGCGTTTTCGGCGGATCGACGGGCGCGGAAGTCTTCGTGGACATGGTTCGTCGCGTGCTGCCTCCCGATGCCGCGTTGGGTCGGCTTGGAGGTCTTGCGGCGAGGTTCGACAACGGCCCGCGTTCTTCGTTGCTCGCGGAAGCTGCACTTCGTCCGGACGAACAGTCGATCGCGCAAGGTGCCGCGGGGGCGACACTTGGAGAGCTCGTCGATCGTGCAGGCTCGGATCTATCCAGTCTGCTCTACGCACTGGTTTGTCTCGAAATACTGGTCGCTCTTGCGCCTTCGCGGCGGATGGAGAAGGCACGTTCTTCGGCCCACGATCCGCTCGATCAAGAAGCGATTCGGATGCGTGTTCGAGCGCGTTTGGCGCTCGTGGATGAGGGCGATTATTTCTCGGTGCTCGGCGTGCCTCACGGAGCGACGAGTTACGAAATTCGCCGCGCCTTTTTAGATTTGCGACGTTCATTCGAGCCATCGAAGCTGCTCACGGCCGAGACAGCGGACTTGACTGCCGATGTGCGTACGGTTCTCGAAGTGCTCGACGAGGCGTACGAGATTCTCAAAGATAATCACCGCCGCGAGCGTTATCGGCGCGCCATAGAAGCGGGCCCTGCGAGTTGAAAACCCACGGGGCTGTGTGTTTGTGCTAAACACGCGCCATCATGCGTTGTCTCGTTACTGGCGCGGCGGGTTTTGTGGGCTCTCATCTTTCCGAACGGCTCTTGTCCTTGGGCCATGAAGTCGTCGGCGTGGATCGTTTCAGCGATTATTATCCACGTTCGTACAAAGAATCGAATCTATCGAAGTTGCGGGGAAACCCGAATTTCCGATTGATCGAGCAGGACCTTGCGACGTGTGATGTCGCGGCATTGCTGGATGGCGTTGAAATCGTATGGCATCAAGCGGCGCAAGCGGGCGTGCGAGCGAGCTGGGGAAAAACGTTTGAATCGTATTTGACGGACAACGTGCTTTCGACGCAACGACTCCTCGAAGCGGCCCGAGGGCTCGGCACGGTGCGTAAATTCGTTTATGCATCCTCGTCGTCGGTGTATGGTGATACGAATGAATTACCAATGCGCGAGACGAGCGCGACGCATCCGCATTCTCCCTATGGCGTGACGAAGCTCGCGGCCGAGCATTTGTGTGAATTGTATCGGCGCAATTTCGGACTGCCTACGGCGTCACTTCGGTATTTCACGGTATACGGACCGAGACAACGACCGGATATGGCATTTCACAAATTCATCGAAGCGACGCTTGATGGGAAGTCCATTCCGGTATTCGGTGATGGTCAACAAACGCGTGATTTTACATTCATTGCGGACATTGTGGAAGCCAACGTGAATGCGGGGCTCGGCGAAGCGCAGGGCGTATTCAATGTAGGTGGTGGGTCGCGGGTGACGTTGGAAGAAGTGTTGGGAGTGATTGGCGAGCTTGCGGGGACGTTGCGTATCGATCGGCAGCCGAATCAAGCGGGTGACGTGACGCATACGTGGGCGGATACGACGGCCGCGCAGAATACATTGGGATATGCGCCTCGCGTGTCATTGCGTGAAGGATTGGCGCTGCAGGTGGCGTGGCATAAGGGTCGAAGAGGCTGAGCTGGTATTCGGTCGAACGGAAGAGCACCGCCATGTGGGGTCGGGTTCGGTTTGAGCTGGTCGGATGCGCCTTGAAGTAGCGTCGGGGTTCGGTTTGAGCTGGTCGGATGCGCCTTGAAGTAGCGTCGGGGTCCGGTTTGAGCGGGTCGGACGCGCCCTGAAGCAGCGTCGGGGTTCGGTTTGAGCTGGTCGGATGCGCCTTGAAGCAGCGTCGGGGTCTGGTTTGAGCTGGTCGGAGCAGCCTCGATGTGGGGTCGAGGAGCACTCGAGGCAGGTCTGATGCGCTTCAAGCGCGGTGCGAGCCGTGCGTTGCCGTATTTACTGTGGCCATTGTGCCATCGTTGAGTTTTCCCAATGACATGGTACGGTGCGCGCATGGCGGAACGTGATCCGTACGGCTGGTCTGGACTAACTGTCGAGCATCTGGCGCGTCTGAAGCCGGACGAGTTCGAGGATTTCTGTTTCGAACTGATCCAGTGTGAGGCCTATGAGAGGCATGACGGGCCCGAGCTAGAGGGGCCGGCAGGTGGCTCTGTAGCTGACGGAGGTCGTGACACCTTGTTGACCATCAAACGGTCGCCGAACATCTCGAAGTTGGACTACCAGCGCAAACATTCGCTGAGCCCTCTCACGGAAGATCATGTGGGCCGTACAGCATATAGCTGCAAGGCGAGCGCGAAGGAATGGCTCGACCAAGCACTTAAGGACATTCAAAAAGAGCGGAAGGAACCCTACCGCCCGCTTGAAGTGCTCCACGAAGGTGGCCATTTCAAGCTGTTTATCAATCAAGTGGGTAAGCTCGACAAAAAAAGGACACGTCAAGACATTGCGCGCACGCCAAAGGACCATCTGGTCCATGCCTTTGTCGAGCAATTGAAAAAGCTGGATGCGTCGGCGAAAGATCCTACGGATAGGATTGAAATTTACGATGCGCAAAAGCTCGTGCGGTTTCTCCAATGTCGTATGCCCGTTGGAGGAAACCTCCTGCGTTGGTCCGAGCGTTTTGGTATCCGATTCAGCCTCCTCAGTTTGGACGAATGGCTCGCGCATCACGGTAATGAGCGCGACGAACCATCTTTTTTCGATGATTCCATTCGGTCTACGCTCAGCAATCAATTGTCGCAGTTTCTCTCGAATCCCGTCGGTAGCTCAGAGCAGCCAATCGGTTGGTTGATTGGCCCTCCCGGAGTGGGCAAGACGCGGCTACTCCTTGAGATACTCAAACGAGATCCGCGGTTGGCGCAGCGTGTTCGGGTCGGTTTGAGCCCGGACCAGGCTGCGGCGGTCTTGTCAAATAAAGAGCTTCTTGCCCGTCATCCCGATGTCGTGCTCATTGTCGATGATTGCCCGCTTGGTCTGATGACGACGGTTACCATCCCATTCAGTGCGCAAGCGAAAAACGCTGCCGCGCGGCTCATCGTCATCACGCCTGCTGGAAATGAGTTTCAAAACGACACTAGCATTGGGCGCAAATGGTATCTCGCGCCGTTGGAACAACCGTCGGCGCAATCCTTGGCGACGAACATTCTCGGCGCAAGCGCAGACCTACGCGGCATTCAAGCGGTCGTAGAGCTCAGCGAAGGTTATCCCTGGTTCATCACCTTGCTTGCTCGTGAAATGCGCGCCGAGCAAAGACCGCCTCTCAACATAGGAGAAGCCGTGAAGTGGGCACTTGCATCGCGGCATGAAGTCGCGAGCGAGCAAGAATTGGAACAACTTCGATTGCGTCGAGCGCGTTGCCTTCTGGCAGCATCACTCACGAGGCGTATTGATTGGGACAAACTCTCCGAAGCGGAAGAAACGAACATTGTTCGAGCCGTCGGTCTCACCCATTGGCAAGAATTAAAAGATACGGCCGATCAATGTTTCAAGCGCGGGTTACTTCGACGCAACCTCAATTGGCAGTACAAATACGTGACCCCCCTCGTGGTCGAACGCGAGATCATTGCGTGGTTATTCGATCCGAATGGGCCCGGCCCAGGTCCGAAGACACTCAATCGATATGGTCATGATTTCGTCGGGGATTTCTACGAAGCATTGGAACGTTTGGGCTTGTCGCCATCGTTGCTGGCATCCGTCGCGCAACACGACCTTGTGGAACTTCAACAGATTCCCTTGGAACGCGATGCATTGCAGGCTGCTTGCATGCTCGGTCCTCGCATTCGTTTCATCGGCCGGCACGCGCCAGAGCAATCTGCACGTGAATTGCACCGCCGAGTCATGGAGACGAGTGTCGATGAATTGCGCGTGCGAAAAGACGAACGTCGAGATTTCGTATTCGTATTCGACCAGCTATCTGCACGTCGGGGAACGTTCGATTTTGCGGAGGAGGCTCTCTTCAAGTTGGGCTTGGCGGAGAATGAGGCATATGTGAATAATGCGACCCGTACCTGGGCGCAACTCTTCATTCCCGAGCGGAATTTTACCTACCGGTCTACACCGGAGCGTATTGATATTTTGCAGCGACGCGTGAAAGACCCCGATCCCGCATGCCGCTTTTTTACGCTGTCGGGCGTGGAGGCTGTGCTCACGATGCATGCTTCACGCGTGACGACGGTCGCTTTCGACGGCGATTGGCCGACGGCGAGTGCACACGAAGCGCATCAGGAGCGGGCTCGAGTTTGGGAGACGCTTGCAACGTGCTTCGAGGATCCGGACGCTGGCGTCGCAAAGCGCGCCAAGCAGGTGGCTATTTTGAACTTGCGCAGTGCATTCTGGACGGGTGTTGGAAACGCAGCACTGGTGGTCATTACGGATCATGCGGATGCCTTCGATGATGCGGAACGGATCAAGCTTCGCGCGGTTCTTACGGAATTGCGCACATACGACACACCAAAGCGCGATTACGTAGCGGATGCGCTGGCGAAGCTCGAACAACGAATCATTCCTGCTTCATTTCGAGAAAGGCTTCGTCAGCACGTCGGTACGTGGAGAGCGGCGAAACTGCGCAAAATCGAGGATGACGAGGCGATTGATGATGAGCTGGCCCTCGAAGGGCTTGCAGGCGATATGCCCATCGGTGCGGAGATCGACTGGCTGCTGTCCGATCAAGCCGTGCGTGCCCATGTATTTGCGTTTGCGATGGGGCGTCAGGATGAGCGTGTTTTGCTCTTGGATCGATTACGTGCTCGAGCACGAGCAGCCGGGGCTCCATCGATGGCCAAGGTCGTTGTTGCGCGCTATCTGGCCGGAATGAAGGAAGCGGGTCGTGATTCGATGGCAGATGCGCTCCTCAGGCAAATGGCCAACGAGTCCGAGGATGCGGAAATCATTGCACTTGCCGTTGTCGAGCTGGGCGCGACCGAGGAAAGACTGGCTTGGATTGAAACGGCACTGAATGAAGACACCTTCGGCGCGGCATGTATGGGCGAACTAGGGCGTCGACCGCATTGGTTGTCGGCCATTCAAGACGCTAGATTCGCGCAATTCGTGACCACACTTCTCGCACATACCACCGTGCCGCGGGCGCTTACTGCGGTCGAACATCTGGTGCATGCAACAGAGAAGCGCCCAGCGGCTGCGGAAACGATCAAGACGCTGCTGCTCGATGCATTGTCACAGCTTGCGGGGGCACGTCTCGATATCATGCCGGGCCACTCTTGGGAGCTTGGGGCCAAGTTTCTGGTTCAGCATGGCGAAGCGAGGCGGGTGGCCGAGTTTGCCGTACGAACCATATCGCGACCGGAGGGTTCAAAGGAGTATGCGTGGAATTCATTGCATGAAGCGGCAGCCCGTGAGCCATTAGCGGCATGGCAAGCGGTTGCATCGACTCTCTCCGAAAACACACCAGAAGCGGGCCATTTGATATTGGCGTTCATGTTTCATCGATCTTCTTTTGCCTGGCCCCTGGACCATGTTCTCGGGTGGATTGGCGCAGATGAACGGCGAGGACGAACTGTGGTGTCCCTCGTCCCTCGTGGTGCAGCGGAGCTTGATCCCATTTTGAAGGGGCTGGTGCAGCGATTTGGTCCGCACAGCTCGGTGGCGAACGAAATTATCGCCAGAATGCACAGCACGAACGGTTTGGTTCCCAGTCTCGCCGATCATGACGCTCGGCACCTAGCGCAGGCTCGCTCGTGGTTGGCCGATCCTGAGCCCAAGGTACAGGAACTTGCCAAACGCCTCGTCGCGTCATTTGCGGAGAGCCACGCGTATCATTCTGCGGTGGAGGAGGACGAACGGCGCCGTTGGGGGACCTGAGAAATCCTTAGCAGCAAGCTCACTTTTCTCTTGTCCAGCCCGCACGGATGGATCTACCGTCACGTAATGCGCCACATTTCCCTTCCAGCTCTCAAAGTTGCGCTTGCAGACTTGTTCGACAAGCGTATCGATGCGCTACTGTCCTCGAATGCCGGAAAGATGTACGAACCAGTTTTGCGGGACAAGAAAACGCGTATCGATGATCTGCCCCAGGCCTTGATCGGTGGTAAACCGTTCGCCGAAGCGTTGAGCGACACTGACGACGACCATGATGCGTTCGGAGCAGCCATTTGGTATCTCACGGAAGCCTATT
>CAZETM010000539.1:0-6664 GCA_964514885.1 uncultured Polyangium sp. | reverse complement strand
GCGCGATGCACCAAGGCACCCACGTGTCGCGCTTTCGATGGAGCGAACGAATACGCCCAGGCAAAGTCACGCTACGCGATTACAACTTCAAAAAGCCCACGCTTTCCCTGGAAGCATCGACGACTGCTGCACACGCGCTGGAGATAGCCGATTATCCCGGCGACTACGAGGAACCCGGCGTTGGATCAACAACGGCGGAAGTGCGTCTCGAAGAATTGCAAACACCGCGCAAAACAGGCGATGGCGAAAGTTCGTGTGCGCGTTTGATTTCGGGGTTTACGTTCAAGCTCGTGGATCACCCACGCGACGATTTTAATCGCAAATACTTGGTGACCCGTATCGACCACCGCGGCTTCGATCCACACCTCGAAGGAGGCGTTGCAGGCGAAGCGTCGTACGAGAATCGTTTCGAAGTCATTGCAGCAGACGTGCCTTTCCGACCCGCGCCAGTCACGCCTCGACCGTTCATTCGCGGGACGCAAACGGCAATCGTCGTGGGTCCGAAAGGCGAAGAGATTTACACGGACAAACACGGTCGCGTGAAAGTCAAGTTTCATTGGGATCGCGAAGGAAAAGGCGACGAAACGAGTTCATGCTGGATGCGTGTAACGCAAGTATCGGCGGGCGCTGCGTTTGGCGCGATGTTTTTGCCGCGCGTGGGACATGAAGTCGTGGTGGATTTCCTCGAAGGAGATCCCGATCGGCCGCTCGTTGTCGGATCTGTGTATCACGGGACGAACGTGCCGCCGTATTCATTGCCCGCAGAACGCACCAAGAGCACGATCAAGTCGCAAACCGTGGGCGATAGTGGCTCGAACGAATTGCGGTTCGAAGACAAAAAAGGTTCGGAAGAGTTTTACATACATGCGCAAAAAGACCTCAAGATCGAGGTCGAGCACGACGAATCCAGCACGGTGGGCGGGAATCAGGACGAAGAAGTCAAGAAAAAGAAAACGTTGGTCGTGGGGGACAAACTGTCCATTACGTGCGGGGACAGCGCCATCACGATTGAAAAAGGCGGCAAAATCACGATTACCGGCAAAGACATCACGGTGAAGAGCGACGGTCCGGTAAAAATCGAGGGTCAGAAGGTCGATGTAAAAAGCGATGGTGCCGTCAACGTCAATGCTTCAGGGGATGTCAAAGTCAAAGGCGGCAACGTCACGTTTAATTGATTATGGCGAAGATCGACGCGGAAATATTCGAGCGGTACGCGAGCGAGGCGGCTTTTTTGTGGAGCCTGCGTAATGCCGCAACACGCGATGCGCGGTATGACTTGCGGGACCTGTGCGAACTGGACGAACGGCTCGAAGCTCAGCTCGATGGATTACGCTTGGCGGGGGACGAAGGCTGGGAGATTTGCGCAGAATCGCTGGAAGACGGCAAAACGGGTGAAGTTTTCGCCGCTATCTGGCTCGCCATTACGCAACACAATTTGCCACGCATTGCTGGGGTGCTCGATGCGGGAGGAAATGACCCTTCGCGAGCGCGAGGAATTGTTGCGGCATTGGCGTGGGCGCCACTGGATGAAGTAAAGCCGTTTCTGGGTGCGCTTTTGCATCCGCGTTGTTCACCGGCGTTGCATTATTTGGGAATCGCGGCAGGAGCGGCGCATCGCGTGGACCTGGGCGCGGCATTGAAGTATGCGGTGTCGGCGAAGGACGTGCGATTAAAAGCTCGAGCGTTGCGAGCGGTGGGGGAAACCGGGCGGGTGGATCTGCTCATCGCATTAAAAGATGAATTGGATGCTCGGGACGATGGTTGTCGGTTTTCGGCGGCATGGTCGGCGGCCCTTTTCGGTGAATCGACGGCAACGAGCGTGCTTATGGAGTTGGCCGACGAGGGCGGACCGTTCGCAGCGCGGGCGATCGACATGGCCATGCGGCGTATGGATCCGGCCGAAGCGACTGCGTGGTTGCGTGCGTGTCCGAAAGAAAATCGGCGCACGGCGCTAATTGGGGCGGCGGCGCTGGGCGATCCGGCAATCGTGACGTGGTTATTCGATAACATGACGGAACCGGAATTCGCCCGACGCGCATTACAAACATTTGCGCTGATCACGGGCGTCGATGTCGCTACGGAAAAACTCAAAACGCGTCCGCCCGAAGGCTTTCGAGCAGGCCCAACAGACGATCCGAACGACGACGATGTATCCATGGATCCCGATGTAGGATTGCCATGGCCCGACGTGAATGCGGTGCAAGCGTGGTGGGCGGAGCGCAAATCGGAATATCCGGAAGGAACGCGGCTGCTCTTGGGAAAACCCATGCACGATTTGGAATGGCTCCCCCGGGTGCTTTACGCGGGCACGCAGCCGGCGCGCGCATCCGCGGCGCTCGAAATATCCATTCGGCAATCCGGCACGCCGGTGTTCGAAGTGCGGGCCGCGGGGAGTCAGCAGCGAAAGACGCTGGAAGGCGCGTGACGGCTCATCACGGAATCGGAACTTTGATGGGTTCGCCGATTTGCACGCCGAAGGCATTTTTACTGTTTTGAGTGACCATATCGCCCATTCGGCAAACGCCTTTGCCTTCGAATTTGACGTCGAACGAGTTGGTGATGAATTCGGCCTTGCCCATGTTGACACCGCTCATGATGCCCCCGACGACTCCTGCTTCGTCACCGCTGGTTCGGCGATATTCGGCGCCTTCGACCATGGCCGAGCTGCCGTCGGTTTTTACGGTTTTCGAACCATTCGACGTATCGGAAGACATGCCGATGTTGGGATACGGAATGGGAATGGGAGCCGGAGCCGAGGGTGTATTGCACACGTCGGGAAACGCGATGCTCTGTCCGTTGCTCGTTTCGTGGACGATTCCTCGACAATTTGCGAATACCGTGTTGCCCATGTGAAACCTCGTTCAAGGCCGGCAGGCTCGAAGCACCGCTGCGCCACGTAAATCCAATTCCGACGAACACCATATCAAACTGGGCGATCGTCGATACCTCTGATCCATGCTTATCGCCGCAAGCGCCATCATGATGGGCGCCATGGCCGCTCCAGTATCACCCAGACAATCGGCGGGATGGAGAAATCGAAACCCCGGCTCGAAGTGCTCTTGATGGCGCGTGTACGCGACGGTCCATTCTTTGGCATTGAAGCTTTCGCCATTGAATCCCGCAAACACTGTGCGAATGGGGCTGCTCATTTGGTCAAACAGCATGCGAAATGTTGCCGTCAAACCTTCGCCCCGATCCGGTTCGGTGCTGTACCGATGACCTAGTTCCCGTTCCGCAGCAAAAGCATCGATCATGGCCAAGGGATCGCGATTTCTTTTGCGCGCACTTCCCGGGGCTCCGAGGAGCAAAAACGCTGAACCTTCGCCTGGGGTAAACCCATCGAGTACGCCCTCGCCACGCAGGCGATCCTCGGCGCCGAGTTTCGCGAGCAATTCGGGATCTTGGTGACTATCGACTCCGCCCACGAGCACGCACGGAGCAGCCCCCGATGCGAGTCGATCGCAAGCTTCGTCAAGCAGCGTCATTGCGGCGGCTCGACCACCTGGAAAAACCTTGCTTTTTTCGACATCGAAACGAATGTCGGATTGAATGGCCAGGTTCGGCAGAAAATCGGAATACGTGCGTGTCGTTTGGGTCGGCAACGTTTCCGGTAGCGCCAAGAGCAACGGAATGCGGTGCGTGTCCGGCACATCCACGAGCGCTTCGCGAAGGGCCACGGCGCCAAGTTTCAGCATGTGTGCCACGCGCAGTGATAACGTCGCTTCGCCGGCGATCGACGAATGCAACGGCGCGAGGTCCTCGGCGGGCACCGTGGCCAAATAAATCGGCTTTCCTTGTGCATTTTGAAACGACGATTCACGAAACCGCGACAAGCCCGCGCGTACGGCGGCGGCTGTTTTCGGGGCATCGGATCCCACCGACGTGATCATGCCAATGCCCAGGATTTCCGCTTTCGGATCGCCCATTACGCGGCCCTCCCCGCAAGTTCCAGCGATGTCATCTGCACACGCACACGCGAGACACGCAAGGCGCTCTTGTCGCAACGGAGGGCGCCACGCCACAACAAGCTGACTCGATGCTCATCCGGTTCGAGCAGCACGGTTTCTATGAAAAGCGGCGGCTTTTCGATAACGTTACCGATAAACACGCGCGTGTCGAATCGGCATGTCGGGAGCCGAAAATGCAAACCGGGCGCCGGGGTGACATGCAGCACACTCACTTCCTCGCCTCCTTGCAAATGGCCTTTGCAAATTAAATCCGGATGCGCGGAATTGAAGAATTGAGGATTGAAGTCCGCCGGTAAAAAAGGTGCACGCGTCTTTTTCCAATGGTGGTCGTACGTCCCGGCGAAGGAACGTCGAGGCTCCCACGATGGCGCGACAAACCCAAATCCGGCTGGTGCAGGACGATCGCTTGGATGCTGAATGAGCTGCGCAGGATCCTCGAGGTTCGGTAGCTGGCGTGCACCCATCTCGCCACTTTTGGCAACGCGGGCAAACCCCATCCCGACAGGATTTCGCGGGTCACGCTGCACGCTGCGCGCCTCCGGATCGATTCCAACGACACCCCCGAATGATCGTTCATACACCAACGGTAATCGCTCGAACGGCGCGGGCGGGCTGATCGTGGGATCGATCAAGCCTTTCCATTCACGATCGCCAAACACGCGGATCGTTTTGCGCACGGAGGCTACGGCCAACGCCACATCGACAATAGGCACGGGACGACCGCCCACGGCGCATGCGTGCCCGACGAGCACCACATCCGTCGAAGGCTTGAGCAACTGCATCTCGCCGGCGTACTTTAGGCTCGAGGTCTCGGGCTCCCCGAAGTATTCGTCCGCGGCTCGAATTGCGGGCTGTTCGTCAGCGATGCGCAACGAGTCACGAACATCGAACGCGCCTCGAACGGTCACGTAAAGCGTATCAACGCCTTCCGCATCCGGGAAAACGGCGAGGGCTACTTTGAACGGCGTTTCGTTTTCGACCTGCAACATGAGGCACTGCGCGCGAGAATCGCCGATCGAAAAGTTTTTCGCAAGACATCTCTGCACCCTCTGGTCGAATGCTGCGGGTTCTGGTAGCGTCCGTGTTCATGCACGGGGCCTGGCCAGTTTCGATCACGGCGCTTGGAGCGGCGAGCGTTGCCACAGTGGCGTGGAAACAAGGTTCGCAACAGTTTGTCACGGCCATCGTGAAAGGAACGTTCGCGTTCGTTCCCGATAGCGCCATGGCAGCCATCAAGTCGGATGCGATCTACGCCGAAGAACAGCCGGCCGTTTCGGGTGTGGGTCTTGCTGCGGCCGACGATCTGGCGCCGTATCTCGGACAAACCGACGTTTGTCTCACGGGACATGCGCCCGCGCCGCGCACGCCGGGAACACGTTCCGTACGGGTGCGTTTTGCGATTCTTCGTGATGGTTCGCCGCTCATCAACAAAACGGCGGACCTGAGTGTTCCAGTTGGCGCAGCGCCGCAACCCATTCCAATTCCGAGCTGGGGACCATTGTCGAGGCATTGGCCCATCCGACGACGTTTCGTCGGCACGCTCGATCCGGAAAAACTGCACGGCTTCATGGTCGAGATTCCCCCGGCATTTGATTGGGGCTATTTCCAGACGTCAACGAATGATTTGCGGCTGGGCCCGCTGTCTGGAGACGAATGGTTGTTCCTCGAGGGGGTGCATCCGAGCCTGAAACAAGTCATGACCCAATTGCCCAATGCTCGGGCCATGGCGCGTTTTTCTTGCCGTTCGCCGTGGGAAGAACGTTTTCTGCCATTGTCGCTCGATACGGTGCGTATCAACGTGGATCGTCGCTGTTGTTCTTTGACGTGGCGCGGCCATTTCGAGGTTCGGGGAGATCTTTCCGCGTGGCAGGTCGTGGCAGGAATCGAGTTGCCAGGGCATGCTTTGGTTTGGCCGGAAAACCCGCGACCTGCGATCGCTGCACCAAGACAAGCCGCGCCCGCGGAGGAAAACGATCCGCTGGGTGGAACGCTCGTGATGGATGAAGGCGCGGCCGCGCTGGTGATCGCCGCAATCGGTGGCGATCCGCTGAACGGTACGCTGGGACTCGATGCCATTCTCGCGTCGAAGCCGGCAACGCCATTTCAAGGGGGAACGTCTTTCCTGTCCGTTCCGGTTGCACCCGCCGTCGCAGCACCCACCCTGCACGACGATTCGCTGGGCGGTACATTGGGGATCGAGGACGTTTCCTTGCCGGGCGCGGTGTTGCCCTTTGCTTCGGTCGATGACGAAGATCCACTTGCCGGCACGTTGGGGCTTGCCGAGAATGCCGCCGACAAACCCATTGTACCATTTCGATCGGATGTCGTTTCACCTTTGGCCTTTGCGCCGACGTCCGTGGTCGAAGAACGCGATAGCTTAGGCGAAACACGGGGTCTCGATGAATTCGACATTGCGTCGTTGATCCGGCCCGCAACGCCATTTCGATCGGATAGTCCGCCGCTGCGGGCCATTGCACCGATTCGTTCCGCGCCAATTGCCGTGCCGGAAGACGATCCCCTGGGAGGAACGTTAGGGCTCTATCGGGATTGGGCGGCGAATTCCGCATCACGTGAGGTGACACCAATTCAACAGGCATCGGTTGAGCCCCTACGCGTTGAGCCGCCGGTTCAACATGAATCGGTTGAGGCACTACGGGTTGCGCTTCCATTGCCGGCTATGGAATTGGACGACGTGA
>CAZETM010000538.1:0-6667 GCA_964514885.1 uncultured Polyangium sp. | reverse complement strand
GGTGATCTTCGCCGGCGCCAGAGAATTCTGGGCGTAGACGACGATGTCCTCGTTCCAGGGAATGATGTCGATCTTCTCGCCGCGGAGCTCCCGGATGATGGACTGCACGCGCGTCCCCTTCATGCCGACACACGCGCCCACCGGATCCACGTCCGCATCACGCGACGTCACAGCAATCTTCGATCGCGCTCCAGGCTCACGCGCAACAGCAACAATGCGCACGATGCCTTCGTAAATCTCAGGCACTTCCGCCTCGAACAACTTCTCCACCAGACGCGGATCAGCACGCGAAAGAATGACCTGCGGCCCGCGCGCCTCGCGATCGATGTCTTTGACGTACGCCACGATGCGATCGCCCGGGCGATACGTTTCCCGCGGCGTTTGCTCGCGAAATGACAAGATCCCTTCGGTCTTGCCAATGTCGACGATGATGTTGTTGCCCTTCTCGAAGCGACGAACGATGCCCCGGATGAGCTCGCCTTTGCGATCCTTGTACTCGTTGAAGATCAAGTCGCGCTCGGCATCGCGCACACGCTGCAAAAGCACTTGCTTGGCCGTCTGCGCCGCAATGCGACCAAACGTGGTGCGGCCCTGCTTTAGCTGCAGAATGTCGCCGAATTCTTTGTCTTGACTGCGCGCCTGCTCGACATCTTCGGGGCGCCAAAAGACCTGGAAACCAAGCTCTTCACCAAGCGTCGCATCAAGCTTGTGCTTCTCGACGTCAGCGAGCGAAATCTCTCGCTCAGGCTCATTCACCTCTTCGACGACGGTCATGTACTGGAACAAGTCCACCTGACCGGTCTCCTCGTTGAACCGCGCCTCGAGCTCTCGCGTCGGACCAAATACGCTCTGGCCTGCCTTCAAAATGGCAGCCTCGATCGTCTCGACCAGGATTTTCCGATCGATGCCTTTTTCCTTGGCCACCTGGTCGAGGATGGTGCCGAGGCTCATGTCCCCGGCCGGCGACGCTCCCATCGTTGCCATGCTGCTCTAGTCTCCTGATCTTCCGGCTAACGGTTCTGCCCCGAGGGCTTTGCACGCTGACTTTTTTTGCTCGGTACCGAACCCTTGGCTTTCTTGGGTTGCGGGGCGAGCTCATACACGAGACGCGCTTCGACGACATCGTCGAGAAGCACTTCAATTCGCTTGCCGTCGACAACGACGGCGACCTTGTTCTCCGGCGCCTCCACCAGCTCGCCTCGTAAAAGACGCTGGCCATCAGGCGCGGGTCGCGCGAGCTTGACGCGCGCCGCTGTACCACGGAACCGAACGAAATCTGCGGGCGAATGAAGCTTGCGCTCGAGCCCAGGCGACGACACCTCGAGGCTGTACGCAGGCGCCACGATGTCCGCCTCATCGAGCACCGTCGAGACGTCACGCGACACGTTCGCGCAATCCTCCAGCGATACCCCACCCGCCGGATCCGACGACATCGACGCAGCCGCCTCGTCGCTCTCGATCGTAAACCTGAGCGTCCACGCGCCATGCTCCGTGGTCCACTCGATGTCCACGAGCTGCACACGATGAGCAGAAAGCACCGGAGCCACGACCGCACGAATACGGTCGAAGTCGACGAGGCTACTGCTCTTGCTGGGTTGTTCGTTCGAGGCTTGCTGCATGCGTAACGGCGACGTTGCTCTGCGGATCCAGAATCATGCGGGCCAATCAATGACGCCGATGACTCACGCGACAAAAAAAAGAGCCGATTCCCAAACAGGGAATCCGACTCCGCGGACCCGCCTAGATTTGTCGGGCGTACGTTAGACGAACCCAGGCGAACATGCAAGGGGGCATGGACGCCAACGACGCAAAAGCAACCACTCGGACTCGACTGACAAACCGTCACGATCGAGCCACGCGCGAATCCGAGGCTCAGGCAGAGGGTCAGGCGAGGTTCGGGAGCGACACGACGTCGACGTGTAAAACCTCGGTAAACGCCGCGATTTCCTTCAAGCACGCATCGCTCGGGCGACCCGACACACGCATCTTCGTGCACGTCGCAAGCGCCCCGTCGAACACCGTGTTCGAAATCTCTTCGATGTTGATCCCGTGCCGCTTGAGCACACTCAGCGTATTGGCCAGCACGCCAACTTTGTCGAGCATACGCAACACGATCGCGTAACGCGCAGGCGACGTGGCGCAAATGTTCACCACGTTGGGCAAGTCTTCTTCGGTGAGAAATGCGCGCACGATCCGCGCCGTCTCGAGCGCAATCGCACGCTGCGCTTGCTCGGTCGAAGCCGCAATGTGCGGCGTTCCATAAACAACCCCGCGACCCAAAATCTGCGGCTCGAACGACGCAGACAACGAGTCCGGTTCGCCCGGAAAAACATCGAGCCCAACCTTGAGGCCCTTCTTCACAACCGCTTCTTCAAGCGCTTCGTGGTCCACAAGCTCGCTCGATGCCGTGTTGATGAACGTCGCACCATCCACGAGCGCATCGATGATCTTGCGACCGATGATCCCGCGCGTCTGAGCAGTGAGGGGCAGATGCACCGTGAACACGTCGCTACGCGCAGCAAGGTCCTCGAGCGTGCGCGCATGACCCACATCCATTCGCTGCGCCTTGGCTTGCGTCAACGCACGCGACCACGCCACGACATCCATTCCAAACGCCCGCGATCGCGAGATCACCTCACGACCAACCGCACCAAGACCAGCCACTCCAATACGCCGCCCATACAAGCCTCGCGCATTCGCGTACTTGCTCTTCTCCCAACGTCCCGCACGAAGATCGGTGGTGGCATCGACGATGCGACGATCAAGCGCGAGGATCATGCCCATCGTCAACTCAGCAACCGCGATCGCGTTCTTGCCAGGACACGTCGCAACGTAGATTCCCCGCGCACTCGCCGCCGCAACGTCGACGTTGCTCACCCCAGCCCCAGCGCGAATGATCAGGTTCAACTGACGACCCGCTTCAATGGCCTGCGATGTCACTTCGGTCGAACGCACGACCAGGATGCCGATGCCCTCGAGCGCCGAAGGCAACGTGGCACTCGTGAGCTCCGGACGCGAAATGATCTCCACACCCAGCACGCGAAGTTCATCGAGCGCTTGAGTGTCCATCTTGTCGGCGAGCAGAAGACGCATGGCGGCCAGAGGCTAGCAGCGAGGGCGTTAAAAGTCGCGCATCGGAACCGTGGGCAACGGAAATGCGTGCTGAAACGTCAAGACGAACTCGCCCGGAAACGGGCCGGCTGGCACAGCCGATCGCGTGAGCGGCAAACCCCAATCAAGTCGCCAAACACCACGCGAAAATTGAGGAAACACCGCACGTAGTCCCACACCAACACCGTGCTTGATGCGCATTTCGCCAAAGCCGTCGAATGCATCACCCGCATCCCAAAAGGCCACCGCTCCCGTTTGCACACTCCAGATCTCGAGCGGCCTGGTGCGAAATTCGAGGTTGTACGAAACTACATCCGCACCGAAAAATCCCTTCGTCGCATAACCACGCAAACGCGTGTCGCCTCCAAGCGATGACCTACGGTTCATGTAGTTGCGCAGCCGATGCAGCACTCGCGCGTCGAACACCAGACGCCCCGCACGCGTACGCGGACTCTGCACACGCACTCCAGCTTCGATCGATGCATCCGTAATGCGCTTCGGCTCAGACTCCATGATCGCCTCCGCATAGACACGCGTGATGCCATCAGCGAGTGGCACGGTGTAACTGGCGCTCACCTGCGATCCGAAAAAGTCGCGCGTCGAGCCGATGCCACGAAACACAGGATAGAGACGCACGTAGATGTCGTGCCCAAGGCGAACATCCTCCTGAAGACCCAACGTGTTGAAGTCGATCACGCGCAAAAATCGAGTCGAATACGCTCGCATCTGGGCAAACGGACCGATGCGCGTGTCACTGCGCGGCACGCCAAACTCGACGAACTCCTGCGCCGCGATTGGATCGTATGAGGTCAAATCATCGGGACGATACACCAGGCGCGTCGCGTCGATTCCAAGCGTGAAGTCATGCTTCGTGCGCGTTCCAAACGATCGTACGAGTTCGTATGAACCCGCGAGCACATCGGCACGATAGCGAAATGGAATGCGATCCTCGGCCGCCGTCGACGGCGCATCGAACTGCGCTACCTGACCACGAACGTAACGTCGATCGATCTCGTAACGCCATCCGATCTGCGCAACGTACGACCACGGCGCTCGCGTCGAGTACAGCGGTTGCCCGTACGCGAACGATCCATTCGATCCCTCAGGCTCGCCACTCTGTCTGTTCAGAATGACGTTTGCCTCGGCGCCAAGACGCAGACGACTGCCACCCACGCGGGGGATGGTGTACTTGCCGCCGAACGCAAAGGTCTCCGGCTGCATGAAGAAGTTCAGCGCCGCAACGTGATGCGTGCCGAGCAAGTTCACTTCACTCGGCTGCAGCATCAGATACTCGAGACGCCCCGACGCAAAACGAAAGTCGGTGTTGAGTCGCAAGCTCCACACGTCCTTCGTAGCCACGACAAGCCGCACACGATCCGGCTGGCTCCCCTTCACCGCAAAGACGAGCACGAGCGAAAACTGCTGGATGATGCGGAGGTTTCGCCCTGTCTCGTCCGCCATCTCCTGGCGATACCGCTGCCCCTGATTCAACAGCAGCTCGCGACGAATGACGTACTCGCGCGTCCGCGAATGAAAGATGTTGAGGAACTTCGGCGCGGGATCACGCTGCTCGATCACGTCGAGCGTAACGATGTCGATAGCTTCGATGATCTTGCCTTCCGGCGCTTCATCAGTGGTCGTCTTGTGCGCACGAAGATAGTCCGAGATCGTTTGGCGCTCATACGACGAGTACACCGGGCGCGGGAGCGCATCGGGATCGGGATCGGCAGCACGCGCAACCGATGCCGCAAGAAAGATGATCAGGGCAAGGGTTTGTCCGAGACAGGCTGGTACGTGGCGGAGACGTTGATCTTGTACCGCACGTATTGATGCGGAATCGTCGGCCAGTCTGGCTTGGGCATGGCGCGCTTGACGCAGCGGAGGAGCTCCTTGACTTTTTCTTTTTTGACGGTCGATGACTTGCCCGAAAACAAGTTGGTTTTCTTCGACTTGAAGTCGAACTCGAAAACGAAGCTGACGCTGATCGGACTCTTTCCTTTGGGCGCACACGCTGTGTTTTCTCGGATGGCGCGAGCAAGCGAGTCTTCGAAGAACGTGACGTGATCACACCGCTCAGGTGACGTCTTGCCAGGCCCAGGATTCTGACAGCGAATCGTGGTGAAGGGAGACAACGTGACCGGCGGCGGGCCCTGATTGAGAGCAAAAACAGAGGGCACTGTCGCCGCTGCGTCCGAGGCACCCGCATCGGCCGCGACCACCGCAGCATCCGCAGACGGAATGGATTCCGGTTTGGGCCTGCGCCACAGATAAAGCGGCACGGCCACGAGGATCATGCCCGCGACGAGCGCGATGATGATCTGCACGCGTACGGGACGATCACCGCCCCCGCGACCGAGATACCGGTACGGAGACGGTGACGAAGGAGGGCTCGACGATAGCGGGGACCGATTCATCGTCACCCGATGCGTTGGTTCTCGGGTTAGTCGAGCAGGGTATGAGCCGGACGTCCCGGTTCGCCCTTGACGATGGTGGCACTGAGTTCGAGCGATTCCGGCAGCGTTCCTTGAACCTGCGACAGAACTTGCTCGACCACATGCCGCGATTCTTCGAGTGAATGGCCGACCATGGCCACGACGAACTTGAGCGGTCCGGTACGACCAGCCACGACCGGAGTCAGGCTGAGCATGAGCATCTCGGTCAAATCAACGACGCGCTGAGCAGCTTTTCGAAGAGCGAGCATTTCGAGAATCGTGGGCCGTTCACTGACTTGACGGTTCGGACCACGCAGCTCGTAACGCGCAACTTGCAGACTTACTTCCGCCCATTCGGCAAACAAACCATCTTCGTCGATGGCCTTCATCAAGTGCTCGCGAATGAGCAACCCGGTCAAACCATCACGCTTGGCCAAGTACTGACGAGCACGTTTGTGCGAGGGCGACTCGGGTGCGAAACTGACGAGCTTGAGACGACACTCGCCAACCTGAATCTCACCTCCATGCATGAAGGTGATCTGGTTTTTCCGTTCGAACCCGTACTCGGAGTAGCTGCCGTTGGTGCTTCCGAGGTCTTCGACGGTCCACGATCCACCGTTGCAACGAAGCAGCGCATGCTGACCGCTCACGGTGGCCTCGGGCATCACCAAGTCCTGATCGGCCCTACGACCGAGGTTCAGAACGGGTTTGTCCAAGGGAAGAAGTTGACCGACGATCTCGGGAGCGTTCGTCGCGTACGTAAGCAGCAACGACTGCGCACCTGCAGTGAAGTTCGAAGTCTGCGCACGACCCGGAGGCGGGCCTGGCTCGAGGCGTTCACGAGGAAGCTGAATGGGGCTCGTCGTGAGCTGCGTCGGGTTGAAGAACCGCATGTGACGCGCTTGCGGGCGCATCGTCGGGTCTTCGTTCATGCCTCGGAAGATCTGCTTGACTTCATCCGGGGACAAACCGGACGGCACGTCGAACATGATCTGCTGACGCATCGGACGCGCCCTGGGCTTGTACCCAGGCTCGGGAACGCGACACGTCCACATCTCCCACAGCGTCAGTACCATCGCGTAGACGTCGTCGTCGGAGCTGGCACCACCGTTGCGAAGACGCTC
>CAZETM010000537.1:0-6674 GCA_964514885.1 uncultured Polyangium sp. | reverse complement strand
TCACGCGTGGGCACGATAAAACCGTCCCAATCCGAGCCGAGCGCGGGAGTGTCTTCGCCGCACACGTCAATGATGTGCCGAATGTGCTTCACGACAGGCTCCAGGCCATCTCCGCCCAAGAATTTGGGACAGAAAATGATTCCCACGACGCCACCTTTATCGGCGACTGCACGTAATTGTGCATCGTCGATGTTGCGCCAATGCTCGAAAGCACCAGCCACGCCGGTATGACTGACGATGGGCGGGTGGGTGGCCATTTCGCATGCTTCGAGAAACCCTTTGCGATTGATATGCGCCAGATCCACGATGACGCCCAAGTCTTCGCAACGCTTCACGACATCGCGACCAAAGCGAGTGAGCCCGACGGAATCATCTCGACCGCGGCCATACGCGGGGAAACACAATTCATTGAGGCTGAAATGGCATAATCCCAAATAGCGGACACCACGCCTTGCGAAGTGAGCCAAAGTATCCAGTGACCCTTCGAGCGCATGACCGCCTTCGATTCCGAGAAGCGCTCCCACTTTTCCGGTCGCCCGAGCCGCATCGATTTCAGCAGCCGTGCGGACTTTGCCAATTCGATCGGGCGCGCGGGCGATGGCGACTTCGAGCGCATCGATTTGCTCGTCGATGACTCGTGCCAATCCACTGCGTTGGCCGATGGGGAGCGACACGAGGCCAAAGAATTGGGCGCCAATGCCACCTTCTTTCATGCGTGGAATATCGACATGGCCGCCGATCGCCGCCCACGGCAAAGGCGGATCGTGCCGAGCATGCAAGTCATAACCAACCCAGCGCGACCACATGAGGCTATCGGCGTGCAGATCGATGGCCGGATGCAGGTCGTGCAAAGCGCGCGCGTCGGGAGATCCGTGCATAACGATGGCACGATAGCAAGATTTGCCAGCGGTTGGAGAAAAAAAATACGGGCGGGATTCTTTCCACGGGGTTCAAACCCCATTACCACCTCCACCCGTTGACCCTCAACCGGGTTCGAACCCCGTCACCAGCTCCACCCGTTGACCCTCAACCGGGTTCGAACCCCGTCACCAGCTCCAGCCTTTGACCTTTGACCGGGTTCAAACCCCGTTCAGCTCACAACCCCGCGACATTTTTCCCCCTCTGTCCCCGGCTGGCCCTCAAATCGTCAACATTTTTTGGCAGCGCATACTGGACAACCCTCCCGCCTTGCACCTGCTCTCGCCCCATGCCCCGTTCATCCGCTATTGACTCCATCGTCCTGCCTCGGCTTACCGCCCTCGGCGCCCTGGCCCTTGGTAAACAGCTCATTGCCGCCGCCGAACCGCATAAGAACGAACAAAAGCTCCCCAAAGTCGTCGCCAATGGCCTAAGCGCCATGCATCTGCAATGGGACGACCTCGCCGGCGTATTGCAACAGCTTCTCAAACCCGAGCAAATCGTCGAAAAACCCGACGCACAAAAAGCCGACCGCGTGCTCGATGCCGGCTATAGCGCGCTGTACGACTTCTTCGAAAGCCGCCGCAAGCTGTTTTGGCGACCAGATGCCACCGAAGCCGCCGAACTCCAGGCGACCATCTATCCCACCGGACTCAAATTCATTCAGCTCCCCTATCCCTTGCAATGGGCCGAAAGCGATACGCGCCTGCGCAGCATTGAGCAAAACAAACTCGATGCCCGCATCGAAGCGCTCGGCGGCAAACTCTATCTCGACGAAATCATCACGGCCCACGCGGTTTATGGAAAAGCCCTCGGGATGACCGAACCGGTGCAATCCAACCCGGAAGAAGCTCCCGGCGTGCGCAAAGCGCGCGATGCGTTTGCCGAAAAACTCAAAAGGTATTGGATCAACGTGGAAGGCAGTGTCGACGAGACCGAGCCGCAGACGCAAGAGCTTGCCGATGCATTGCTCGCACCGCTCAAAAACTGGGACGTCGCCGCCCCAGCCGCGAAATCGACCGAGCCCACGCCAAATGGCAACGGTCTGACGAACCCAGCCCCGGAAGGCTGACGTCGCCGGGACGGTGTTTATCGCTAAACCCCGAATCTACCGCCTCGACCACCCCCGCACACGCCATTCTGGGTTCTTCTCCGCAAACTCTTTCACGACCACGGGCGGCATCACCCACGCGCGCATTCGCTCCGGAATCCATTCCGTCGGCACCGCGGCGCTGCGCGTGTACGAGCTCCACTGGCCATCGCTACACGCATAACAAGCCCAGCCCGCGAATTGCACATCCAAGCGTAATGCGCCTCGATCGCCATACACCGGGAGCAAAATCACCGGCTCGGGTTTGGCCTCGTCATCCGCGTCGCCCAATCCATCCCCAGCTTCGTCGAGAATTTTTTTTGCTTTTGTCGCCAATGCATCTTTGCCAGGAAGCTCGGCGAGAACGTTCACGGCCTTGCCTTGTTCGGCATCCCAAACCATAGCCGCCATCGTCGTTCCGCCATGGGCCCCGCACGCGTAAATGTACGAGCTTTCATGAATGAACAAATACGGGCCGATGCTGCCGACAAGCCCCGCGGCATGCTGCAAGTCTTCGATATCGTCCCCCTCGGCTCCGGTCGGATCGACGATACTCTGACTGCCTTCTCCATTTACTGGCACGAGCGATGCGATCGTA
The DNA here is from genome assembly GCA_964514885.1 of uncultured Polyangium sp. Taxonomy (GTDB): domain Bacteria; phylum Myxococcota_A; class Polyangia; order Polyangiales; family Polyangiaceae; genus Polyangium. Next base: position 4,068 of record CAZETM010000537.1, on the reverse strand, counting down.
ATCGTTCCTTTGCTCGGCACAGGTGCGGTACCATCACCATGTCCGCAACCGGCAAGGTTGATTTCTTTTTCGGTCGCTTTCCATTTCATCTCGCCCTTGCTGGTCGCAATGATGATTCCCCGCTCTTCATTGAGTACCTTCAATGGACCATCGACCGCGAGACGAAATGTTTTTTCGTCGCCCTTTTCATTTCTCGCCCATAACAAAATTATTTCCCGGTGCTCGCCTGCATTTTCGGTCGGCGCCGTGCGCATACCCGCTTGCAGATCGACTGGAGGCGTCATTCGAGGGCGCGAAGAGCATCCAGCAACAAGAATCGACGCGGCACCGAAGCAGAAAAGATATCGAATCAGCATAGGGGAAGGAAGTGTACGCAGGTCTCGTGCCACGTTAAGGCCACGTTAAGGCCACGTCTAAGCCACGTAAAAGCCACGTTAAAAAGAGCGACACGAGCGAGTGAAGCCGTGTTGAGTTGTGCCCGAAAAGCCACGCTCGCGTGGGCGCGACGTGCTCACGCATCCGAGACGGTGACTTTGTTCATCCGCACGGGTTCGAGCGGGCGGTCATTGCCATCGGTACGCGTTTCTTCGATCTTTTTGACGACGTCCAATCCCTCGATGATGCGCCCGAAAACGGGGTGCTTCGACGGACCGGGCGTGAACCAATCAAGGTACGAGTTGTGGACGGTATTGATGAAAAACTGGCACGATCCACTACTTTTTTGACCCGTGTTGGCCATCGACAAGGTGCCAGGCTCGTTGGAGATCTTCGCGTTTTCCGGGTGTTCGTCCTGGATTCGGCCCTGAGGACCATCACCAGTGCCGGCGCGCTGGCTCTTCGCATCGCGGCTATGCGGACAGCCGAATTGAATCATGAAGCCGTCAATGACGCGGTGGAAGTGCAGCCCATCGTAGAAGCCGCTCTTGGCCAGGGTGATGAAGTTGTTTGCAGTGAGCGGCATCTTGTCGACGAAGAGTTCGATCTTGAAGTTGCCCAAAGAAGTTTCGCAGAGCGCAGTCGGGTTGGCCATGGCCCGGCAGGGTAGGCTGTGTTGGGGCCGTTCGGCAAGAGCTACGAATGTCTCTTGCGCGCGCCGCGCTGAACGCCTACCTCGGAAAAACGATGCGAACGAGCGAACTAGCAGATGCCAAGGTGCTCCATTTTTTCGCGACTGCGGCGAAAGGCACCGAGGGAGCGCTACGGGACGAAATGAACGAGGCGCGATTCAAGAAAGTACGCGCCGATCGAGGTGGAGTGCACTTCGAAGGGCCCATCGCCGAAGGCATGCGCGCGTGCCTCGAACTGCGTATCGCGTCGCGTGTGTTGTGTGTCGTGGCCGAGTTCGACGCGGCCGATGGCCAAGCGCTTTACGATGGCGTGCGAGCTGTCGACTGGAGCGAATACCTCGAGCCGCGAAGAACGCTCGCGGTGCGTGCATCGTGCAAAGACAGCATGTTGACGCATACGCAGTACGTCGCGCAGCGGACGAAAGATGCGATCGTCGATCAGCAACGCGCTCGTTACGGATCGCGTCCGAACGTGGACGTGGAGGATGCAGACCTGAACGTGTTCGTGCATCTGGTGCACAACCGCTTGACGCTGTACGTCGACTTGTCGGGTGAAGCGTTGCATCGTCGTGGATATCGAACACGCATCGAAGAAGCGCCGCTGAAAGAAACGCTGGCAGCGGCCATCTTGCGTTTGTCCGGATGGAACCGCCAGGTGCCGCTCGTCGATCCGATGTGCGGGTCAGGCACGATTCCGATCGAAGCTGCGATGTGGTCGCGAGACATCGCGCCGGGGCTTTTCCGAGCGCGTAACGGATTCGAGCGGTGGGTTTGTCATGACGCAGTTCGCAAGCGTTTGTGGTCGGATATGCGTGATCGAGCGACGGCTCGACGACGCGCGGAAGGTCCCTTCATCGCCGGCAGCGACATCTTGCCGCTCGATGCTGCCAAGACAAACGCGAAGGCCGTCGGAGTGCCTGTGAGGTTCGCTCGCGGTGACGTGAAAGATGTCGAGCCGACGGAACCGGCCGGGTTCATCGTCACGAATCCTCCGTACGGGGAACGAATCGAGGCTGGTCCTGGGTTTTACCGGGATATGGCGAAAGCCTTGATGAGCTTGTCCGGACACACCATTGTCATATTGGCGGGAACGCCGGACATTCCGCGGGCGATGCAGATACATCCGACGAAAGAGCACACGGTTTTCAATGGCCCCATTGAATGCAGGCTCTTCACGTACGAAATAAAGTGAAGTATGGCTACGACGAAGAGAGCGCCTCACCCCCCTAGCCCCCTCTCCAACTTCACATTGCTTTGCAATGTTCGTGGAGAGGGGGAATGCCTCGCCGGATGAATCAGAACGTCAGCACGATCTTTCCAACGTGCCCGCCGCTCGCCATGTACTGCAATGCTTCACGCGTTTCGGTAAAGGCAAACGTACGGTCGTCAATCACGGGATGGATCTGATTGGCCTCGATGGCGCGGTTCATCGCTTCGAACATCACCCGCGACCCGACCATGATCCCCTGCACACGCATGTGTTTCATGAGCATCGGAAGCACATTCATGTCTTGTGAGGCGCCGGCGAGAATGCCGATCACGCTGATGGTTCCTGCGACGCGCACCGCGCGCATCGACCGCGCAAGCGTGCCTGCGCCGCCAACTTCGACGATGTGATCGACGCCGTTTTTGTCAGTTAGATCGACGGCGCGTTTGTCCCAATCCGGGGTCGTCTTGTAATTGATGGTTTCCCACGCGCCGAGAGCCTTGGCTCGTTCCAGCTTCGCGTCGCTGCTGGACGTCGCAATGACGCGTGCGCCGACCATTTTGGCGAATTGCAAAGCGAAGATCGACACGCCGCCGGTGCCTTGCACGAGCACCGTATCGCCGGCCGTCACCTTGCCCGTAACAAAAAGCGCATTGTACGCGGTCACCGCGGCACAAGGCAACGTGGCCGCTTCGGCATCAGAAAGAAAATCGGGCACTTTCACGACGCCCGTTTCACGCGTCACGAACATCTCGGAAAGCACACCAGGAAGCGGCCCGCCAAGCGTCGTCTTGAGCTTGTCCATCGTGGCTTCGCCCTCGATCCACTCTTGCGCAAAAATCGGACAGACGCGGTCACCAACTTTGACGCGAGTCACTTCGGATCCCACCGCGATCACTTCACCCACGCCGTCGGAAAACGGGACGAGCGGCAAAGGTTGGCGCGGGTTGTAAATGCCCGTGACGGTGAGCAGGTCGCGGTAGTTGAGCGAAGCGGCTCGCATCCGGATCACGATTTGATCGCGAACGGGCGTGGGATCAGGCAAATCGACCTGCGCGAGCGAATCAAGACCGAATGCACCTTGAATAACGATGGCTTTCATTTCACGAACTCCTTGGGGGCGCGCGTTCTTACATGTGCACGCAAGACCCGTCAACGTTTCTGTCCGTAGGCCGATCAGCGTCGTGGACGTAAGAAAAGACTGAAAGCCTGTTCCCCCATTTCCTCCATTTGGCTATTATTTTCGCGTTTTCGAGTGCATGGACATTTTATGTCCGATTCATTCGGTCAGCGCTCGGGATCGTGAAGTCGCACTTCATGGGTCGGACATTTTTCGTCCCTCTTATGCAACAAATCAAGCGCATTTGGATTCGATTCATGATAAAATCAATCAACCAAGCGACCGAGGCGGTCGGAAGTAAACAATGGCGGACCTTAGCGGGAGGATCCCATGGACAAGGTGTCGCTGACGTATTTCGTCGATTTCGTGTTGCGCTCGGGAACCCCCAAAATAACGGGCGTTCGCGAATACAAAACACGCAAAGACGAGCTTTCGTCGGACTTTTATCGCAGCATTCGCGAAGGCATCGTGAATATGCATCGAAAAGGCATGTGCGAATCGGTGCTCGACGAAATCCTCGCCAAGCAAACCGATGAAAAGCGAAGGCGCATCTACCCACTCGTCACTTCTGGATATCGCAAATTCCTAGCTACCGGAGAAAAGCGGTGGTTCACTCCACCTCAAGGCGAAATCCAGCTCGGTCCCTTGAACGTGAACCTGAACCCCGAAGTCGG
>CAZETM010000536.1:0-6678 GCA_964514885.1 uncultured Polyangium sp. | reverse complement strand
TTGTACGGCCCAATCGTGCCAGCCTTCATCAAGCTCTCGGCCGCTTCTGGATGACTTGCCAGCCACTTCGCCCCTTCATCACTCAGCTCGCTCAATTCGAAGGTTACCGGCTTCGCCGGCGCTGATTTGCCAACCTTCTTGATGAACGCTCTAATCTCCGTCTGTAATGACGGCGTGAGCTGCAACAGCGCCACCGCGGCCTGCAGAATCGGCAGATCCGGCCCATCCGCATTACGCCCGCCCACCACACCGTATTTTTTGCCGTCAGGTCGATTCAGGTCCTCGTCGAGCTGCAAATTCACGGCGCCTGCAAAAAGCGCAAATTCCTTCAAAACCTCATCGAGCGCCGTACGCTCGTCCACCGGGCCTTTTTTATCGCCCTTCTTGGGTCCGCAGCGGACTTTCTCGTCCTCGCAATTCACCGTGAAGTGCGCAAACGACGACTTTGGCAACAGCGGAGCCTCGGTGGATTTCGGAAGCAATGCCGAGCTTTTCGGGAGCAGTACGGACGATGGCGGCAGATACGATGGTGACCGGCTCTTCGGCCATTCGGCATCGGACTTTGGCGACGATTGCACACTTGGTTCGCCCCGTGGCTTCGAACCCGTGCCATTACCATTACCATTACCATTACCCTTGCCGGAACCTGCGCTCGTACCGTTGCTCGAAGGTTTCTTCGGTGCCGTCGGCTGCGATTTTGCCGGCGCCGGCGGCGGTGGCGGCGGTGGTGGCGGTGGCGGTGGCGGTGGCGGTGGCCGAGGCACGCACGACCTCGCAATTCTGCGAACATCCTCGGGGAACTTGTCGAGGCTCTCGGGACCCAGGTTCGGGTTGTATTTGTAAACGATATGGTTGGCCGCTGCGCTCCAGAAATGCCACGACGGCACCACGTCCCAACGATTGCTTTCCTTGATGATCACGAACGTGTCTTTGCCCGCCGGCAGCTCCTGCGGCCTCCAACACACCTCCACCGGCGACGTTTGCGCTGATGCTTGCGCGGTCATTCCAACGACCATCGCGATCGGCACGACACACGAAAGCAGCCTGCCAAACCTCGAACGTCTCATCGCCAGCCCTCGCAGTGGGCAGCCTAAAGCGCGCAAGGCAGAGCGGGCAAGAAACGTGGTCGGCTTTAGATCCCACCCCTCCACCGCCGCCGCCGCTCGTCCACAATCCCCTGGACATCGCGTCTCCGCTTGGCTTACAAGCCTCCCCGATGCCGCTTCCTGCCGACTTCGAGAAAAGCCTCTGGGCCGCTGCCGATCAGCTCTGGACCAATTCGGGCCTTCAGCCCTCCGAATACGCCACGCCCGTCCTCGCCCTCATCTTCTTGAAATACGCCGACCATCGTTTTGCGCACGCCGAGCGAGAATTGGCCACCAAATCCCGCCGACGCGGAGGCATCACCCGCGACGATTATCACGCCCGCGGCGTCATGTACGTCCCCGAAAAGGCTCGGTTTCACCTCTTGCGCGAATTGCCCGAGCAAGAAGACATCGGCAAAGCCATCAACGACGCAATGAAAGCCATCGAGGCCGACAACGACAACCTGAAGGACGTATTGCCCAAAGCCTACGGCCGATTCGATGCCAAAACGCTCAAAGAACTATTAAATCTCTTTGGCACCATTCCCGAGGACGTCGAGGACGACGTGTTCGGCCGCATTTACGAATATTTCTTGGGCAACTTCGCCCCGCTCACCCTGCAAAAAGGCGGCGAATACTTCACCCCGTATTCGGTCGTGCGCCTCATCGTCGAAATCGTCGAGCCTTATCACGGGCGCATTTTCGATCCCGCGTGCGGATCGGGCGGCATGTTCGTGCAAAGCGCCAATTTCATTGCCGCGCATGAAAAACGCCCCGCCGACGAGCTGTCCGTCTACGGCGTCGAAAAGATTCAGCAGACCTTGCGGCTCGCGAAGATGAACCTCGCCGTGCACGGCCTTTCCGGCGACATTCGCGAAACGAATACGTATTACGATGACATCCACGACCAAGTCGGCAAATTCGATTTTGTCATGGCCAATCCTCCCTTCAACCAGAATGCCGTGGACAAGGAGCGCATCAAGGACGACCAGAAGCGGTTTCCGTTTGGAATGCCGTCGACGGACAATGCCAATTATTTGTGGATTCAGATCTTTTACAGCGCCCTCAATGCCCAGGGTCGAGCCGGGTTCGTCATGGCGAACAGCGCCAGCGACGCGCGGGGCAGTGAGCTGGAGATTCGCAAGAAGCTGATTGAAACGGGCGCGGTGGACGTGATCGTCTCGCTCAGCTCCAACTTTTTCTATACGGTCACCTTGCCGGTGACGTTGTGGTTTTTGAACCGGGGCAAGACGTCGCGCAAGGACGAGGTGCTCTTCATCGATGCGCGGCCTATTTATCGGCAGGTGGATCGGGCGCATCGGGAGTTCACGGGCGAGCAGGTCGAGTATTTGGCGAACATCGTGCGGCTGTATCGAGGGGAAAAGGCGGAGCATCGAGCGGGGAGCAAGAAGCTGCTGCAGGAGAGTTTTCCCAAGGAGAAATACGTGGATGTGGCGGGGCTGTGCAAAGTCGCGACGCGCAAAGAAATCGAGGCGCAGGGGTACAGTTTGAACCCGGGGCGTTATGTCGGGGTGGCGGCGCCCATGCGCGTGCAACGATTACAATTGGAGAATGTGTATGGGTTTCGAAATTTGCAATTATCGTTCCCCAACGCAGCAGCAGTCGTTTTGGTCGGGGCAAATGGCGCGGGCAAATCAACGGTACTCGACAGCATCGCCATGTTTCTCGCGCCCCTGACCGCCCTGCTTCGAGATACTGATCCCAAGAAGGAGCCTTGTCGGATTGGGCCATGGACAATTCATTCCGGCGAAACGGAAGCGAAGGCACAGATCGATACCGTCATCTCTGGAACGACGCAAACTTGGAAGCTCAGCACAGGGCGATTTCGACCCCCTGGTAAAAACCGCGTCACGGATGCGGCAATGAATCAATGGGTCGAGCGTGTTCACGAGTCCATAGCAGCCAATGATTCTGCTGCTGTTCCAGTGTTTTGCTATTATCCTTCCGTTCGATTTCACCGCCAAGAGGCATCGTCTTACAAGCGGGAGAAACGCATCCACGCGTTCGCGCCACAAATGGATGCGTTCCGCGAGGCGTTTCACCTCGAACGTCAATCACTGCTCGATATCGTCGACTGGTTTCGACATGAAGAAGATCTCGAGAATGAAGTCCGATTGACGGGCAATCCGGAGCATCGCAACCTGCGACTCGAAATGGTCCGGCAAGCGGTGATTCGATTCATGGACACGTTGTCTGCAAATTCGTTCGACGATCTGCGTGTTCGCCGTGATCAGCGTGATGCCAGGAAAGCGAGTCTCGTTTTGCGCAAAGACGGGATGGAGTTATCGTTGGATACACTCTCGGACGGCGAACGAGGTGTCATTTTGCTCGTGGCGGATCTTGCTCAACGTCTTGCGGCAGCGAATCCTGTTGCTGCGGATCCGTTGTCGGGTGCGGGGGTGGTGCTCATCGACGAAATCGAGCTCCATTTGCATCCACGTTGGCAGCGAGCCGTGCTTCCTGAATTGACGCGGACCTTTCGTGGATGCCAGTTCATCGTGACAACACATTCGCCACAGGTATTGAGTCGAGTGCCGCGTGAGCACATTCTACTGCTGTCCAAATTCGACGTGGTGGCGTCATTGCCTCGTACGGAAGGGCGCGATTCGAATGCCATTCTCACGGAATTGATGGGTGTTTCAGAGCGCCCGGAAGATGCCGAAGCGGAAATTGGCGAGCTTGCGCGCTTGATTGACAATGAAAATTTCGACGAGGCCAAAAGCAAGCTCCGAGAACTGGAGGAGCGATTCGGACCCGACGACCACGATGTTTTGCGATTAGGTGCGATGTTGCTGGCGCTCGAGGGCGATGACGCATGATGCGTATTCGTAAGCGAAAAGAACCAAAGAGCTGGGCGGAGTATCGGTTGTCGACGCCTCATGCAACGTTTGACGACGCCCCCAAAGAAGAGATTCGCAGACGGCTCGTGGAGGAGCAGGGATACATTTGTTGCTATTGCATGGGGCGCATCCTCGATGATGCCACAACGCGTATCGAGCATCGTCGACCGCGCAGCAATTACAAGGATGAGCAATTCGAATATCGAAATCTGTTGGCTGCCTGCTCTGGGGGTGAGGGGCGGGATGTCGAGTGGCACCATTGCGACAAACACAAGCGCAACAATGAAGTATCGGTTGATCCGGCGAATCCACAGAAGGACATCGAAAACTTGGTTTGTTATCGTGATGCGTCGGGCGAAATCGATGCCGATGATCCGCAGATTCGTCGTGATTTGGTCGAAACGTTACGGCTCAACTTGGACCACTTGAAAAAGGCGCGACGTTCGGTGCTGGATGGTTTCAAGCAGGGCTTCGACCGCAAGCACAAAGGCGACTGGTCGCTCGAGGTCATCGAAAGAGAGATGAAAAAGTGGGCGGAGATTTCGCCTTCGGGCAAACTTCATCCATACACGGGGATTGTCGTACATTACTTGCGCAAACGTTTGGCACGATCTCAGGCTGCGCGTCGCGGAGGAGTCTGAATGTTTTGGGGCGCGCATCGCTCGCTGCCGATCTCGTCCGCTTCGTCAATGGCCTGCCGCTTCTCTTCATCGAATTGAAAGGGTTTGATAAACCCATCGAAAACGCATACCGCGACAACTTCCGCAATTCCCTCGATCAAAGGCGCCAAATACCCTAAGCTGTCCGATCGATCCGACATCATCGTCATTGCCGACGAAGCGCACCGCTCGCAATACGACACCTTCGCCCTCAACCTCCGCAATGCATTGCCGAATGCCGCGTTCATTGGTTTTACCGGAACGCCGCTCATGGCGGGCGAAGAGAAGACCATGCAAGTGTTCGGCGATTACGTCAGCATTTACAATTTTCGGCAAGCCATCGAGGATCAAGCCACCGTGCCGCTGTGGTACGAAGCGCGCATCCCGCCCTTGCAGCTCACGAACGAGGACCTCGCGGACGATTTGAACGAGCTGCTCGAGGAAGCCGAGCTGGACGAGGAACAGCAAAAGAAAGTGGAACGGGAATTCGCGCGGCAATACCATTTGATCGTGCGCGACGACCGGCTCGAAGAAATCGCCAAGGATATCGTCGAGCATTTCCTGGGACAACCCGAGCGAACCAAGGCCATGATGGTCGCGATCGACAAGATCACGGCCGTGCGCATGTACGACAAGGTGCAGGTGGCGTGGAGAACGGCGCTCGAAAAGCAGGAAAGGCGCCTGCGCGACACGCCCTACAGCGACAAGAAGGCCAAAGAGGAATTGATTCGGAAAGTCGCGTACATGAAAGCGACGGACATGGCGGTGGTGATCTCGCAAGCGCAAAACGAAGTGGAGACATTTGCGCAAAAGGGCCTGGACATCGCGCCGCACCGCAAACGAATGATCAACGAGGATTTGGACACGAAGTTCAAGGACGACAAGGATCCGTTGCGTTTGGTATTCGTCTGCGCGATGTGGATGACGGGGTTCGACGTGCCGAGCTGCGGAGTGATTTACCTCGACAAACCGATGCGCAACCATTCGCTGATGCAAACGATTGCTCGGGCGAACCGGGTGTACGAGGGGAAGGAAAACGGTTTTGTCGTCGATTACATTGGCGTATTCCGGAACCTGCACGACGCGCTGAAGATTTACGGCTCAGGCTCGGGCGGGGGCGTGAGCGACGGCGATTTGCCGGTGCAGGAAAAAACGAAGCTGGTGGAGCAATTGCGGGTGGCCGTAGGCGAGGCCAATGCATTCTGCAAGCAGCTCGGCGTGGATGTGGAGGCGATGCAGAGCGGGAAGCTATTCGAGCGGGCTCGGTTGCTGCTCGACGGCATTAACAAATTGACGCATCCGATCGAGACGAAGAAAACGTTCTTGAATCTCGCCGGACGGGTCGACAAAATCTATGGTGCGCTGGGGACTGACGAGCGGAAAAACGCGTTTTCCCTCGGTTGGGGCGTGCTGGCGGATCTTTGTCGTGGATTGCGGCAGCTCGAAAACCCCGTGGACATCTCGAAGGTGATGGCGTCGGTCGAACGATTGCTGGACGAATCGATTGATGCGCGGGGCTACGAGCTTCGTGAACGAACGGACTTGGTATACAACGGCAGGGTGCATCTTGGAGGGATCGATTTCGGGGCGCTTTCGCATTGGATTTCGACGACGCGACACACGGCGAGCGCGGCGCAAGCGATATCGGCGGCGGCGCGTAGCCATGCGGAGCGAGTGGCGCGAAAGAATCCGACAAGGAGCAACTTGCGCGACGATATCGACAAGTTGATATTGGATTACAACCAAGGCGCGAAGGATGCGGGGACGTTTTTCCAGGAACTGCTCGCGTTCATGAAGACGCTCGAGGCGGAGGATCGCCGGCCGGAAGCGGAAGGAATGAGCGCGGAGGAATTGGCGTACTTCGATTTGTTGATGGCGGGCGTGACCATGGATGCGTCGGATCGTGAGAAGGTGAAGACGATTGCACGAGAGCTTCCTGGTCGGCAGGCGAAGAAATTGGTGATCGATTGGCGCAAAAGCCAGCGGGCCCGTGCGGCGGTGCGCGCGACGATTACGGATGCGTTGGATCAGCTTCCGGAGGCGTACGGGGAGGAAGCGTTTGGTAAGGCCGTG
>CAZETM010000535.1:0-6682 GCA_964514885.1 uncultured Polyangium sp. | reverse complement strand
TGGCAGGATTGGGTGATGGGCAATGGTCAAAACGTTGGTTTGCCCTCGCCGCAATACGCACAAGCCGTCAACCTGGCCAAACAAGCTCAAGCTGTATACGGTAACAACATGGCCATCACCGGTCATTCACTGGGTGGAGGTTTGGCGTCCGCCGCTTCCATGGCGACGGGCGTTCCTGCGGATTCGTTCAATGCCGCGGGGATTCATTCCGATTCGTACCGCTATTATGGGCTCGACTCGCGAAACGCTGGGCTCATCAATGCCTACCGAGTGGACGGCGAGATCCTGACGACCGCACAGCAATGGTCGCCCTTGCCCAATGCTCCTGGAAATGCCATCAAGCTTCCGGCCAAATACGCCAACGGAACACCTCGGCCGAATCCGGCCACGGAGGCACCGAAAGGCGTGTGGGGCTGGGCGAAAGCGATCGTCAATCCCGTCGGTGAAGTATTGGGGCGCGGGAAAGATCAAATTGCCGAAGCGGTCGAACGACATAGCGGCAAAGTGACCATCGACAGCATGGAAGCTCAAAAGAGCGCGGACATGGCGGCGATTGGGGGAATGTTGTGATCGACGAAATCGAATCCTTCGAGGATATCGCCAAACCCAGGCGCCCTCCGCCGCTCGATGCCGTTTTTCCGGACCCGCGTCACCGCGCCATCGGAGAAGCCGCCGAACGCGGGAACGTCGCCCAAATCAAAGCGATTATCGAGGCAAGCGAAAACGATCCTCGAGGACCGGTGGACATCAATGCCGCAAGCCCTCCAGGGGCAAACCTGCTGATGTACGAAATCGCCGCGCGTAATGAAGTCGCTCAGCGTGCGCTGCTCGATGCCGGCGCTGATCCCAATTACGTAACCGCAAAAGGCGATTCGCCCATGCTCGCAGCCGCCTTCACCGAACAGCCGCGCGAGCTACGATTGCTACTGGATCGCGGAGGCGATCCGAATTTGCGCGACACCAAAGGCGAGCCGCTCCTCATCAAGACCGTCTATGCCGGCCGGTGGAACAATATCGATTTGCTCATCGAAAATGGCGCCGACATCAACGCTGCCAATGCATCGGGACAAACTCCCGTCTTCGTACTGGCCAACCTGAATCAATGGGACCAAGTGCTGCGTTTTCTGGATCGAGGCGCCAATCCAGACGTCGCTGATAGCACACGACGCTCGTTGCGCGACGTCGTGGCCAAGTCCTTCGTTCCACCAAAATCACCGCAAGCAGCGGCGCTCGAACAAGTCGCCGAGCGACTCGGCGTGAAGCGCGTATAGCGATTTCCAGGCGCTATTCCCCAAAGCGTATACATTCGAGTCACCGCTGCATTTCGTACGTTGACGCAGCACGTCTCGTAAACTATTCCGCGCGGCTTTCACTCTAGCCCCAAACGAGAAAATCATGTCCTTGTTGTCTGCACTCAAAGGAAATGGACCGAGCGGTTTTGGCTACGGCTCTACGGCCGAACAGGTCACCGACGGAATCGATCTACGTGGCAAAACGATCTTGGTCACCGGCTGCAATTCGGGGCTGGGGCTGGAAACCGTACGCGTGCTTGGAATGCGTGGCGCTCATATCATTGGAGCTGCGCGCACTGCGGCCAAAGCGACGGAGGCATGCAAAGGTTTGGCCGAGTTTACCGCAGTGGCGTGCGAGCTGTCCGATCCGAATTCCGTACGCGCTTGCGTAGCTGCGGTGGGAGCATCCGGAAAAACGCTGGACGCAATCATCTGCAATGCGGGCATCATGGCGCTCCCGAAGCTCGAACGACAACATGGTTACGAGCTGCAATTCTTTACGAACCACATTGGTCACTTCATCCTGGTCACCGGGCTGCTCGATAAGCTCGCGCCTCAGGGCCGAGTGGTCATCGTGTCGAGCTCTGCGCATACGGCCGCGCCCAAGGAAGGCATTGAAATCGATAATCTTACTGGCGAAAAACATTACGATGCTTGGCGCAACTATGGTCAATCCAAGCTGGCCAATGTCTTGTTCGCCAAGCAGCTCGCGCGAAAACTTGCCGGTACAGGAAAAACCGCGAACGCATTGCACCCGGGCGTCATCGCGACCAATCTCGGCCGCCACATGAACCCCATGGTCATGGGAGCGTTAACCTTGGCCAAACCGCTCTTTCTGAAGTCGATTCCCGAAGGTGCGGCGACGCAATGTTATGTCGCAACTCATCCGTCGCTCACCGAAGTCAGCGGCGAATATTTTGCGGATTGCAATGTAGCCAAATCGAGTGGCAAGAGCCAGGACGCCGAATTGGCCCAAAAGCTGTGGGACGTATCGGAAGAGATCGTGGCGAAGATTTGATCAATCGTCCGCCTTGTGACCTCGAGCGTAGAGACTATCCGCGGCATACGTCAGCGCCGGCAGCTTGGTGGACAAACCACGCAAAAATTCCGACCCGTCGATGATGCTGCGTTTGAGCGGCGGCATCAAGTCACGATCGGCAGGCTGAATGCCGAGCCCGAAAAAGCCATCCACGTCCAATGTCGTCGGGCCGAGGTTCTTGTTGAACATGTCCTGCAGTTCCCAGGGCAAATAATAACGCACCTCGAACATCGTCGGCTCACGAAACCTCCGCCTGGCTTGGTGGTAGAGGCATCGAATGCCCAGCACGTTGGGCATTTGCACCAGAAAGTCGCCACCGGGTTTGGCCACGACTTTCAATTGACGAAGTGCTGCAGCCGCATTCTCTTTCGAGAAATGTTGCAGGACGCTATAGGAATAAACAGTATCGAACGTATTCGCCGCAAAAGGGAGCTGCAAAGCATCACCGACGACGAAAAACGCTTCGATTCCCAGTTTTTGACAAAGGCGTTTGGCCGCCAATACTCCGCCCAGCGAGGGATCGATGCCGACCGGCACAAAACCCGCTCTGCTGGCTGCAACGACCCATCGGCCCCAATTACAGCCCACATCGAGCAGTAGCCGAGGAGTATCCGTGTGCAAGCGGAACTTGGGAATCGGAATGGTGTTCAGTTTTCCCACCATTTGCTGATACATGTACCCGGACGTGGCTGCGATCAAATAGGAAATGACCGGATCGATCGATTCGCTCGATGCGTGCTCGACGCGAGCTTTCAATTCTTTTCGCTGCTCGTCCGAAAGCCCGATCGTATCGAGCTGCCACGGATCCTCGGGCTGCTTCCAAGCAGCTTCGAGCGACGCGTCTTTCACCCAGAGAGTCGATTGGGTGTTGGGCGGCAGAAGCACGGGAACACCGTGGACGATTGGATACCTGGCACCAGACGGCGACACGAGAATGTCGCCCTCGCGCGTGAGCGGTTCGCGGGTCACGGGGCATCGCAGAATCGAGAAGAAATCAAGCGCCATGGCTAATCATCCGGGTCTCAGGGGCAGCGACGAGACAGAATCTCCGAATGCGTTCGTAGTCGATACCCACGCTCGATGTCAACAACTGGTTGACCTATTTCGAGACGCGGGGCCAGCGGCGGAGCATTGCCGCAAAACTTGCCACCATTGCAGCGACGATCGGTGTCGAGCCATCCCTTGGCGACGCTGTAGCACAACTTGCACACCCACGCGAAATCGGCGGAGGCAGCGGAGGAACGCCATTCACCGGGCCGCTCGGAAGTTTGGCTTCGTTCGATTCGAGTTCGGCATCGGGCGATTGCAAAAACGACGCAAGTTGTGCGCCGCGTGGCGCAAATGCCGTATTCGTAGCGACCTGCGGAGAAGCCGCGACTTGCTTGATCGGCCCGCCCCACCTTCCGCGCCGAGGCTCTTTGCATTCGATGGGCCCCTCCCACGAATGGAGCATGACGTAACGTCCCTGAAACATGTTAAAACCGGTCGGCTGGGCTCCGCGTGTCATCTTGCCTTCTGGATCGGGAACACCATTGCCACCCATGATGGGCGGTGCGGCGCGAAAAACCAGATCCTCGCCGAGCGCGCTGCTATCGTAACGAGCATGCAAACGCGTCAACGTAAATGCATTGGCAATTTCGGGAGGCGCTTCTTTCGCTCCTTCGTAACCCGGCAATGCATCCACTCCGAGCGTCGCGAGATCTCCAACATTGAGCGGAGGCTCGGGACACGGATCACACGACCCGGCGCTCCAAGAGTATTCGGTAATCACGGACCTTGGGTGTTTCTCCAATACTTTATCGAACAGCGACGCGTAGAACGTACCGAACGCGGGCTTTACGCTTTCGTTGACGTGAATGTTCGTCGGAATCGCGAAGTTTTCGTAATTGGCTACTTCGTACCGCGAGCGGGCCAAAACGTGCACGATGAGGTCTTGCGCGCCTGCCGAATTGATGAGCCCCAAACGTACGGGCAAACTAAACGTTTCACTGTCGTAATGAAATCGCAGTGGCGAGAGCATCGCCTGGCCATTTTCGAACTTTACTTTCTTGATGTCGACTTTGGCCACGAAAAACTTGCTACCTTGCGTGACATAGGGACGCAAATACGGTTCGGCCCCGGGGGGAATCTTGTATTTTTGAGCGCGCAAAAATGTATCGAGCCCAAGCGAGTCCTTGGCGCTCAAAATGAGCACGTTGTATTCCCCAACCGTGAATCGCGATTCGATTTTGACCCCGTGCTGCTCGGCAACCACATCGTCGTCTTCAATCGAGATCGATTCGGCAACCGCGACCGAGCGCAATATTTCAAAATCGCGAACGGGAATGTTACACGGATCCTGCTCCCAATATTCGACCAATCGCGGCGCCGCGAGCCGATCGACTCGGCCAAACACTTCGGCAGGTAATGTCTTGACGTTGTCTTTGTTCAGCACGACCGGGACCGGAACCACCATGGCAAAGTTTTCCGCGGGCCCTTGGTAGTTGTTCTGCATCGAAAGCACGGTGCGCGTGCCTTCACGCATGAGCACCACGAGCGTCGCGTTGTTGAAGAGCTTGGCGTCGGCTCCACTCACGTAGAAGCCGCAGAATGCATCTGCGGAGGAAGCAGCCGCGGCGATGCCTGCAAGGGCCACGGGAACGGCGAAAGCGAGAGCGCGAAGGCGGGTCGGCATGGGGCGATGATGGCACGGAGATCATGTGCACCACAAGGGCCAAGATCATGCGAAGGGGACACATGTGCGCGTGTGGATGTGAAGGGAGGTTAGGCGTGACGGCGAGGGAATTCGTATTGAGCAAGCGCTTCGCGGCCGATGTATGCGTATCTCACCCCGTCCATGGATATCGGCCGAGATGGGGGCAGCGGGACGTACGCCTCGGGAGCAGAGCCACAGCCCGAAACAACCACGGCGAGAAACAGACAAACTGCAATCGCGCAGGTTTTGCGAAGCAAACCAGGGCGAACGGTGATTGGAATAGGGTATGGGAGCATTGAAGCCATTAACTCATCGGATGAGGTTGTCCGTCAAGCACATACTGAGATCGCCTGCAAGCGCGTGACTGAATGACTTCGAGATCCGAATGTCACGACCTGCCCTATTCGATAACCGAGATCGTGAGTACCCATCACGATTTCGCGAAGACACAGCGCGGCGCCATCAGGAGATTCACCTCTATTTAGGTGTCTACAAATTTGCACTCGGGCGCATCCACAAGACGCTTTCCGGCGACTGGGTCCGGTCGAAGTCGGAGGTTATCATCGCTAACCTGCTCTATGAGCGATGAGTGGCATTCAAGTATGAAGAGGGCCTAGATGTTGACGGTGAGCACTATTCACCTGACTTCACAATCGAATGGCAGGGTAGGTCATTCTACTGGGAACATCTGGGTCTACTCCAAGGGGAGCAGTACCGGAAAGATTGGCTGCGGAAAGAAACGATGTTTCGAAAGCATTTATCGACAAGCACTTTTGTACCGAAACGGGCGAAGGGTGAATGATAGATGCCATGTATGCGGACCGGCGAAGGCATGCGAGTAGTCCGGTCAATCGGAAACCTTCAAGACGGTACGAACGTGAGATTAAGGTTAATTCGATGGCTGATCGCGAGGCAAAGCTGGTACCGAGGTCACACTGAGGGCTTCGTGACAGGGCGAGGATAGGGCCGAGATATTGCCCGCTTGACTCCTGGACGCAGGGATGGTCATGTAGGCGTAACGGCGGCGAACTTCGCCAGCGTTCTAGAGGCCACCCCCTGATCCGTTGATCCGATTTCGGATGATACTGCCGAGCAATGTCGAAGAAGCGTTCCGATAACAAGATGCCGAAGTTGCCGAAGATAGCCGCAGTCGACTTGTTCTGCGGCGCCGGAGGCAAGACACACGGCTTTATCACCGAAGGCATCCCCGTAACAGCAGGAATAGACACGGATCCTACGTGTACGTTCCCCTATGAGGCGAACAATCCGGGCGCGAAGTTCCACTGTCGGAGCGTGGACGAACTCGACGGCACTGAGGTGGCTACATGGTACCCATCCGCGACGACGCGAGTGCTCATTGGTTGTGCGCCATGTCAGCCATTTTCCACGTACAGTTATCGCTATCGTTCATCGATCGCGGAGCACAGCAAGAAGGACGAGCGCTGGGGTCTGCTGGGCGCATTCGGACGGCTTGTCGACGAGATCCGGCCCGAGATCGTGACCGCGGAGAACGTGCCCGATTTGGCAAGACAAAACCATGGGGTTTATCACGATTTCATTGAACTCCTCAATGACGTCGGTTATCACGTCACGACGAAGGTTGTAAAGTGTGCGGACTATGGCGTGCCACAAACGCGGGATCGCCTGGTGCTCCTT
>CAZETM010000534.1:0-6686 GCA_964514885.1 uncultured Polyangium sp. | reverse complement strand
GAGTCGATCGCCTCGAGCAGCGGCCGGGAAAACCCGAACAAAGAACCTCCACTACCGACGGTCGCTACCAAGATGTCCACCTTACCCAGCGCCTGTCCAATGGATCGCGCCACGGAGTGATAGGCTTCCGGGTGCTGCGGGTTGTCATGTTGTCTCGGCCAAAACGACCCGGGGACTTCTCGCAGCGTTTTGCGTACGAGGTCGAAGCGCTGCTCCTGTATCTGTCGCAGATTTCCAGCGCTGCTCTCGACGGTGTCCATATGGGCACCCAAGTGGCGCAAACGCCAAGCCACGATCGGCTCGATAGGTCCCGTCTTGAGCGTGAGCTTGAGGCCCAATGCGACGCATGTTTGTGCCAAACCGAGAGCGAAGGTGCCGGAGCTGCTCTCCACCACCAAACCACCTGGTTTCAACTGACCACTCTTCAGCGCCTGCTCGACGATATAACGCGCCGGGACGATCTTCATCAAATCGAACTTCGCGGCGTAGAGATTCGGTTGGAGCCGAACCAGCGAGGGTTTGCAAAGGTGATCTAGCGGTGACTCTATTCCGAAATGATGCATGACGCGTGATTTGAACCTTCGGGACCTAGGGTGATACTTTCAAGCGGTTCGCGTGGAGCTTCTCATAATACGGAAAATACTCCTCGTAAGCCTTTGCCAGTTTGGGGACTTCGGAGACCTGAGGGTACTCCTTGAAGCGCTTTGTCTGAAAACCGGTGCTGTTTTTCAAGTTGTCGTGGTGCCCGTCGCCCCCGATCCACCAAGTGAGCGTGGTGGTGGGCGGAATGTTGTCCCATTGCAGTGACTCGTCGATGACGGGTATGCCAACCTTCTCGCAAAAGCCCCGAACCACGGCATGCGGGTTGGTCGCCAGGTCATCGGCGTCAATGATGAGCGGCAAGTCGTTGCTGGTCGCACGAACCAGCTCATACATTCGGTATTGTGTGTCGTACCCAACCTCTTCACTGGTGAAGTCTGGCAGCAGGGAGTAAAGAGATGGTAGTGTTTTCGCTGGGTCGCGAATCAAGAATACGTTGTGAAAGTGAGACAGGAACTCCTCATCGTAGACCCCTTCGAGGTGATAGGTCAAATCCTTGATAAAGACCGAGCGCCCCTCTTTGCCTTTATGGGACTCGAGCATGCTCAAGATGGCCCGATAGTTCAGATCGGCGCGCGGCGCCTGGTCGGCCGCGCGATTGCTCTTGCGCTCGTCGCTCAGATAAAACGATTTCCCAAAAGGCTCGTGGAAGGTGTGGAAGTCGCCACGTTGTTTCATCATCCACAAGAACGCGGTAGACCTAGTTCGCGGGGTTCCCCATACTGCAAGTATCTTGTCTAGCATATCTGCCTCGTCAGGTTGTTCTCGACAATCGCCACCATTGAATGGCGGCTCATCGCACGTCGCCCACTCGATAACTGATCTTGGTGGCACTTTTTCTCTTCTTCATTTTCAACACGGATACAGTCCCAAGCTCGGACAAACTGCCCACGTGCGTTCCACCGCAAGGCACAGGGTCTAGCTGGTGAATGGTGATGGTCCGCAGGGGTTTGTCCTGCGGCAGAGAGGGCGGAACGGACCAGCAACGTTGTTTCAGCTCGTCGTAGCTCACCATCGAAGCCGTCACTCGCGGGTTTTCGCCAATCAACGTATCGATTTTCGCTTGCAGAGTGACGAGCAACGACTCGGCGTCGCCTTCCGGCTCCCCTTCGAACTCCACATAGGGCCCCTCCTCGAAATGAAAACCTTTCGCAGCCCGCATCGACCCCCGCTGTGCGTCGATGACCCCCGCAATCAGGTGCCCGGCAGTGTGCAATCTCGCGTGCCTCATTCGCCTCGACCTGTCCAGACGAAGCCCGCATGACCTGCCGACCAGTTCATCGATACCAGGTGGTTCTTCGGAAATGTAATGGAGGACTTGGCCGTCACTGAACCCCACAAACGAGACGTTGATCACGAGTTGGTCGGATTGAATGGATCCAACGTCGCTTGGTTGACCTCCACCTTGAGGGTAAAAGATCGTCTGATTCAGGACGATGTACGGGCCTCGGTCGTCTCGCCCAACACGCTGCACGACGCCTTCGTCCGTGTCGACATACGTGTCATTCAGATACTTCAGGTCTGTGTTGTTCGTCATGATGAAGCTGCTTGGCTGAATGCTGCGGTCAGGTTTGTCCGTTTACGAGACGGAGACATCAAGTCCGGAAAATCATTTTTGAAAACCCGCTTGGTGTTGTCTTTATCAAATGGAAAAACGCCATGTACGTACAGCGTCGAAATCCAGGGAACCCGATGACCGCGTGCACATTGTGTGCCGGAATAATCGCTGCGTCGCCCTTTTTCAGCCGAAATAGCATGCAGTCGACGTCGTCGAGCAACGACTCCCTATATCCATAGGAAGCCCAAGGGTGTCTGTTGTTGGGATCGCGGATCTCCGCCAGCGTCATGCGCCGGTTCCAGACGAGGGTCTCCGGTTCGCGGTCGTGGACAGCGTCAATGCATAGCACGATGCTGTAGACGTTGTTTGATTGGTATATCTGAGGCAATGGGTGCTGGTCGTTGGTTTCCTCGTAGTCTTCATGCGGGACGGCGAAGTAGCATCGGCCACCCGACGAGGCCCCTGAGTCTTTCCCCCACAGCCGCAAGGTGCCATGACGAACGCTGACGCCATTGAGGGACAAATACTCGAACTTTGCGTCGTTCAATTCACAAGCAGCCTGCAGGAATGACACGATCGGATCGTTACCGTTGGGCAAAACATTCGCAATGGCCGCGTTACTTCGTTCGATGTCTCGAAAATAGCTCGAGAACGTCTCGCCCTTGGGGCAAGAATAAAGGTGGGTGCCAAGCGAATAAATTGGTGGCGTTACGCCCTCTTTCTTCGTCGCGGGGTGATGCATGAACCGCTCCGATACCTGATTACACCACTCGTGGCTCATCGCGTTTTTGATGTGCAGCGCCGGAATCTTTCCGCTCGTGACTGCGGTCAGCATTGCCGGCTGCAATCCCTCGATGACGCCTGCGACAAAGGTGTCGCTGTTAATGTGCAAAGACTCCCCGGTTGTCAATAATACTTCCTGCCTTGTGCGCTCTCCTCGCAGATACGGCAGATCGGTTGATTTTTCAGCTAACATCTTCAAGAAATCATCCGATTTTGAATGGGGGGTCGACGTGCGGCAAACATGAGGCTGGAGGTCATCGGCATCTGCGCCTCGTCGAAGGGCTCGACGCCGTTTACACGCCGGTCCTTATCGTTGAGCTGGGCGCCCCATGGGTTCGACGAGCTTTGAATTGAAAAGTGATGCCAGCTCCTGCGTGTTTTCGTCATCGTCATCGAGCTGCAAGCATATCCAAGCCTGCCGCATTGTACAAGTCCCGCTCCACGCCGCCCTTCCTCGCGCCGCATCCCGTGTCCCCACCCACTATCTGACGCCACACTTGCTCCTGGGCGAATACGCTTGACGCTCTGCTGTCGCTTTCGCTCGTCGTTGCGCCGCGTGTTCGAGTGTGGCTGGGCTATCCACGATGAAGACCGTTCGTCAAGGACAAAATGGCCTCGCCTTGCCGTGCGGCATGTCCGGCTTTGTGCGCCAGGGTGCAACTAGACGATTGGAGAGGATACAGTCGCGTCTCGCGAAGTCGCGTGTACGTCGAAAGTTCACTCTGTGCGGCCGAGATGATATGAATGACCCACATGACAGCCAAGATGACCGTACCTCGTGAATTGGAAATTGTTGTCCAAGGGCCAATCGGTCCACAGCGATTGCATGACGATACCATCGTGATCGACGAAGACGGCGGATATCGTACGCTCACGCCATCATGCGCTTGGCCGTCGGCCAACGAGGTGCTTTTCTCCAACCTCGACTTGAACAATGCCGATGCGCAGATTGACACGACGATTGCGGAGTATCACCAGCGCGGTCTTCCGATCACGTGGTGCGTGTATCCATGGACGCAGCCGGCGGACCTTGGCAAGCGCCTGTTGGCGCGGGGTGCGACGAAGTCACCCGTCAAAGCAATGCTCGTCAGCAGCTCCATTCCGCTCGAGGTGGTGGAGGGCGTCAAGGTTGATCGAGTGGAACCCGAGTCGGATGAATCCTTTGATGCGTATATGAAAGTGCTCAACGCGGGATACGCGTTATTGCCGGCCGAGGAAGCATTTCGTCGTCGTCGTTATCGTGAATTGATTCGTGGGCCGAAGCCTCGAATGTACCTATTTTTGGGTCGGTACAAGGGTGAAATCGCCGGTTGTGCAGGAATGATCATCAAGGAGGATTCCGCACATCTCACCACCAGCTCGGTGCTGCGCGAATTTCAAGCTCGTGGCGTTTTTCTATCGCTCACTGCAGCGCTTCTGAAAACGTTGCGCGAGCTGGGGATTGCGGTAGCCAGCGGCCATGCAAACGCCTTTTCGGCCCCGTGGGTCGAGCGTTTTGGCGCGAAAGTCGTCTATTCGTACGACATCTATCAATTGGATCCGCCGTCGACCCGTGCATGACCCCGCACGGTTTCATAAGCGCCAACTTACGTGCTCTCAGGGGCGAGCCTGAGCGCTACCAGAAGTAGGCTTCAATGTTCAACCGCAAGGGATGTCGAGCGGGCGCTGCGGCCTTCGCCTGCCCCATTTTTTGCACACTCGCAACTGATTTTTTGATCACCTTCGGCCGCCGGATGATGCGATGGGTGCTCGTCGGCCCACGATGCCTTGATGGCGCCGATATCTTGCACGCCGAATTCGTAAAGACAGCGCGGATGCCTGCCTCTTGCCCATTTTTTGCACACTCGCAACTGATTTTTTGATCACCTTCGGCCGCCGTCTGGTGATGCGATGGATAAGACCCCTTGACACGCAGGGTCCGCAATGGTGAAAATGGCAGATCATTCATCTCAATACGCTGCGGGACATCGGTCGGCTCATCGCCTCGAAGCTCAACAAATGAAGTTCGCAAGTTTGCATGGATACTTGGAGCAAGGCGCACGAGATCGGCTCGATCAGGTGGCGGTCGAGGAACCTGGCGGCGCGAGGATCACCTATCGGGATCTGGTGGACCTGAGCGATCGTCTGCGGGATCGACTGGCGGCGATCGGGATCCAAAAGGGCGATCGGGTCGGCATTTGCATGAAAAAGTCGATCGACGCGGTCGCGTCGATATTCGGCATTTTGAAGATTGGAGCGGCGCATGTGCCGCTGGATCCCACGGCCCCTGCGTCGCGTAATGCATACATTCACGACAATTGCGGCGTAAAGGTGGTCATCATCGAAGAGCGCCTGGAGAAAGCCTATCGCGAGGAGTTCTCGAAATTGGGTTCGGTCCCGCCGCTCTTGGTGCTGGATGGAGTCGGCGGGGGCGCGGCGCTCGCGGCCATGCTCGACGCTGAGCAGCGCGAATCTTTGGCGTCATCGGTTTCCTCGGCGTCGATGGATGCAAACGATTTGGCGTACATATTGTACACGTCGGGTTCGACAGGCAAACCGAAGGGCGTCATGCTCTCGCTCGGCAGCGCGATGGCCTTCATCGATTGGTGTTCGGATATCATTCAGCCGCGCCCCGATGATCGTTTCGCCAATCACGCGCCTTTTCATTTTGACATTTCGGTGCTCGACCTGTACACGTCGATCAAACACGGTGCGACGCTCGTGTTGGTGAGCGAAGAGATCGGCAAGGAGCCGGTACGTTTGGCCAAACTGATTGCGGACGAACGCATTTCGATATGGTATTCGGCGCCTTCGATTCTGGCTTTGATGGCGCAGTATGGGCAATTGAAGAACCACGATTATTGCAACCTGCGCCTCGTGCTTTTTGCCGGCGAGGTATTTCCGGTCGTCCACTTGCGCTCGCTCTGGAAACAAATCCCGCATCCGCGTTACTTCAATCTCTATGGCCCGACGGAAACGAACGTGTGCACGTATTTCGAGGTGCCGCGCCCAATTTCAGAGGATCGTACCGAGGCGTATCCGATTGGACGGCCATGCGCCCATTATGAGGCGATAGTCATCGATTCGATGGGCCACGAGGTGCCTTTCGGAAGCGAAGGCGAGTTGGTCATGAGCGGCCCTGGAATACTGCTGGGGTATTGGAATTTGCCTGAACGAACCGCGGAGGCGTTTGTCATCACCGCTGATGGACGGCGTTGGTACAAGACGGGTGATGTCGTGATCGAGAATGAAACGACGGGCTATCGGTACGTCGGGCGTCGTGATCGGATGGTCAAGAGGCGTGGTTATCGAGTGGAGCTTGGCGAAATCGAGGCATGTCTTTACAAGCACGGCAATGTGCGTGAGGCGGTCGTCGTGGCCGTTCGGGACGAGACCGAGGGGCTACGGATCAAGGCGCATTTGGCGACTCGCGACGACGAACGGATTTCGATCCTGGAGCTGAAGAAATTTTGCCACGACAACCTGCCGTCGTACATGATTCCGGACATGTTCGTATTTCATCCGTTGCTACCCAAGACATCCACCGACAAGATCGATTATCAGAGCCTGCAAGCAATGGGCTGAGGAGCGAGTCATGGATTTTTCTTGGTCCGAGGAGCAACTGGAGTTAAGCACGACGCTGACCAAGTTCGGCCGCGAACAATTGAGCGAGGGCCTGATCGAGCGGGACAAACGCGGCGAATTCAATCGCGCTGGTTGGAGGAGCTGCGCGACGATGGGGGTGCATGGGTTGCCGGTGCCCACG
>CAZETM010000533.1:0-6688 GCA_964514885.1 uncultured Polyangium sp. | reverse complement strand
GGGCCGGCGCCTTGGACCTGCTCGGTATTCGCCCATTGACGTAACGTTTCGGTGCACGTCGTGCGATCCGATGAACCGAGCAGCCACCGCAACCCGACAGCAGCTCGGATGGGTCGTCGATCCAGATCCTGTCCGAGCGTTGAAATTCGATGCTGTTTGGCCGATTTTTCATTCATGCCCACGACATACTTGCCATCGTCGTTCCAGTTCGCTTACCATGCTCGCATGCGTTTCTCCCAGAACCTAACGGTCCCAGAAATGATCGCCGTCACCGAGCAATGGACCGGGCCATTGAACTCCTTGTTCATTGCCATTCCCGAAGTGGCTCCATTCCTCAGTCGCGTCCAAGAGGACCATTCCGCTCTCATTGATGCACGCCAAAGCGGAACCGCCGAGGTTGCTCTGCGCGCATTGAACGATTCGGCCGATGCTCTCGATGAACGGCACGACCATCTCCAGCGCGCCCTCTATTTTGGTATGCGCAGCGCACGCGAAGCATGGCTTGGTATCGCCTCGCCAAACCTTACCAAGGTGATTGCCATCGACGCAGCTCGTGATGCTCTATTCCCCAATGGTCTCGAGGTCATCAATGCCTCTTATGAGGGCGAGGCTGGCAATGCCGCTCAAATGCTCAAGCTCGCACAGACCGAATATGCCGCCATTCTCGCAGAGATTCCGATA
Source organism: uncultured Polyangium sp. (assembly GCA_964514885.1). Taxonomy (GTDB): domain Bacteria; phylum Myxococcota_A; class Polyangia; order Polyangiales; family Polyangiaceae; genus Polyangium. The sequence goes on along the minus strand of CAZETM010000533.1, from coordinate 6,007 downwards.
ATGAGTGGATTGTCCGCGCTCGACCTTATTGTAGAAATTGGCAAAGTCGGCGCTGCATTGGGCGAAGTCGAGCGTAACAAATCGGTCGCTGTGGCGACGGTCGAAAACCAAACCATCTCCGCGTTGGAGGTTCGTAATCGAAAACGCGCTTGGGCCACTACCGTCGAAATTGTTCTTGGAGCGCTCGACAGATCCAAAGCCGCACCAGATGCAATTCAACAAATTCGCCGCCCCGTCGAAGACGCCATCGAAAAAGCCCGCCTCAGGCAACGCGCCAAACAGAACGCCGCCGGCAAGAAGCCTCCCGAGGCCACTGGCGGGTGAGCGTCGCTCGCCGATCAAACCTTCGAAGGTCGATCCAAGTCCCGCACCGATGTTGAAATGACCTTCGAAGGGTCGATGCGAGTCTTGCACCGATGTCGCAGTGACCTTCGAAGGGTCGATGCGAGTCTTGCACCGAAGTTCAAGTGACCTTCGAAGGGTCGATGCGAGTCTTGCACCGAAGTTCAAGTGACCTTCGAAGGGTCGATGCGAGTCTTGCACCGAAGTCGAAGTGACCTTCGAAGGTCGATCCAAGTCCCGCACCGAAGTCGAAGTGACCTTCGAAGGGTTGAGGCGAGTGCTGCACCGGTTTACGAACCAACCGTTGAAGGTTCGATCCAAAGCGCGCTGCTATCGAACTCGATCCACGAGGGCTTACCCTTCCCCTCGGACAAACTCTTCGAACACCTTCACATCATGCGGCGACCCCAGCACGACCGGCACCCGCTGATGTAACTCCGTCGGCTCGATGTCGAGGATCCGCTCACGCCCCGTCGACGCCATGCCCCCAGCCGCTTCGAAGATGAACGCGAATGGGTTCGCTTCGTACAGCAATCGCAGCTTCCCCTTCTTGCTCTTCTTGTCGGCCGGGTAGGCGAAGATCCCGCCTTTCATCAACGTCCGATGCCCATCGGCCACCAGCGATCCCACGTAGCGCGCTCCGTACGGACGTCCCGTCGCCTTGTCTTCTTCCTTCAAGTACGCGTTCCACTTACGCACGTCATCGGTCCAGTGCACCGTGTTGCCTTCGTTGATCGAGTACAGCGACCCGTGGCTCGGCACGCGGATGTTCTCATGCGACAGGAAGAACTCGCCCACCGTCGGGTCGTACGTGAATCCATGCACGCCCCCGTGACCCGTCGTGATCACGAACATCGTCGACGATCCGTAAAGGATGTAGCCCGCAGCAACCAGATCGCGCCCGGGCCGCAGGAAGTCCGCTTCCGTCGTCGTCTCGTGATCACTCGATTTGCGCAGCACACCGAAGATCGTTCCGATCGAGATGTTCACATCGATGTTGGATGACCCATCGAGCGGGTCGAACAGCACCAGGTACTTCGCTCGCCGATCGGTCGACGTGATCCGGATCGTTTCCAGTTCTTCGCTCGCGATCGCCGCGCAGTGGTTGCGCCTGGCGAGCACGCTGATCAGCGTTTCGTTCGCTTCCTCGTCCAGCTTCTGAACGGCTTCGCCTTGCACGTTGGTTTGTCCGGTATAACCCAGAACTCGCGCGAGCCCTGCGCGACGAACTCTCGACGTCACCAGCTTGGCGGCCAGCCCAATCTGATTGAGCAGCGAAGTGAACGCTCCGGTCGCCGCAGGATTTCCGAGCTGCCCTTCGAGAATGAACGTCTCGAGCGTGATCCCGATGCGTGAGTCCGTAGGCGAGCTTTGAGGTTGTTGATCAGCCGTTTCGGTCATCTTTTCCTCCGGGCGGTGCGAGCGGTTTACCACGGTGGACCTTGGGTTGCTCCGCTTTTGAAGTCATCGAACGTGTCAGATGACGTTGCAGCAAACGCGCTCGCGACCTAGCCTCCTCGTCCTTGTGGCCGGGCGTGAAAAACGCTGCTGTACCGGGCTGTTCCCGGAACGTACGAACGTAAAACGATCTCTCGGAGACGACCATGCCTCTCACCGATCGCGTCAAGCAGATCCTCTCTTGGTATTCATCGGACAACCCCGGTACCCAGACAAACCTCGTCCGTCTGCTCAACCATGGCGGACTGGCGGGCACGGGCAAACTCGTGATCCTCCCTGTCGATCAGGGCTTCGAGCACGGTCCCGTCCGATCGTTCGCACCGAACCCCGCAGCGAACGATCCCGACTACCACTTCCAGCTCGCGATCGATTCGGGCTGCAACGCCTACGCGGCACCGCTTGGATTTCTCGAAGCAGGCGCAGCCAAGTTTGCTGGACAGATTCCGCTCATCCTCAAGGTCAACAACAGCGACTCGCTCGCGAAGACCGACCATCCCATCTCGGCCGTGACCAGCTCCGTCGAGGATGCTCTTCGGCTTGGTTGCGTCGGCATCGGCTACACGATTTATCCCGGGTCAGGCGCACGCAACCGCATGTTCGAGGACCTGCGTGAGCTGACGATCGAAGCCAAGCGCAAGGGCCTCGTCGTGATCGTTTGGTCGTACGCGCGTGGAGCAATTTCCAAGACAGGCGAGACGGGCATCGATGTCATCGCGTACGCGTCGCATATTGCGGCTGAGCTCGGCGCGCACATCGTCAAGGTCAAGCCGCCCTCAGCGCACATCGAGCAAGACGAAGCGCGCAAGATGTACGAGAAGTACAACATCCCGATCGCCACCATGTCTGATCGCATCCGTCACGTCATTCAGTCGACGTTCAACGGCAAGCGCATCGTCATCTTCTCCGGTGGCGAAGCGAAGGGCATGGATGCTGTGCTCGCCGAGGTGCGTGAACTCGCCCAAGGCGGATCGTTCGGTTCCATCATGGGACGGAACGCATTTCAGCGTTCGCGCGAGGACGGGCTCTCGCTGCTTGGCGAAGTCATCAAGATCTACAAGGACTGAGAAGCCCAAATGTAGGGGCGCGATTCATCGCGCCCGAAGCGGTTTCATCTCAGGTGAGTGAGGCGTTGTCGCACTGCGGCAGAGCGCGTTCACTCGTCAACACCTTCCAAGCACACGCGTCGATTTCGTTGCACGAAGCACGACACGATCCGTCGACGAGTCGGACGTCTCGTGATTAGATGCGCGCCCGATCATCGGGGGACTTGCCACGTCGCTCTTCAGGAGAATGCATGTCGATCAAGCTTTCCATCGTTTCCCAGGCGCCTTTGAGCATTGCCGCCGACGTTGTGGTCATTGGCGTGGCCGAGGGCGCGACGACGAAGGACGGCATCCTGGCCGAGCTCGAAAAAGCGCTCGGCACCGTGGTTTCCCGCTCGGTCAAGCGTGAGGACTTCACGGGCAAGAAGGATCAAACCCTCGATCTGTCGACGAACGACGCTTTGCCGGTCGGGCGTGTTCTCCTTATCGGCCTCGGAAAAACCTCGCCGATCACCGACGTGGACGTCCGACTTCTGGCGGCCAAAGGTTCGCGGTTTGCCCTCGGAGCAAAGGCGGAATCGCTTGCGATCGTCGTTCCGGAAGGCGTGACGCATGGTGTGCGTGCGTCGGCCGAGGGAGCGGTGCTCGGTGCTTATCGGTTCACGCGTTTCCAAACGGGTGAACGTCTTCCCAAGGTGAACCTCGGGCACGTCACGCTCCTCGTGAGTCACAAGGTGGCGAAGGCGGATCGCGATGCGATGGCTTTGGGGCACAAGATTGCCGAGTCGATCGGCATTGCGCGTGACCTCGTCAATATGCCTCCGAACGAGCTGTACCCCGAGAAGCTCGCGGACATGGCAGTCGATGTGGCCAAGGCCAACGGCCTCACGGCGAAGGTCTTCGACAAGGCCGCGCTCGTCAAGGCAGGCATGAATTTGTTCGTCGCGGTCGGCCAGGGAAGTACCCGCGATCCGCACATGGTTCACCTGACGTATACCCCGGCCAAACCCTCGAAGAAGAAGCTCGTCTTCGTCGGCAAAGGGCTCACGTTCGACAGTGGTGGTTTGTGCATCAAGCCCGCGCCCGGAATGGAAGAAATGAAGGGCGACATGGGCGGCGCAGCCAACGTCATCGCGCTCATGGCGGCTGTTGCGGCGGTCAAACCGAACGTCGAAGTGCACGGCATCGTCGGATGCGCGGAGAACATGCCTGATGGTTCCGCGTACAGACCTGGCGACATCTTCAAGTCGCTCGATGGCAAGACCGTCGAGATCATCAACACGGACGCTGAAGGTCGGTTGGTTCTCGCCGATTGCCTCGCTTACGCGCGAGCACTCAAGCCCGACATGATCCTCGACAACGCGACTCTCACGGGCGCTTGCGTCGTCGCACTCGGACCCACCGTGACGGGCTTCTACGCGAACCGTGAAGAGCTTGCCGAGCAGCTTCGCACTGCGGCCAAATCTGCTGGTGAAGCCATGTGGCAAATGCCGCTCGTCGAAGAGCTTCGTGAGGGGCTCAAGAGCGACTGGGCGGACCTCAAACACACTGCAGATCGTTGGGGCGGATCGATCACGGCCGCGCTTTTCTTGCGTGAGTTCGTCGGCGATGTTCCTTGGCTTCACCTCGACATTGCCGGGCCCTCCATGGCCAACAAGCCCTACGGAATTCATCCCAAGGGCGGTACGGGGCACGGCGTGCTCACCTACCTCCGCCTGATTGATCTGTTCGCTCAGAGCAAGTCGTGAACCTTCGTCGCAAGCTGTCCAAATCGCTCGGTCGCGCGATCGCTGACTTCCAAATGATCCAGGAGGGAGACCGCATCATGTGTGCGGTCTCCGGCGGCAAGGACAGCTACGCGATGCACGAATTGCTCGTCGATCTGGTTCGTCGAGCGCCCGTCAACTTCAGCGTCATCGCCGTCAACATCGATCAAGGGCATCCCGGATATCCGGGGCATTTGCTCCGCGAGTACATGGCGTCCAAGGGCCACGAGTTTCTCATGGTCAACGAAGACACGTACTCGATCGTGACCGACAAGATTCCACAAGGAAAAACCTACTGCTCGCTCTGTTCTCGCCTTCGACGAGGCATCTTGTACCGACTTGCTGTCGAGCTCGGATGTACGAAGATCGCGCTTGGCCATCATCGTGACGACGCGATCACCACCTTGATGTTGAACCTCGTCTTCTCGGGCCAGCTCAAGGCCATGCCGCCGAAGCTCATCTCTGACGACCGTCGCAACGTCGTCATTCGGCCGCTCATTTATTGTGCCGAGGAAGATCTCGTGGCGTTCGCCGAGGAACAGAAGTTCCCCATCCTCCCGTGTGATCTGTGTGGATCGCAGGAGAACTTGCAGCGCAAAGCGATCAGTAAGCTGCTTGCGGATCTCGATGCGCGTTCTCCTGGAGCTCGTCGCAACATGCTTGCGGCGCTTGGAAACGTGCGACCGAGTCACCTGTTCGACAAAGGCCTCTGGTCGAAGCTCGGTCTCGAAGTTGCGCAGGATGACGAGCCAACGGGTGAGGGCGCATCGTTCGATTTACATGACGACGACGTCGGTGGGTTTGTCCCGCTGGAACGCTTGTCGAGTCGTGTATCGTAAGCGTCGCGCATGGCTGTGGAGCGGACGGAGCGGACCGAGCGGACCGGGGAAGGTGCTGACCTCGTCGAGGTAGCTGACGGGGCAGCTCGCGAGCCGTCGGATCGGAAAGACGAAGGCAAGGGGTTCCTCGAACGCCTCGTGCCTGGGCTGCATGTCAATGATGCGGTGGGACAAACCCTGTTGGCGGCTGTCGTTGCGTGGTCGACGACGGTGGCGCCGGCGGTGTTTTCGCGATCGGCTCCGCGCGGAGCTGGCCTCGTGGCGGTGCTCGGTTTGATCGCAGCAATTGCGGGACCGATGCTGCGTACGCGTCGTCCGCGGCTGGCGCGTCATGTCGGCCTCACGCTCTTCTTCATCTTGGTGACGGCCGCGTGGCTACTTGCGTCTGCGGCGCTCGAACCGATTCGTCTCGATGCTTTGCGTGCGGCGGTTTTGGCTGTGGGGGGTGCGCCAAAAGCGACACCGAAATCCGAAGGGAGTACACACAAGTCCAACGGATGGTTGCCGGACATCGAAGCGCCTGCGCTTCCCAAAGCGGCGCGGCTCGATGAAAAGCTTT
>CAZETM010000532.1:0-6690 GCA_964514885.1 uncultured Polyangium sp. | reverse complement strand
CCGTCGTGTGCGGGTGAAACCCCACGTTCTCGTCCAGCAAAATCCCCTGCGCCCCTTCCAGCACCACATCATGGCTCGATTTTCGCAACCATTCCCCAAGCCACGTTTCCGGCACCACCCGCGCTCCCACCGGCCCTACGAATTCCACCCACCGCGCAGGTAATTCCTCATCCCCAAAAACCGCCAGCTCTCGATGCGCTTCTCCCAATACTAAAAACTCTTCTTTCAGGCTGACTCGTAATCGCTCCCGCGCCCTTTTCACCTTCGACAATAACACTTGCGAATTGGTCAAGTCCCGTGCATGGATCGCCTCGTCCGGATGCTCGAGCGCATCCCGCACGGTTTCTCCCACGCCCACTCCACACGTCCCGTGCCGCGCATTGCCCCGCGTTAGCTCCCGCGCACGGTTCGCCGCTTGGTGAAACGGCGTAATGACTCGCGCACTCTCCGCAATCGTCAGCCGCGCCAAACCATCCGGCACCGCTGTCCGCTCCAAGTGTCGCGCTTCGATTAACAATGCACTCGGATGCACCACCATCGGCTCGGCCAAGTGCGTACGCACTCCCGCCACGAACGAACCCGCACCAAATTGCGAAAACGTATGCGTCCGGCCGTCATCCGTGGCCACCGTATGACCCGCCTGCGCTCCGCCATTAAAACGCACGACCAGCCGTGCGCCCGTCTCGCGCACCAAAAAATCGGTGATCGTCCCTTTACCCGAGTCGCCGAATCCTAAATCGACGACGACCCACGCAACGCTCACGGAGTCCCAATCCGCCGAAGTTTCGACGGCTCCAACGCATTGGGTAATGCCGCCCCATCCACCATCGAGGGCAGGGGAGCACCGTCCTTTTCCCGCGATGCCGCCCAAGGCGTCAATGCTCGCACCACCGCACCAATCCGCTGTCGATCATGGCCGCGATCTTTCAGTCGTTGCGCAAAGACATCCAGATTCGCCACCGTCCCCTGATCAATCGCCACGATTCCCGCAATGCACGCCGTCGTATCCCGCGGGCTCTCCATGCAAATCACTCGGTCACCCAAGAGATCTCGCCATACTCGTTCACACGACGCGCGCCGCTCCAAATCCGGAATCAAGAAAAACGGCTCGACCGATCGCGACGCTTCTTCCACCACCACGGCAAGCGGCAAGTCCTCCTCCAAGTCATCGCCCAACACCGTGCGCACCGCAGCTTGCGACAATTGCGGATATGGCTTTTCATCGCCCGTGATGAACAAATACCCGCGTTGTTTACGCAATCGCAAACAATCCAGCTCCAAATGCCGAGCCGCAAAATAAAGCGCCAGCTCGTAGGACTCGTGCCCCGGCGTGCCGCCTTGACCTTCCAGCCACGTCCACGTGAGCCATTGATCCATCAGCTCCGCCGTCGATTCGAATTGGCCCACTTGTAATGGCGCTCGGTCGTGGAATGCGTCGCCAATCGCCAGGAACAACACCTGCGGATCCAGCACGTTATGCTCGCCCAGCATTCGCATCAGGTTCGGCAATTCTTCCTTTGCCAACCGCTCGGGGATTTCCCCCATTGAACCGGTCACATCGAGAGCCAGGACAATCGCCAGCGAGCTTTGATGCCCCGCGCTGTCCCGACTCTCGCGTGCCTTGATGCCCTGCGGACGCATGAGCGGATGCACGTCACGTTGACGAAATACCTGTTGCGCCGGCAAATCGCGCCGCGCCTCGGTAATCGCCTGATGCGCCTCGAAGCTATATCCACCGTAGCCCATGCGTCGTCCTATCTAGCTCAATCTTTGCCGATGCTCGATGCCCACGATTTCATCGCTCCCAGCACGCGAGCAACCCGCGCATTGGAAAGGCCGCCTGACGAAAGCTTTTTGCCCACCGCATCCAGGTCCTTCGCACGCCCCTCGGAAAGCGCCACGATTCCTGCTGCAACGGCACAAGTATCTTCCGGGCTGCCCAGCACGATCGTTTGCTCGCCCAAGTATTTTTGCCAAAAACCCGCCACTTGCTTTCCGCGCTCCGGATCGGGGATCAAGAAAAACGAGTTATACGTAGCGCTGCAATCCGCAATCACCTTCGACAGCGTAATGTCCTTGTCGACCTGGTCGCCAATGAATTGCTTGATCCATGGCGCCTTCAGCTCAACATAAGATTCCTCGTCCCCCGTCATGAAGAGATACCCCTTCTTGCCGCGTTTCTCGAGGCTGTCAATTTTCGTGTGGTGTGCGGCAAAGTAAAACGCCAAGTCATACGACTCGTACGCGCTCGCCCCGCCGCCCATGATCCAGCACCACGTGAGCCATTGATCCATTAGCTCCGCGGTAGATTCGAATTGACCCACCTGCAGAGGCGACACTCCACCCGCGCAGTCTTGCAAAGCCATGAACAGCACCTGCGGATCGGCAACGCCTGCATCCATCAGCGCTTTCATGAACGTCGGCATTTCTTTGCGCGCGATTTGCTCCGGAATGGACCCCATCGATCCGCTCACGTCGAGCGCGAAAATGATGCTCGTCGTATTCGGATGATCCGCACTATCGAACGATTCACGGAATTTCACCCCGAGCGGGTTCATCAGCGGATGGCAAGCTCGTTGAGTAAAAACCTCTTGCGCCGGCAATGTCGATCTTGCCGTCGTGATTGCCTGATGCGCCTCGTAGCTATAACCGCCGTATCCCATTTCGATCTCGCCTCCATCCCAATTTTGTATTTACGAACGTCAAGACTTCCAGCCCGGCATGACAAATGGTATGAACCGCGAAGGCCCAAAGACCTTACGCGCCGTTTGATCCAGCATGTCCCGCACGGCCCATGCGTCATTCGGCAGGAATTGGTCGCCTTGTGCATGCCCTTCGAGCAATTGAGCTAGTGGCGCAGGCGTATTCGATGGCGCGCGATTCGCGGTGCCTCCAAGCGCCTTTAGCAAGAGCCGAGCGCTCATGGTAATATCGGTCCGAGCACTCGTGGCGCCGCCTTGCCATACCGCATCCGGGTAGTATTCACGAAGCAAAGCATTCGTCGCGACAAGGGGTTTACCCAGGGCCACCGCGCACGACCAACCGACGAATACGATACCGTGATCGCGAGCATGCACCAGCGTATGTTGTGGCAAAATCGCCCCGTGTACGAATCCGCTCTTGTGCACCCAGCCCATGATCTCGAGCATGCGTTTCCACATCCATACCGACGTTTCGGGACTGATTCCCGACGGATGTGCCGCAAAAACATCATTCATCGTATGCACAAAACCGCTGCGCCAGCGCATTACGCTGATGCGCCGTTGTCCTTCGTCGCCGCGTATTCCCAGCCGTCCCGTGCCGGAATCGACGTATTGGGGCACGAGGCTCGAGAAATACGGAGCGCCTTGTGCTCGGCTCTTTTCCAGCGCTTCGAGCACGGTTTGCTCATTGTCGAGCAAGCCTTCATCGCCGTCTGCGCGCAGCACTTTGATGAGCACGCTTTCGGTGATTCGACCGTCGCGACGCGCGAGGAATACATCGCACGATTCGCCTTGCGCGATACGTCCGAGCACGGCATAGCGATGGCCACGCACCCAAATTCGTTGCCGTAGCGGGTCGAGGATGGGATCTTCGTGGGCATCGACGGCGGCGGGGCGCCATCCGCCCGGTCCAGGCGCAAGCACGACATTGCAATAGCCACAGCGTTGCGTGCGCGTTGCGGGAGGCGGCGGCATGGGCGCGCCGCAGTTAGGACAGCGGTGTTGAACGTAGCTATTCAAGCGCTTCACGATCTATCAGGGGTGCGGTTGTCGAATCAATACAAATCTGCATTCACGGGCAACTGGCCTAGGTCCGGTTCACCTGGACGTAAGGTTGACCTCATGTGCTGGAGGTCGTTTTCAGTTGAACGTAAGGTCGACATCATGTGCTGGAGGTCGTTTTCAGTTGAACGTAAGGTTGACCTCACGTGAGGCAGGTCGTTTTCACTTGCATGCACGGTTGACCTTGCGAGCGCGTGGTCGTGTTCACTTCGTGCAACGGTAAACCTTACGCTACGGAAGTCGTTTTCGGATGGGTGTAAGGTTGACCGCGTGGGCGGCAGGTCGGATTCACTTGACTGAAGGGTCGACCTTGTGGGTGTCAGGTCGTTTTCAGTTGGGTGATGGGTTGGGCGTGGTTGAGGGGGAGGGAGGTTCGGCTTGCCTGGGTGCGCGATGGATGCACGAAACTTGAGCCCATCATTCGGTTGTGTTACTGAGCTGGAACCATCATGTTGTCTCGAATTCACATTCAAGGGTTCCGAGCGTTTCGCGAGCTTACGGTGGACAGGCTCGCGCGGGTGAACCTGTTCGTCGGGACGAACAACGCGGGCAAGACGTGTGTGCTCGATGCGGTCGAGCTGCTTGCAGGTGGTGGCGAGCCGTATTTTCTGTATCGCATTGCGAGACGGCTGGAGGACCGAGTGCCCGATGCCGTGGACGTACGGCAGCTATTTCATGGGCGGTCGCTTGCGATTGGAAGCAAATTTATGATTGAGGAACGCGACCAGCGGCGGGTAGTTGCGGAGATCGTGCCTCAAGCGGGAACGTTGGATACCAATACCGGAAATTGGGATTCATCTTTGCGGTTGCCGTCAGAATCGGACGAGCAGTCGATTGCCGAAACTCGTTGCCTCGAGCTCACTGGAACAATTCTCGATGTCCCATATCCAATGGAATTTTCGTCTTCGGGGCTTCTTCGTTATGCGCGGAACGTGAGCCGCAAAATGACTGCTGACCCCATTCTCTACATCGGAACGACGCCGATCGATGCGGCACAATCGGCAAGTTTATGGGGCCGCGTCGTGCTCACGCCGCAAGAAGCGTGGGTGACCGATACCTTGCGGGTGATCGAGCCCGATATCGAGCGTATTGCTTTGGTAACGGAAGACTCACGTAGCGCATTTTTCATTAAGATGGCCGGTCAAGATCAACGGGTGCCTCTGGGATCCATGGGCGACGGTATAAGGCGTATGCTCGGCCTTTCATTGCACCTCGCGCAATGTGCCAAAGGATCTCTTCTCATCGATGAAATCGATTCCGGCTTGCACTATTCGGTCATGGTAAAAATGTGGCGGATGATCATCGAAGCCGCCAAGCGCCTGGATATTCAGATATTCGCCACGACTCATAGCCTCGATTGTATCCATGCCCTGGCCGATCTTTACGACCAATCCCCAGAAATCGCCAGCGAGCTTCTTTTGCACCGTATCGACCGTGGAGCGCCCACGGCGATGACCTACACGGCCGAGCAGCTTCATATTGCAGCCGAGCAGCACATGGAGGTGCGCTAGTGCCACCCAACCCGAATAGCAAGCGGCGACTTTCCGTGGAAGGCATTGATGATCTGCATTCGATCACCAATCTCGTCGAGCGGCATGGCATCGATTGCTCCGGCAAGGATATGAGCGTTCCGTACGTGCATAACGCCGGCTCGGTCGAAAAAGTCTTGGAGGCTCCGGTTTGGTCACATGCGGGCGAGGCGACGATAAAGGCGCAAACCTTGGGCTCACACCTTGCAGAAAAAGACTTGGCCAAAGGCAAACTATATGCTTGGCTTGCTTGGCAACAGAGCCCTGGGCTTCCATTTGGTATTGCCTTAAAAGCGCGCCTTTTCGGACATGATTCCCCGGAAGCTCTACGTTTCGTCGCATGGTTCACACACCTCTTCCTCTGAACCTCCATGTCTTCGCCCAGTGCAAGAAAAAAACGCGACCTCTCGGTCGCAATTCCCAAGTGGCTCGACCTGCCCGCTGATTATCGGCACGCATACATGCAGCTCGTTCAGGGGGCCGCGCTCATTGAGAATGACCTGCGCGCGGAAGCATTACGCCCCGAAGTTGGCCGAGTCGAGCAGGCCGTGTATATCGAGCCTCGAGGTCTTTTGGCGCGACTTTTCGAGGTATTCGCAGGCAAATCGCCGGCTGCCAGACTGTCGCTCGTGCCTCCATTCGATTCCGCCGGAAAAGATGCTCACGGCCTTTTTGCAGCGTCCGCCGATATTCCGCGGCTCGAAATGCACGGCGCCGCGGTGGGACAAGTGCGTCGCATTCGAGGGCGCCTCATGCCACTCGATTCGAACCTGCCTCCTGATAAAGTCATCATTCGTGATTTTTGGCAACACTTGCCTCCCGCCATGCACGCGTGCGAAGCGCTCGACGTGTTGATTTGCCCCGACGAAGGCCCCGCCGTCGTGCTTTCTTTCAATATGGCGCCGCTTGTCGTGGGCCGTCCGGATAATGCCACCATGGCGGCGTTTTTATCGCGCGTGGGACCGCGTATGCGTGCGTTATTGCGGGAAACGGACATTCGCCGCCCGCAGCGTGCCGTGGGCCAAATCGTGGAACTGACGGAGGGGCAATACGTCGAGGCGCTTTTTGTGGTACGCGCTGAAGTGCGGGGCACGCAGGAGTTTACGCTCGGGGGGCAAAGGCGTAGCTTGCCGATCGAGTTATTGCAGAATGAGGGCGGCCCCTATCGAGGGACGTCGAATCTGCGTGTGATATTGGGAGGGGATGCGCCCGGAATGCGGGCGGTCGTGCGGGTGGGGTGAATTAGAACAAGCTTACCACGGGCAGGTTATCGCCCATGTCGAATGTGTTCGCGCCACGGGTCGAGTCGTCGCCCAGACCGAGCTGACCAAACTCGTTGTAGCCCCAGCACTTCAGGCTGTTGTCGTTCAGGATGGCGCAGAGGTGATTGCCACCTG
>CAZETM010000531.1:0-6715 GCA_964514885.1 uncultured Polyangium sp. | reverse complement strand
CGGCTGGGTTTGTGCAGAAAAACCACTTCGGACATCTCTGCCGCGCCTGCCACCACGAGTTGATCGAACTCTGTCACCCAAGCTGCCGGTGGCGAATCGGAGAGCACTTCGTCCACGCGTAGGCTTGGAATTTTTTCTGCCAGGCCCGGAGGGCCGTAGGTTCGAGCCTGCGGATACCGCTCGGCGCAAGCACCGAAAAACAGGTGATGGAAACGGTTTGGCGCGACAATATGGGCCACTTGCCCCAGCGTTTCGATGGACTTCGCGATGGCGTCATCCAAACGAATTGGCGAATGCACCCACAATTTGCCGTCGAGTAAACGCACCACGGTCATCCGCGTATGCAGGATCATGCCTCCGGGCATTTTGATGGGCGTTTCCACGGCCCAAACGTTCTCCGTAACCTGTACCAATTCGGACATCGCCCGCTCCTGGATTTATTCGTTCACCACGGCCATGAACATGTCCGTGATATGGTCATGACCGGCCGGGTTCGGATGAATGCACGTGATATCAAACCACTGAGGCGTTCCGGGCCCACGATAACATGGAGCCATCGAATTGTCTTTTTCGAATCCATGACCGCAGAATTCCTCGAGCATGAAAATCATGTCCGATCCGAATTCTTTCGCAATCGACATGTATTGCTCGTTCACCCAGATGATGATCTCCTTGAGCTGCTCGGGAGCGGGTACGGGTTTCTCGAAGCCCGCCAAACCGGAGACGTCGCAGGTTTGCACGTTGGCCGTGCCATCGGTGAATTCGTAATTGTTGGCGAAAACCACCGAGACGCCTTTCGGGAACCGTCCAGGCTCGTAGAACCATGCCATCGCGTTGCGCATGTGGTCCACGAACGTTTGCGCCTGGTTCCAAAGCTCGGTTTGCGGCGTTCCATTCGATGCGTCTTTCGTGAGCGACGCGATATCGTTTCCGCCCATCGTCATGACCACGAGCGTTTTCTTGGAGAGTTTGTCCGCGCCGAAGCAATTCGCGATTTGTTTGTCGCCCGAAACCTGCAAATCATCGGCTCGTGCGCCCCACTTCGAACAGCTCGCAAACGCACCGGATTCTTTGACGATCGTGATTCCATCGACGAAGTTGACCTGCTTCCAAAGAAAGTTTGGCCCGGCAATGCCAAATTTTTGCGCCAGCTTGTCCGCAAGCTGCGACCGGTAATCCTCTCCCGTTAGAGTCGGAGGCGTCCCCACGGTTACCGAATCACCAAGAAAAACCACCCGCTCGATGCCCGCGATGTCCTGGTGGTTCGTCCCAAAGCAATGCGATCCGATCACCGGATTGAATTGATCGTAATTGGGCACGATTCCGGTATTTTCGTTCCAGAAAGCATTCTCGTAACATTTCGTCGCCGTGAGCGGTCCGCCACCTCCGCCTCCAGCGCCGCCCATTCCACTGCTGCTCGCCGAACTGCTACTGCTGCTCGCGCCATTGCTACTGCTCGCCGAACTGCTACTGCTCGCCGAACTGCTGCTCGACCCCATCATGCCCCCGGCTCCCGCGGCGCCGCCTTCGCCACCCCCGCCGCCGACGCCAGTCGTCACGGGTGCGCCCGTTGTCGCGTTCGTCTGTGCGTCACCCGAGCATCCGAAGGCTCCGCACGCCGTCGCCGCAAGCACCAAACAAGCAGAAAGAATAGGTTTTGTATTCATGTCAGTAGGCACGATATCATCATCATGCACGCGTTCCGAGATACTTTCGCCACGGCAGCCTCGAATTTTGCTTTCGAGTCAGCTCGAAATTTTGTGTCCAACTGCAATGGCGCGACGCATGGTGGTCGTGGTAGACATCGCGCCATGAATCTCTCGGCCACCGCGGACCCCTCGTCACCTGTCGGCGGCATTGTTCGCCCCGCTCGCCGTCCCGCAGGATGGGTCGCGCCTGGACCGCGCCCGAATACGCCTGATCGTGAAGACATTTGGCCTCGTGCCGGCGAGGATCTGTGTTACTTGGCTGGTGATTTCCGCATTCTCCAACGCGTCGACGGTCATCGTTGGTCCGCCGATGACCTCGTGACCGCGTGGTATGCAGCAGAAACGGTGGCAGCGAATCCGCCTCGCCGTGCGATTGATCTGGGATGTGGCATTGGCACGGTGCTGCTTTTTACCGCCTGGCGATTTCCATTGGCACAGGTAACGGGCGTCGAAGCGCAAGAGATTAGCGCCGGGCTTGCTCGAAGGTCGCTCGCCTGGAACGGCGTAGACGACCGATGCTCGGTCCATTTGGGAGATTTGCGCGACCCGACGTTGGCCGAAAGGTTTGGCCAAGTGGACCTCGTGACGGGCACTCCGCCTTATATGCCCATTGGCACGGGCGTCGAATCTTCACGCGTACAATGCGGTCCGTGCCGATTTGAATTTCGTGGTGGCGTCGAGAATTATGCGTTGGCCGCATCACACTTGCTCGCGGACGGTGCGCCATTTGTTGGATGTTGCGCTTCGCGACAACGTCAGCGTATATTCGATGGCGCATTCCGCGCAGGGCTTTACGTCGACCGCTGGCGTGATATCGTTCCGCGCGAAGGCAAAGAGCCCTTGTTTTCGGTCTACGTCCTGCGAAAGCCGGTCGCAGGGATCGAATCGCACACCCAGGATGAATCGCCGCTCGTCTTGCGCAACAAAGATGGTCGCTTCACGGATGCGTTCAATGAAGTGCGCAGGGCAATGGGAATGCCTGTGATATGAGCGCATTCTGTGCTTGATGCGCCGCGAGTGATCGGGTAGAAGGAGTGTGCTTGCAGGGGCAGCGTCTTTGCTGCCCCTGTCGCTTCCATCTTCTTCCGCGGAGGTCTCATGCGTTCGCAATCTCTTTTCGGCCTGTTGATGTCTTCTGGTCTGCTGGCCATTGCCGGCATGACCGCGTGCTCGGACCCAAATCCGACGACGAATCCCACCGGCAGTGGCGGCTCGGGCGGCGGCACGTCCAGCTCCAGCTCCTCCAGCTCTTCCAGCTCGTCGGGCAATGCTTTCACGCCCGACGGGAATAGGGGCTGCGACGAAGGAGCGACCCAAATCAACCTCGGCGAGCCTGAATTCGCCGATACGCTCGACATCAACCTCGATGGCTTCGATGGCGAAACGCCCTATATCGACCGCGACTATTATGTCTTCGAGGCGACGGCCAAAGACGCGCTGGCCATCATTACGGATTCGAAACCGCAAACGGACGAATTCGATGCGGGTTATCCGGACTTGGTCATTACGCTGAAAAAGAAAGTCGGCGATGCGTGGGTCGACGTGGCGCAGAATGACGACCCCTACCCGATGCCTCGATTCACGAACGACAGCCAGCTTTATTCGTACGTGGATGGCATGGACGGCGAAATGGCCACGTATTGCGTGGAAGTCACCGAATGCAACCATCTTTTCCCCGGCTCCTGCTCGCCTCCGGAAGACATCGTCTTCACCGATTACACGTTCTTCGCCGGCAAGTTCACTGCGGAGGGCATGGGCGCGCAAACAGAATCGACGATGGAACCGGACGAGAAATCCGGCGCGATCGATTATGAAAACGTACAAATGGGCACGCTCTACCGCAGCCTCGGTTGGGGCACATTTGCCGACGCCAAGGACGTCGACATGTGGGCGTTCACCGCGCCTGCAATGGTGAAGGTCGACCCCGGCGCTCGCGCCGCTTGCCATTTCGAGTTCTACTATCCGGGCGTGGATGGCAATGGCTCGACGGCCGACAAGAGCATGGTCGCCTACTTGGTCGACGCGGCCGATCCGGCCACGAAGATCGCTCAAATCGATCCCAACGTATACGACACGACCTCGGGACCGCCCGAGCCCATGAATATTTCCGCGCCGTGCGAGCCCGGCAAGGATTACATGTTCGTCATGGCACGCGCCGACGGCGCCGCCGCGGGTGCGAACGACTTCTACTTCTTCAACCATTACGTCGTTTCGGCAAACCCCGTCGAAGTCGATTCCACCGTCAACAATATATTGACCACGCCCGAAGCGCTCACCGCGTCCGCGAGTCAAATGATGGGCGCCAGCTACTTCGTCGACGGCGATATCAATATGGCCGGGGACCTCGATCATTACAGCATCAACGTTCCGGCTGGATCCGCAACGCTCTCGGTTGCTTGCGAATCAGAGCGCGGCGGCTCGGGCGTGCGCGGATTCAAAGTCACCCCACTCGGTGCTAATGATATGCCGCTCGCCGCGGGCAAAGGCAATCTGGCCGAAACGCCGACGAAACAGCTCTTTGCCTACGACATCGCCATTCCCGCAGGAACCACCAGCCTCAAAATGAAGGTCGAAGCGACCATGCCGCCAGCCATGAACGTCACGAGCACCTTCTATCGTTGCGGATTCCACGTGCGCCCGCCGGCAATGCCCTGACCTCTCTGGATCTACGATACTAGCAGTCCGTTGAATTATCGTCGTGAGCGCCTGAAAGCTAGAGCGACGGAGCGAGGAATCCTCCTGGATTTCGAGCGATGTCGACCGACGATTTCGGGCGTGAGCAGATAAGTCACCCGTCACCTCTCACCAACAACTGCGCATCAAGGGAAGGTCGCACTTCCGCAGCGATCAGGCCTCCGACGCGGCGAAGCCAAGGCGTGGGCAGCGGCCGAAAATGCGAAGGGGCACGTCTGCGCATGTGGATGCGGCGGCACGATACGCGTGAATCGAGAGTGGTTCCAGACCGGTGTGCCGCAGCATCTGCATAGGCATCATTCTCGCACCCGATAAGCGCCTGTTCAGCACGATTTTGCAATCACGCGCGTGGTATTCGATTTTCGCCATTCCCGTGCTGGCGCGGATACGAGACGTTATTGACGATTTAGAGTGCTGGACCCGCCTCTGGCAGAATGGCGGGTGTCAGCGGTGGCGACACTAGAGTCAAAATGACGCCTCAAGGCTTGTGGCCGCGCTAATGCCCGGCCGATAGAACCCGCTACCGTGTTCGAGGATCAGTGCATCGCCGAGGTTGTCGAGCGCGAGGCGGGCGCTGAGGTCCCGGCGCGGGCGCCATGTGCCCTGCACGCGGAGCGAGATAAAGCCGGGCGTGCCGCCCTCGGGAATGCGGTTGTCTTCCAGGTTGGTCGGGTCGTTGAGCCGGCGCTGTGCCAGGCGTCCATACGCGATTCCCTCCAATCGAAGGGTTCGTGTGGGCTCCACCCAAAGCCCGAACGTCGCTGTCGGAGGCGGGGTGCGGTCGGCGGGGGTCTGCTCGGGCAGCCCGAGCCTAGCATCGTTCTGCTGCACCCCGATCATGGCAAGCAGCTCCGCGTTGACACCAGCAAACGACGTGAAGGGAATGCGCAGGGTGCTCTCGACCCCATAGTATTCGACAAGCGACGCGTTTTCGCTCAGCTCGTAGCGCTCGCCGGACGCATTGACGGCCGCGCCATTGAGCGTCGCGGGCGCGAGGGCGATGGCGTCCAGGTAGCGCAGATGGAACACGTACGCCTCCGCCCGGAGCTTGCCGCGCGCGAAGCGAATTCCGCCGTCGAACGAGATCGTGTGCTCTGACGCGATGTCAGGATTTGGGATCTGAAAACGGCCCTTGGCGCGCGCACCGAGGCCCGAGAAATCCTGCACGTTGGGTGCGCGCACGCCGCGCCCGGCGTTGAAGACGAGGCTCGCTTCGGGCGCGATATCGAGACGAACGCCGGCGTTCAATGCGGCATCGAAGACGGTCCGCGAGAAGGAGGGGCTTCCCGTGGGATCGGCGGTTTCGCGCGCCCGGATGGCGAGGTGGAAGAGGGCACCACGCACGCCCGCGTGGAGGTGAAGGCGCCGCGCCGGCTTGATCTCGGCCATCGCGAAGAGCCCGGCCTGCGTCTGCGACGAGCCGGTGGGGAAGCGCTCCGGCTGGGGCGTCACCTCGAGCGTGCCGAGATTCAATCGTTCGGTGCGGCTCGTCACAATGTCGTGCGACCCATCTGCGCCGAGCCTGAGCCCCCATGCGCGTCCGCCGAACCTCGCCTCGACGCGCAGGCTGAAGGCATCGGAGCGGTTCGACTCGCGATCGATCGAGCTCGCGGGGATCAGGCGAAGGACGCCAGCGCAAGCGTCTTCGTCCGCGGGCGCGCCGTCTTCTGCAATGCACATCTCGGAGAGGCCCCTGCGCTGAATGCTCTCGTGCAGCCGCTGCCATGCGAGCTGCGCGCTCGCGCCGCGGTACACCGAGCCCTCCGCGCTCCCCCGGTGGGAGAGCACGACGGAGCTCATGGCCCGGTAAAACGGCGCGACCGACGACTCGGCACGTGCGGGCCGCTCGTTCTTGAAGAGGGGCATCACCTCGTCATAGCGCTGAAGTTCGGGGCGGATGCCGAACTGCGTGCGTAGCACGATCTCGCTGCGACGAAAGAGGCGCGCGCGGAGCGCGGCGTTTGCGGCGTAGGTCTGGAAAGCCGTCCCCTCCTGCACGCCGGAGAGGCCGGGGAGATAGGGGCCGCCGGGCGATCGCTTGAGACCGTGGTATGCGCGCGCGCTCGGCGTCGGCAGGCCGCCGCCGGGCCGGATGTCGCCGGCCTGGTAGTGCGAGACGCCCACGCACATGGCGAAGCGCGCGCCCCGGTGTTCCACCGAGGCGCGCGAGGCCGATCCCAGTGGGCTCAAGGTGAATCCTTGAAAAAGCCGCACGCGCGTCGTTCCGCCCACGATGAGCGAGTAGCCCGGCAGCTCGGTAGTCATCGAAACGACACCGCCCAGCGCGTCGCTACCGTGCACCACCGACGCCG
>CAZETM010000530.1:0-6744 GCA_964514885.1 uncultured Polyangium sp. | reverse complement strand
AGATCGCTGGTACGGAGCGCTTCCGACAACCGCCATCCTTCAATCAATCGCGCCGCAAGCTCAATGCGGTCGTCGTCGTCAAACGTGGGCTGATCCGCCGCGAGATAACCATGAAGCGCGTTTCCCAACGCCGCAGGATTGACCACCTCTCGAATGGGCACACGCGATCCCAGTCGCACGACCTCCGTTATGCTCCCCTGCCCTTGCAGCATCGAAGGCGCGACAAATGCCAGCGCATACTCCCGTGGCGCCGGACGATCCAGCACCGAGGCTCGATGCGCATCCATTGCTGATAATGACAACGCGGTCGAAACCGGAACCTTACGCACCGCAATCGCCGTGCGTTTGCCACCCCAATCGACAAACGTCGTCGTTACGGCCGAGGAAGTGGCTTCGACGAAAGGCTCGCTCAGCGCGACGCCTGCACCTCGACTGAATAGCCCAAGCGTTCCTTTGGCGAGATCTCGGTTGCCTGCCAGCACGAGTCGGTCGCGTACGCGGGAAAACCCCACGTACAAAAGGCGCAACTCTTCACGCGTCGCCCGCTGCGATGCGCGGGCAAATGTCGGGTGTGCAAATACACGCGTTTGTAATGGCGAACGATTCGATCGTAATGGCGACGGCCAATATCGAATGGTTCGTCCGGCCAAAGGATCGTCGAGCCGCCGCACCGGCGCTCGCTCGTCGTCGACAAACACTCCAAACGCGCTACGTGAAAACGAGCTGTCGATCTCGTACAAAACAACGATGGGCCATTCCAATCCTTTGGCCGCGTGCCACGTCGTCACCGATGCCGCATCGACCCCGCCCGCTGCGGCCTGAACGTCGTCGGTGCCTTCTGCAAGGCCATCAAGGTATGCGACAAGCCCCGCGGGCGAACAAACACCTCCCCGATGCCGCGCCAAACGCACAAAGCTCACCGCATGCGCGCGCAAAGCGTCGATGTTCGCCACACCTCGAAGGCCGCGATCCCACGTCACAACGAGATCGTCCAGACGCAATGCCCGCACCACCGCGTCGAAAGCTTCCAGCGCTCCCGCATACGGCGACGCCTCCCGCTCCGCCAACAGCCGCGCCACCGGATCGACGTTACTCCATCGATCCGGGTTCGACCCTTCAATAAGTGCATCGATAGGAGCAGACGCCGGCTCCAGCAAACGGACGATCTCGGCCCGCGCGAGTTTGTCGTCCGGGTACACCCACAACCGCAACGCAGCACACGCGACGCGCCCCTCGGGTGTGGACAATAATCCACCAAGCGCAATCTCGGCCTGCACGTCGACTTGGCCCAGCGCTGCGGCCACCGAAAGACACGTTTCACGGCGCCGGCATAAGATCGCGACGTCGCCCGGACGCGCGCGCCGCAATGTTCCGCCTTCACCACGGACGAGCACGTCGGGATCGTCGAGCAAATGCCTCACGTGCGAAGCGAGTTCGAGAATGGCAGCGTGTTGTGTTTGCGCATCGAAACGCCATCGCTCGACACATGGCCCGAGTGCCGGTGGATCGCTCGATTCGCCGGGCTCGAGCTCTACGCGAGCCGCCGAAAGCCCCGCCTCGACGAATGGCGGCACGAACAGCCCATTCATCAAATGCACCAATGGCGCGCGACTTCGACGACCTATCTTCAACGTCTCGGGCTCGGATCCCGCAAGCAACTCGCCCACGACGTCCTCCATGAGCGCCGGGTCGGCCCCGCGAAACCCATAAATGGCTTGCTTCTGGTCACCGACCCACACACTATGCGGCGCGATGCGGGACAAGGCGAGGAAGAAAGCCAATTCGAGCGGACTGCTGTCCTGGAATTCATCGACGAGCACGAGAGCCATTTCGTCGGCAAGCACTTCTTGCACGTCGGGACGCGCGAGAAGCGATAAAGCAATCGTTTCCTGATCAATGAAATCGATGGCTCGTCTGGCGACTTTGAAACGTTGATAAGCCGTTAACGCTCGCTGCGCCAAGTCGAAACACAACCGAATGGCCAATTCGTTGTCCTCGCGAAACCCTGGATGCCGAAGCAACACATCGGCCGCTCGACGCACGTTTTCGCACGCTGCATCCGACTTGACCGCCGCGGCTCGTTGCCCAAGATCCACCCAATCCGACCAAGGCAACGATCGCTTCGCGTGCAAATTTGCCCAGGCACGTTCGTAAACCACCAGGACCTCGGCGGACTTTTTCGTCGTATCGGTCCCGCTCTCCTGCGCCGCTCGAAGCGCGACAATCGCTTTTTCGAGCGCCGTTTCGAGCTTCACGTCGAGCGAATCGGCAACTTCGCTTGTTGCGTCGAACAATTCAAAGAAACTGCGCAGGCTGTAATCACGCGCCGCACCAAGCGCATCGATACCCAAATGATTCGTTCTGGCCGCATCCGCTATTTCGCGCACAATCGATAACCATGGGAATTCATCGAATCGACCAGACAAACGCGCCAGCTCGTCCAGATCGTCACGCGAGACGACATCTCCCAAGCTACGCCGAAATGCTTCAGTCGCTCGAACTTCGTCAAGCACGATGAGCTCGGGAGATACACCAGCTTCAAAAGCGAATTCCGCCACGAGCATTCCGGCGACGGCATTGACTGTGCCAATACGCGCTGCAGCGAATAACTCAGCGTCGTCCGGTCGGCCTTTGCGCAAAAGTGCGTCGCGCCCTCGACCAACCAGCTCGGCGGCGGCTTTGCGCGTAAACGTCATGGCGACGATGCGATCGGGGGAAATGCCCCGCTCGGTCACGGCCAATTCCAGCTCACGGGCCAATCGAGTGGTTTTCCCGCTCCCCGCACTCGCAGAAATGATGTCGATGCGACCTTTCATGAGGTGCCATTCTCTCGGCCGCAAAGCAGATCGAGTTTGCAATACGTGCACGGCGGAGGCAAAAGAAGTCGGCCTCGATCAAGCATCGCCGTCCGTAAAGGTGCCAGCTCGTCCGTCGTCACTCCTGCCGCATCAAGCTCACCTCGCGATAACTCGGCCATTCGTTCGTCCCACGCGCTTTCCGTCGCGATCCACGTTTCGCTCGACCCTGCCGCAGAAACCCGCTCGGCAAATGCCAATGGCTCGCCGCGGATGAGCAATCGCCCACTGCGCAAAATCAAGTACCCGAATGATCGCACGACATGTCCCGAGCGCTGAAGCATCATTGCGTATGCCGCCAATTGCAGAAACGTTCCGGAGCGCAATTCCTCACGCCGATAGGTTTCGCCGGACCACTTGAAATCGAGCAGCACGAGGCGTTTTTCGGCATCCATGAGCACGAGGTCGGGCGTGCCGCGTAATACCCGCCCGCGAACATCGGCGCGGATTTCTTGTTCGATCGCGTGAATCTGAAGCCCTTCGGCAACCATTACGCGCGAAAGTAGCTCCGCTGTTTGTCCAAGCGCATCGCGCAGAAGCACGAGATCTTGCTGATGACCATGCAACAACAGCAACGCCGCGTGCGTGGGCAAGTACGCATCCAGAATGGACACGGCAATTCGACGCACGTCATCGTGGGTTCGGCCAAGCAAACCACTGCGACGAGCTGCTTCAGCGAGGACTTCATGCGCGAGCAAACCATGCAATCGGCTTTCGACCACGAGCCTCGGGGATGTCCGTGGACGAAGACGGCCCACGTAGTCCAGCGCGTAACTGAACGAGCAGCCCAGCAATTTCGACAAGCTCGACGGAGAATCCGCTGGACGAGGCGCAATCGGAAGCGATGCGCGATACGAACGAGGCGGAGGCATTGAACGCGTAACCATGACCGTCGTCCGAGCTGCGGGTTTTCCAAGCATTGGGGCATCTACGATGAGATGCCGTTCGTCGCGTGGGTTATCGAGCCGGCCGATGATTTCGTCCCACAATGGATGAAGCTGCGTTGGCTCGCCAGCTTCGTTACGCCTCGGGGCGACGAGAATGAGCGACTGTTCGGCTTGGAGCAGCGGTCTACGTGCACGAACTGCCGCGGCACCGACCGCGTCCCCGAGTGAAGCCAACGTCACGCCAATCGACGCGAGCGCTCGACGTTCCGAAGCGCGCAAAGCAACCTGCGTCCGACGTGCGCTCGATTCGTGAAAGCTCCACCAGACGATCCGCCTAACCGGGCCACCGACGCCTCCAGGCAGGCCGACTGCGGCATAACCTGCCAGCGGTGGACGCTGCACCGTCGAGGCATCTCCCATGATGCTCGCGAGCACTGCATCGAGCTTTGGTGGCGACAAACGACTTAGCTCGGCCAGCGTAAAGCGTGCGCGCAGGAGCTGCGCTTGAGCTACGACGAGCGCATGCGCGGCGCTTGTAGCGGACTGCGTGCGGGCCCAACGTTCGAGCAGCTCGACACGCGGGAGGAAATCGCGCACGCGAATCTGCGCATGGCGATCGGCCAATGGCGCGAACACCGTCTGCAGCACGGTTCGAGCCGGATCGGCTTTAGGCAGTGAATCGACGACCAACCGCCACGCGGGATTGCCCACAGCGGGCCAAACTCCAAGCGTCTCGGCCAAACGCGCGGCGACGGAAGGATCGAGCGGCAACTCGGGCAGCGTGAGCCAATCGAGCGCGAGTTGCGGATCAATCGGTCCCCATGCGAGTTGCAAGGTGACCGGAAGCAACGCGGCCAACGCGCTCGCGTCGAACGTGGATCGCGCGCCGAGGGTTGGCAGGCCAAACTCCGCGAGCGCTTCATCGAGAACGGCGTCCGGTCCGACGAACAGGGTGTGGTCAAACCCTGGATCCGCTGCGAGCGCAGACGCAACGAGCCTCGCGGCTTCCCGAGGACCGTGACCTCGAACGAGCTGCAGAGTGCGATCGTCAGCCTGGACAAACGCTGGTGACGTGCGTAGCGCAGCCAGATTTCCGACAGCGTTTGCCGCGGGCGGTGGTTCCCATTGGGACCATCCGTGCGTCAGCATGACCGTTCAACTGGTGATAGACGGTTCAAGCGTGCCATTCTCATCCTGTGCCCGGCCGCTGATGTAGGTGGACGCATACTTCGCGGCCAATTCTACGGCGTGCAGAGGATCTATCCCAGCAAGTGGGTGATTAAAAGCAACCTCGTCGCCCCATAGAATGGTCACGCTGATATCCCATGGGGCGGAACTATCGTCCGCCCGTACTTGCTTGACGTTGAACAGCCGCACAATGACGTCCCGCTGAACATTGCCCTTGAATTGATACTTCACTTCGATCATGTTCACCTGCACTTTCTATCGCATTCACGGTTGCAAGTCGCAAGCGCATTGCTGCACTCAGACAAACAATTTCTGTCTTTTCTTGGGCAATTGTCGCGGCACTTCTCCCATAGCTGTACGCACAGATCTTTGCAGCGCTCCAAACAGTCGCCCTGTGTGCTTTTGAGGACCCAGCATGGCCCGCATGATAAGACTCCAGAGTTGAGCGTGACCCCATGGATGTGCTCACACCGCGCCTTCGCTTCATCGAGCGTCGCATGATCGCCCTGGTATTTCGTGGTGCAGTTGCTCGTCGTATTCTGAGATTTACAGACGTCAGAATCGGCTTTCCACGTAACCGTGCATTGCATCGTTTGCGTGCCGCACGGTTCCGCACCGCTGGATGCCCCTAACTGACTCTGCTGATCCTCGCCGACGACCGGCGCGACGGTCTGACCATCAACGTTTGGGGCGAAGTTAGTGCCGTCGTCTGCCGAGGCAAATGCGCCCGATGCACCAGCAAACGAACTGAACAACACGATCGCAGCGATACGCAAGTGAAAGTTCTTCATGCGGTGCTCCCTTTCCCTCCGTTCTACCCGGCAAAAGTCGTCGTGCAAGTTTCTGCGAACTTTTGATGAAGCCACGCGCGCACGTCTTGCACGTGCTTCCCGCCAACATGGTTCTTTGACTTCCGCACGCGACCATGATAACCGAGCACGGATGAACTTGGGCAATGGGAGGGAGCACAGAATCGCCATTTCCCTTGGCTTTGTTCCCAGCAAGGCCCACGTGCGATGGATTGTTCCGGTGTTCTCGAGCGCGGTCCTGCTTGTCGCTTGCGGCCCACGACGAGAGATGGTGACCGTATGCACCGACCCAGAAAAGTGCAGGAAACAGCAACCATTATGCGACAACAGTTGCGAACACTCGATGGATCGGTCGGCATGCAGAACTTGCTGTTCGGATATGTTGCGTGCCTGTGAAAATTGCAAACCTGGTGGCTACAGCTTTGGAACGTGCCAATGAAAACCCTCCCGACAGTGCCGACCCTGGTGTTGATGCTTCTTTTCATTGCCGCGTGCAAGAGCCCGGACTCTTCGTCCATCACCATTGCGCAAGGAGCGGTAGCCCGGGTGAATGGGTGCCACGTGAGCGTTGACGGGGTCAATTTCAACCCCAAATACCCCAACCCCTTCCTTTACTTTCGGTATGTCTGCGACGTGCCCGAATCGGCATTGAATGAAAAAAGCTGGTGGGGAAATCAACCACCGCCGCTCGGAGCGAGCCTCAATCTTGGCGGTTGCGTGCGACTGCAGAAAACATTTTATTGTGCCAAGGAAATGGATCCCGGCAAATCCGTAACACTCCAGGCAACGTTCACCGTGACAACCTCCGATACGAGCATTATCGAGCCGATCAAATGACGATGCAATTGGGAAGCAGTAACTAAACCCATGCTGCGGATTCTCGTCACCGAAGACGACGATGGGCTTCGACTCTCGCTGGTGCTCGTGTTGCGCCGAGCTGGTCACGAAGTATTCGAAGCGGCCAGTGCGTCTGCCGCTCGAAAGCTTTTGGATGCCGTGGATCTG
>CAZETM010000529.1:0-6749 GCA_964514885.1 uncultured Polyangium sp. | reverse complement strand
ACAACAAGAACGATCCGTTGCGGAATTGTTCTTCCGCCGTCGAAAGGACTCGTTCTATTTCGGTGGCAAAAACATCGGGTTCGTCTTCGGCGTCGGCGCGCAAACGCAATTCGACGAAAATCCCCACGGCAAACCGTGCCAATTCCTCAGTCGACGAATGGCCCGTTCCGGCGGAAATCGCGTGCCTCAGCGCCCGCATCAGCGCGTGCACCGATTCATATCGACGCTCGGGGCGTTTTTCCAGGCACTTCAGCACGACCGCGTCCAGCTCGCGGGACAAGGGCACTCGTTCGCTCGGGCGCGGCGCCGGCTCTTCCAGGTGTTTGCGCACCAGCTCCCCGGGCCACGGCGATTCGAATGGAAGCCTTCCGGTGAGCAGCCGATAAAGCAACGCCCCTAGTGCATATACATCCGTACGCGCATCGACCGGGGCGCATAAAAGCTGTTCGGGGGCCATGATCGTGAGCGTCCCGATTTGTCGATTCACCGAGGTCAAACCGGCGCCCGATGACGTGGGCTCGACCAGTTTGGCAATGCCAAAGTCCAGCAGTTTGACCGGGTCTCCTGGGCCGCCCAACGCCATCACGTTGCTCGCCTTGACATCTCGATGCACGATCCCCGCCGCGTGCGCTGCACCAAGCGCCGCGCATACCGGTTCCATGATCGCTAGCGCTTCTTCGGGCGAAAGACGTCCACGCGCAGCGAGCAGCGCATCGAGCGTCATTCCAGGAAGGTATTCCATCGCAAAAAATGGAGTGCCATCGGCCATCGATCCCACTTCCTCGATCGCGACGATGTTCGGATGACGCATGCGTCGCAACAGCGCGACCTCGCGAACGAACCGGTCGATCATCTTGGGCATGGGCGCCAGTGTCGGGTGCAGAATTTTCACGGCGACCGGTTCCGATGTCCCGGTGCGATGCGTCAGATAGACCGATCCGCACCCGCCGCGCGCGATGCGTCGCTCGACAACGTAGCCGCCAATGTCCGTGCCCGCTGGCAAGGGTTTGTCCTCGCGTGGCTCGTCGAGAGCTTCTTCGCCAGCCCCACTGCCGCTCGAAGCGTCCGTTTGTCCCATCTCGTCGTGTCCCCCCAGTAAAAGGCCATCGCTCATGGTCGTCGCAACGCGCCCCGCGCTCAGTCGACCGTGCTCTTGTTGATATGCTCCGAAAGCGACTGGAGAACAATCGCATTTTCCATCTTTCGTCCAATCACGAAAACTCCACTCGTTCACAACTGCCACCGTCATGTCATTCAGGTAATTCCCGAATGAGTGTCCGGCCAAGCCCCAATTCGGCAATCAGAGCATTCCCTTCTTTTTGACGACACGGACACCTTGGATCGTCGTGTTTGTACCAATTCTCGATGTGACACCGCCCGTACTCCAAGATCAACTGATCGTGTGCTTACTCCGGATTTCGCGCTATCGTACCCCAAGTTCGTTTGGGGGCTTGTGGGGGGAACATGTTTAACAATTTCAAACTCGGACTGTTTCCGTTCGTATCGGTATTGATCGGTCTGGGTACGGGATGTGCGATGAGCGAAGATCCCGTATCGGAAGGTCAGGAAAACACTTCGATCCAAGCCGGTCAGCAACCTAATGGGATAAGACCTGAAGAGCTCCTTCCCGATCTTGCGTATGAACTCGCGCTGCGTCCGCTGCGGTATGACAAGCTGTTGCCCGAGACGAAGAAGCTCCTCGAGAAGCACACACCGGAAGGGGCGCGGGCGCGGAAGTTTCTAAAATACGCCTTCGAATGTGCGTTTTCACCCAATAAGCAATTCGAATTCTACTGGGAGGATTCAGACCGCACCGTAATTGAGGAAGTGTTCGTCGGAAGGTCTGGGTTGGCCCCAGAGTGGCACGATGCGCCCCTCGACGAAACCGGCCAACAATGGGTGAGCGCATGTTTGGCAGCACGGACGAATTTTTACGGTAAGGAAGTCGAGATCTCGATGCGCGGCAGTGCTCCGACGCTCAGCGGGAACGACGAAGGAATCGGGCTTTCTCCTGGCGAAGAGGGCGCCTTCTGGGGTAACATTTTCTTGTCAAACCCGTTTCTGAAATCCTGCTACATCGAAACCAATGTAGACTATTCACGTGACGAGGCCCGTGAATGCGCTGCCGGACACGTCAAGGGCGAATCCGTGGTACCGTGCGGAATGATCACCATGGTGGGGCCATGCAGTGAAGTGTGCGATTTGCCCACGACACATGTTTATCATACCCAATGCCGGTTCGACTCCGATGCGTACACGGAACAGGTGATCACCGTTTTTCTTTACTAGCCATGATCTCGAAGCTCGCAGGAACCAAGCTTGATGTCTAGCGACCGTTTTGGGCGAAAAGCGTCGCGCTGCGCGGTATGCGGGCGGCGCGTTGATTTCGCGGGCTGCCCCCTCCATGGGCCGCCTACGGTGGAATCAACCGCGTCCGCATCGAGCCCCGAGTCCGAATACCCGTTGCCGTTTTTCCCAGGCTACCGCACCGAGCGCATCCTGGGACGAGGTGGATTCGGAACCGTGTACGTCGCTTGCGCTCTTTCCAATGCCCAAAGACGCGTCGCAATCAAGCTCGCTCACCCGACTCCCACCGATTCGGCCCGCCGTTTCGGTCGAGAATTACGCGCTCTCCAATACGTCGGCCCGCCGTATGTTCCGGGCGTCATTGAATTCGGCGAACTCGGGCCAGCCATGCCCTATATCGTCATGGACCTCGTCGAAGCCACGCCGCTCTCCGAAATTATCTGCTCGCGCAAAGAACCGCTCGCAGCCCGTGATGCCTGTGCCATCACCATCGCTCTACTCGATTCCCTCGCCGCCGTTCACGCAAAAGGGTTCGTCCATGGCGACATGAAACCCGAAAACGTGCTGCTCGACGCCCAAACGGCCCATGCCACGATCATCGATCTCGGCCTGTCCACGCGTATCACCAAAAATCCAACGCGAGACGGCATCATCGCTCCGTCCACGACCATGGCTGGCACGTTGGAATATATGTCTCCGGAGCAATGCGAAGCTCGCACGGATATTGATGTTCGGGCGGATATCTATGCTGTGGGAGTAATGTTTTACGAATTGCTTACCGGACAGGTGCCTTTTTGGGGCCCACCGGCGGCTGTGCGTGAAGGACACTTGAGTCGCCGGCCCATTCGGCTTTCCGCGGCCATCGAGCCGATGCTTGTCTTGGCGCGTTCGCGGGCGCGGGAAACGCTCGGGAACCCAACGCACGCTCCGATCCCACCGGCGCTCGAGGAAATCGTTTTTCGGTGTCTAGAGAAGAATCCGGCGGCGCGATACCCGAGCGCTCAGACGCTTCGTGAGGCGATCGTCGCGGTAAGCCCCGCCAAACGTGGTGCGCTGAGCTTGACCGACGGGGTCGTACAAGTTGTCGAGCCATCCGCAGTTGATCGGACGCTGAAACCCCCCGCTGACTCACGACCCAGAGCCGTGTCTGCGCCGAGTGAGCGCCGCACGGTGAGTCTGCTCCACTTCGCTTCGCCGCTCGATCCAGTCGCGTTGCGAGCACGTATCGAAGCGATTGGTGGGTACGTGATGCGTGCCACGGTAGGGCGGTATGTCGTGGCGTTTGGCCATGACGGAGTCGAAAACCCGGCGCGATTGTCCCTTCGTGCCGCGCAGGACTTGGTCGAACGAAAGATTTGCGAGCGCGTGTGGGTGGATTTGGCGAACGTGTTGGTGGCCGTTCGACCGGATGGCTCGAAGCGGCTGCTCAGTCCGCAGCTTGCGCGAGCCGATCGCGCGATTTTGCCTGAAGGAACCGCTCCGATCGTGCTCTCGCCAGCCGCGCGAGCTGTCCTCACGGAAGCCGACTTGAGCGCAGTTTCGGCGCTGCATGGGGCGCCTGCCGTAGCTGAACGGGAGTTCCCCATCACGACCGATCCGACGACGCGTCTTGGTTACGCAGGTCCGCCGCTCGTCGGACGCGACGACGTGCTCGAAGCTCTCGCGTCGTGTGCTGTGCGTGCAACGCGCGAGCAGACGCCGTCCATCATGGCCGTCATCGGTGAAGCGGGGCATGGAAAAAGCCATCTGAGACGGCTCCTCGTCGAACGCCTTCGCTCGCTGGCTCCTGCGGTCGTCGTGCTCGATTTGCGTGCGCGTGAGCCGCTCGTGGGTGGTGGTGACTGTGTTCGCGACTTGCTGGTCGGAGCGCTGGGATTGCCTTCGTGGGTAAATCCCGAAGCGCGGCGAGCGACGTTGCGCGATCGTTTGGGCACGGCGAGCAGTCCAGAAGCCGAAGCGGCGTTGGCGCTGGCGCTTGGTTGGATCGGTCCACAAACCGAAGACGCAACGGACTTTCCCGGCCTGAAAGCATTGGAAGCGGCTCCGTTCGCTCTGCGCGCAACGTTGACCGTGGCGGGAGGTGAGGCGTTGCGTAGACGCGCCGAAAGAACTCCCTTGTGCGTCGTGCTCGACGATGCGCACTTCGCGGATGACGCAACGTTGTCGATCCTCGAGTACGCAACGCTTGCGGAGGCATGTGCGCCGCTGTTCGTGTGTGCGATGTCGCGGCCTGTTTTTCGTGAGATTCGGCCGTCGTGGGGTGAGCGCGCTGCGCGTTACGAGCCGATGGAGCTTGGGTCGCTGGATGCGCCGAGCGCAGCGGCGTTGTGTCGAGCTTTGCTGCATCCAGCAGAAAACGTTCCGGAGTCGGCCGTGCGCCGATTGGTTGAGCGCACGCAGGGGATTCCTCTGCTGCTTGTCGAGTTGGTTCGCGGTTTGAAGGGGGCGGGCATCGTGCGCCGCCATGAAGGGGCAAGGGGGTTTTACGTGGCAACAGACGAGATCGATCGGGTCCCGGATCTGCCGCTCATCGAGTGGCTTGCACACCGTGAAATCGATGCGTTGTCCCCAGCGGAGCGTGCACACGCGCGCCTGGTGGCAACCGTCGGCGTCGAAGTCACACCGGAAGAAGTTTCGGGGATTCTGAGCGGAATCGTGCGTAGGCTCGATAGCGCAGCGGGCGTAGACGAGTTCCCACTTGATGCACGAATTGGCATCGAGCGGCTTTTGGCAGCCGGTGTGCTCCGGCGGCAACGACGAGGGCGCGTTGGCTTTCGTCATGGCCTCGTGCGCGAAGCCATCGTGCGTGGAGTTCCTGAGCCTCTGCGACGTAAAATCCATCTGGCCGCCGTCGAGTATTACCGGGATGCACCGAACGCTCTCGACAGTCCGGCCGAAGATTTACGCTTGCCTCAGCTCGCATATCACGCAGCGCGAGCCGGGTTTTTCAACGTCGCGGAGGACGCGTACTTGCGTCTCGCCGAGGCTGCGCAAGCGCGTCATGCGTACGTCGATGCTGAACGTTTTTACACGCTGGCGCTCGAACAATCCGAAGCTCGTCTCGCGCTGGGGTTACATCATGACGAACCCGATCCGCACACGCTCGAAGCCGTGCGTACCGAGCCACCGATAAGTCAATCGCGGCATCGACGGCATCGACGTGACGCGTACCGAGGGCGCGGGCTCATGCGTTACCGCGTGGGTCGTTATCACGATGCACTGCTTGATTTTGCCGAGGCACGTGCCCAGACAAACCCTGACGACACCATCGAGCACGCGCAATTTCTTCTCGACGAAGCCACGGCGCTTGATTGGATGGGCGATCATGTGGCTTCACGCGACAAGGTGCTTGCCGCGAAAGCGCTTGCGGAAGGACGCACGACGCCTGCGTTGTCGGCACGTTTGCTGCTCGGGATCGGCCGCTCTAGTTGTCGATTTTCGTGCTTCGAAGAAGCTGTTGCCGCACTCGAGCGAGCAGCGGAAGAAGCCGCAGCGCTTGGTGAAGAGGGCTATGAGACGCAGGTGATCTCGCTCATGCTGCTCGGCTTTCTGGAGCAGGGAATTGGCCGATTGTCGGCTGCCGAGGTCACGCTCGAGCGTGCTGTGTCGTTGTGTGAGGCGCACGGCGACGTGCTCCACTTGGCAGGCGCGATCAACGGTCGCGGGCTGTTGCGCGCTTCTCAAGGTGATACCGCTCGCGTGGTGGCCGACTTCGAACGCGTCATCGCGTTCGGACGCGAGCTTGGTCAGGACTACCTCGAGTTCTGCGGGCATTTCAACTTGGGCGAGTTTCTCTATTGGATGGACCGACTCGATGATGCAGCGCCGCACGTGGCGCGCGTGAAAAGCATGAACGAGCGTTGGGCGGCAGGTACCTCGCGTCCGGATACGGTGCTGCTGGAGGCTCGAACGGCGCTTTATCGAGGCGATCTGACGTTGGCTCGTGATCTTGCGTTGCGCGTGCGTGGTGAAGGCGCGGGGCCACTCACCGTGCCTTCGGCCGACGTGTTTTGTTCGATGATCGAGCTTGCTACTTCGGACACGAGCGACGATGCCGCATGGGATGCGCTGGAGTTGCGCTCGTCCCGATATTCGATGGGTCAAGAGCGTATCGAAGTCATCGAGGCGCGAGGTTTGTCGGAGGTCCGGCATGGGCATGCTCGTGAGGCTCGGCGGCACTTCGAACGAGCGCTTCAGCTTGCGGCCCAGATTCCAAATGTCCTCGGCGAGCGTATCAAGCGGCGTCTGGGAGAGCTCACGGGCGGCAGCTCGTCATTGCGTTGACTCCCAAGAGATCCACCTCGACGCGCGTTGTCAGTCTTGAAAGACGAAACCGCTGCCGATTTTTTCTCACGGCATCCGCCGCGGTCGTAGTACAAGCCAAGCTGAAACGGGCTCGACATCGCCAGTTCTCGAGGGGATCTCGTCCATGGATACGATTG